>NZ_CP147913.1:624666-937000 GCF_037414475.1 Myxococcus stipitatus | reverse complement strand
ACGGATGTGTCGAAGTACCTCCAGGGGTGGACACCGACGACGGAGCGGTCGACGTTGTGGGTGACGGCGAATCCGTATGCGCAGTCGCTCCAGCACCTGTCATACTTGGCGCGCTATCCGTATGGCTGCATCGAGCAGACGACGTCCTCGACGCGCCCGCTGCTCTTCATGTCCGAGATGGTGGACAGCATCGACCCCACGCTGACGGGGAAGGGGAGCGTGGAGAGCATGGTGCTGGCGGGCATCAGTCGCGTGTTGTCGATGCAGACGCCGTCGGGCGGCTTTGGCTACTGGCCCGGGAGCACGGACGCCGTGCCGTGGGGGACCGCGTACGCGACGCACATGCTGCTCGACGCGCAGAAGCTGAAGTACCCCGTTCCTCAGGAGCGGCTGAATGGGGCGCTCCAGTGGATGGGTGACTCGCTCAACGCCATCGAGGGGTGGGGCGGCCATCACCGTGATGCCATGGGCGAAGCAGAGGCGTACATGCACTACGTGCTGGCGCTGTCGGGCAAGGGCCGAAAGGCTCGCGTGCAGAAGCTCGTGGATGTGCTGACCGAGAAGCAGAAGGCGGGGCCGCTCTCCGGACAGGACCTGGAGGCCATGTACACGCTCAAGGCGGCCCTGTGGCTTTCGGGAGACCGCCGCTACGAGAAGGAGCTGCGCAGCCCGGACCTGTCGCCCGTCACCGACGAGCGCAAGAACTCCTGGTCCTTCTACTCGGACCGGCGCCGTCGTGGCTTCATGCTGAGTACCTTCCAGGACCTGTTCGGCAACGACGCTGCGGGAGAGCCCTTGGCGGCCATGGTGGCGGAGTCGCTCCAGGCGCAATCGAGTGACTGGTACACGACGCAGGAACTGGTCTGGGGCATCACCGGCCTGGGCAAGCGGTTGAAAGGCGCGTCGATGCAGTTCGCCCCGCCGGTGTTGACGGTGGATGGAGAGCAGGTGGTGGCTCAGCAGAGCAGGGCGTCGCGTGCGTCGGACCGCACGTGGGTGCTGGCGCGGGCCAGTGAGCGCAATGCGCTCCAGCTCGACCTGCCGTCGAAGGACTCAGGCAAGGTGTATCTCGTGCTGAGCAGCGAGGGGGTTCGCTCGGACAGCCAGGCGAGAGTGGGAGGCCAGGGCCTGACGTTGACTCGCCGCTACCGGAAGAGTGACGGCTCCCTCCTGGAGCCCGGCAAGTCCCCGGTGGCGCTGGCGGCACTCATCCACGTGGAGCTGGAGCTCCGCAACACCACCGCGGAGGTCATGCGCAACATCGTCCTGGTGGACCGCCTGCCCGCGGGCTGGGAAATCGAGAACGCACGGCTGGGGCGCGAGGTCGCGGTGAACTGGGTGGCCGCGGATGCGCTGTGGAAGCCGGACTACGTCAACATCCGCGATGACCGGATGGAAGTCTTCGGTGCGCTCGAGGCGAAGGAGTCGAAGACGGTCGTCTACTCGGTGCGCGCGGTGACGGCGGGGACCTTCACGATTCCTGGGGCGGAAGCTGAAGCCATGTATGACTCGCGCGTCTGGGCGCGCGAGCCCGGGGGAACGGCGCAGGTGACGGGCCCGTGGAAGGACAGTCTGCTCTGACATGCGCCGCGTTCGCCCTTTCGTGAAGAACCTGCGCCGCGTCACCCTGCTGTCGCTGGGGCTCGCGGCGCTGGGGCTGGCAGCGGCATGGTGGGTGCCGCTGCCGTCGCGCCTCGCCTCGCCGCCCTCCGTGGTGTTGGAGTACCGCGACGGGACGCCAGCACATGTGTTCCTCGCGCCGGATGAGCGGTGGCGCATCGCCGCGCCGGTGGAGCGCATCGACCCGGCCTACATCCGGGCGTTGTTGGCGCTGGAGGACAAGCGCTTCTATTCGCACCCGGGCGTGGACCCGCTCGCGGTGGCGCGAGCCGCCTCGCTCAACGTGGTGAGGGGGCGGCGGGTGTCGGGGGCGTCGACGCTGACGATGCAACTGGTGCGAGTGCTGGAGCCGAGGCCGCGCACCTTCGTGTCGAAGGTGGTGGAGTCGTTTCGAGCGGTGCAGTTGGAGTTGAGGCTGACGAAGGGGGAGGTGTTGGCGGCGTACCTCCAGTTCGTGCCGTACGGGCGCAACGTGGAGGGAGTGGAGGCGGCCTCGCTGGCGTACTTCGGGCACACCGCGGCGCACCTGAGCCCGGCGGAAATCGCGACGCTGCTGGTGGTGCCGCAGAACCCGAACCGGCGATTTCCGGTGGCGGAGAACCAGGAGCGATTGAGGGCGGCGAGGAACGAGGTGGCGAGGAGGCTGTTGGAGGTGGAGGCGCTGTCGAGGGGGCCCGAGGGGGCGAGCGTCTCGAGAGAGCAGGTGCTGGAGGAGGTGAGAGCCACCGGGGTGCCTCTGGCGATGAAGGCATTTCCTCGCGAGGCTCCGCATGCGGCGGTGTGGCTGAGGAGCCAGCGTCCAGGGCAGACGTTGCTGAGGACGACGCTGGACGCGGGGACGCAGCGGATGGTGGAGAGGTTGATGCGGGACGCGGCGGTGACGCTGCGACCGAAAGGAATCCATAACGGGGCGGCGGTGGTGGTGGAGCGAGAGAAGGGGGAGGTGCTCGCGCTGGTGGGGAACCCCGACTTCTTCGACGAGAAGCACGGTGGGCAGATACCCGGCTTCGCGACGCCGCGCTCTCCGGGCTCGACGCTCAAACCGCTGCTCTATGCCATGGGCATCGACCTGGGGCTCGCGGGGCCGGAGCATCTCGTGGCGGATGTCCCCACCCGGTATGAGGGCTACTCACCTCGCAACTTCGACGGCCGCTTCCGGGGGCTGGTGCGATTGGAAGACGCACTGTCTCAGTCCCTCAATCTGCCCTTCGTGCTGCTGCTGGAGCGGGTGGGCGTGGGGCGCATGCTGGGAGCACTCAAGACGGCGGGTGTCACCCGCCTCTTCGCGGTGCCAGACTCCTACGGTTTGTCCTTGGCGGTGGGAGGCAACGCGTTGACTCCGCTGGAGCTCGCGGGCCTGTACGTCGCGCTTGCGGGGGACGGACGCACGCGGTCCTTGCGGTTGTTGGAGGAGGGGCAGCCGCGAGAGGAGCCCGTGGAGGTGATGTCCCAAGGGGCGGCGTGGTTGACGCGCAGGGCATTGTCGCTGCGCGACCGGCCCGACTTTCCGGAGCGGCGTCGGCTGACGGGATTGCCCTCACGTGTGCACTGGAAGACGGGGACGAGCTTCGGGAATCGGGACGCGTGGGCGGCGGGCTCAGGCCCTCGGCACACGGCGGTGGTGTGGTGGGGGAACTTCGACTCCGCGTCGAGTGTGCATCTGGTGGGCGCGGACGCGGCGGGGCCGGTGTTGTTCGACATCCTGGAGGGGCTGGCGTCTCGGGGCCATGTCTTGCCTGCCGAGGATGTGGAGGTGCCGGACGACCTGATGCGCGTGGAGGTCTGCGCGTACTCGGGGCACCCACCGACCGAGGCCTGCACCCAACGAAAGGAGGTCTACGCGAGGCGCACGGCGGTGCCCACCGTCCAGTGTCCGTACCACCAGCGAGTGGAGGTGGATGTGGCGACGGGCCTCGTGGTGGGACCCGCGTGCAGAGCGGGGCGGAAGACGGAGTCGCGGGTGCTCATCTCCTGGCCCACCACCATCCGCCGCTGGTTGGAGGAGCATGAAGGGCGGCCGCCCGTGTCGCCCCCGGCGGAGCCAGGCTGTGAGCCCGGTGGTGAGCGTGAAGCCCCCAGGATTGTCTCGCCCATCGCGGGCCGTGTCGCGGTGCTGATTCCCGGCGTTCCCTCCAAGGAACAGGAGGTGCCATTGGAGGCGGATGCCGCGCACGAACGGCCGCTCACCTGGTTCGTGGATGGCGTGATGCTGGGCACCGCGAGGGCGAGCGAGCGCATGTGGTGGACCCCTTCGGTGGGGGCCCACGAAATCCTGGTCACGGATGACCAGGGTCTCACCGCCAGGCGCACGCTCGTCGTCCGAGAGCGGCGCTAACGCACCTCCCACCCCCGGTCGCCGCGCGTGTACTGCTTGCCCGTGGGCAGCTCGCCGTAGAACAGGAGGTCCTTCACTCCGATGACCGACTTCCCGTCGAACAGGCCCACCTCACCCTTGGGGTCGAACCGGAGCCCCAGGTCGGAGAGCTTCAGCCGCACGCGCTTGCCCGGCGCCACCACGACTTGCGGCAGCACCGTGCCCACGGGAGGCCGCGCCACGGTGGCCGCGTGCGCACCCCCCGCAAGACTCACCCGGAGGTTGGTGGTCAGCACCATGCCCTTGAGCGACAGCTCCACGTCGCCGCGGTTGCCCACCTCCACCCAACCCTCGCCGGGGTCGAACGCCTCGAACATCAGTGGCGAGAGCTGCGCCTCCATCCGCACCCAGTCCTTCTTCACGAAGGCGCGCCGCTCCCTCACGAAGCGCTTCATGTACTCGCGGCCCGCGGCGAACCGGCCGTAGTCCATGTACGGGTCCGCGCGCATTCCGCTGTCGATGAGCCGGTGGAGATTGTCGATGTACGGGTCCATCACGTCGGGCGTGAACAGCTCCTCCATCGCCTTCTCGAGCCGCTCCCCCAGCCGCTCACGCAGCTCGGGGTTCATCACCACGCGCGTGCCCAGGTTGGAGAAGACCGGCAGGTAGCCAGGATACGCCCCCGTCTCCATCTTGCGCTGCTGATACATCTTCTCCACCCACGAGTCCGTGAGCGTGAAGTTGAACAATGGATGGCGCATGTTGTTGCTGCTCGTGCGCATGTCTTCCACGGAGGAGGGGTACCACCACCGTGCATCCACGTTGTTCAAATCCCACGGGACATAGGACCACTTCGCCTCGGCCCGGTCGTAGAGGAAGTAGCTCTCCGAATCCTCCACGAAGTTGTTGGACATCAGCGCGTCCAGCACCATGGAGCGCAGGTAGTGCTCCAACTGAAGGTGCTTCGCGAGCGCCGCGGGAAGGTCGGGCTCCGGCGTGTGGTTGATGATGTCCAGGATGGCGATGAGCTGGTCATTCGGCTCGCGCTCGTTGGTCTTCTTCGTCCAGTCGCCCTGGTACGGCACGCGCCACGTCTTGAGCTCACAGTCCTTCCATCCACACCGGTAGATGGTCGCGTCGCCATCCGCGAAGGCGTGGGCCTTGAGGAAAGCCTTGTTCACCTGCTCGATGTCCAGGAACACGCCCTCGTAGTGCCCGTTGAGCTTGAGGCGCACGAACTTGGCTCGAGGCGCGGGGACCCGCATCGCGGCGAGCAGGTCGAACGCCACCTTCTCCGCCAGCATGGAGGCATCCGCGTACTCCGCCACCAGGTTGAGCGAGGTGCGCCCCTCGAACCGGACGTTCTTCTCGAAGTTCACATTCCAGCTCTTCTTGGGAAAGTTGCGCGCGGACGCGCCACGCAGCCGCACCTTGACCGGATAGGCCGTGCCCTGCGCCTTGAAGACGGCGTCCTGCTCCGGCGTCCAGGGGTCCGCCGCGAACAACCGCAGGGTGGGCTCGGGGATGATGAGCTCGTATTCGGGGACGCTCGCCTGCACGGCCGGCAGCTCGAAGCGGCGTCGGACTTCCAACTCCTCGGGAGGAGGCTCTACCGGTGGAGGCGGCGCCGGAGGAGGTGGCTCGGGCGGTGGGTCCACGGGCTGCGGGGAAGGTTCCTCCGTGCCGGGCGGCGTTGACGGGACGGAAGAGGGCGGAGCTCCGGAGCCGCAAGCCCACATCCACATGACTACTGGAAGACCAAGCAAGAGTCGTGAGCGTGTCATCACCTCGTGTTGAGCAAGGTGTATGCCTTGGGCGAAGTGACTTGAGCCGCCAGAAAGTGAACGAAGACATCGTTTGCGAGGGTGGAAAGACGACCCATGAATGAAAGGGATTTCCTTCCATGGGCCAGTTCGAGGTGTGGTGTTTTAGATGGACGAGCAGGGGAGCCGCCGCGCACTCAGCAGGTCCAGTGCCCTCTCACGAGGATGGCGGAGGGGGGCCTCCTGGCGGGGCAGGCGGACGGGCGCGAGGGCCTCGAGCGCCCGCCGCCGCGCTGTTCCCGGCGCGGTGGGGCGGCCCTAGCTTCAATGAGGAGAGGGGAGTGCCCAGAGAGAGGGAGTCGCCCGCGATGGAGACCTGGAACCAGTCGTCGGATTCGGCCCGCAGTCACACGCCGGTGATGGTGAACCGGCGCATCGACCAGCATGTGGAAGCGTGCGTCCGGCACATGGCGACACGCGCGGACCGCCCTGAGATGAGCCGCTACCTCCAACGCCTGGAGCGCGAGTGGGACCTCAACCGCGCCGTCATGGTGGCGACGGCGGCGCTGGGCGCGCTGGGGCTGTTGCTCGGCAAGAAGGACGGCGGCCGGTGGCGCGTGCTGAGTGGCCTGGCCGCGGCGGCGCTCTTCCAGCACGGCATGGTCGGCTTCGGGCCCTTGTCGGGCCCCCTGCGCGCGCTGGGTATCCGCACGCGCCGGGAAATCGACCTGGAGAAGTTCGCCATCAAGGCGCTGCGAGGCGACTTCGAGCGCATCCCCAATGACGGAGGCCCCATGGCCCGCGCCAATGCGGCGCTCGTGGCCGCGCAGTCCTGAGTGAAGCGATGAGGGGCGAGGACGGCCCCCGCTCCCCCGGACGGCGGGAGCGGGGGCGTTCGCGATTGCTCAGTGCCGGGGCGCGGTGTAGCCGCCGCCCACGGCGGGCACCAGCGCGGGCGACGCGGGCTGAGCGGAGCTGTTGTTCGCCGCGCCCGTGTTGCCCTGGTCGAAGAAGCCGTTGAGCCCGGCGATGCCCAGCGAGAAGTTCGTCACCCAACCCGAGTCGGGCTTGCCCGCCTTCGCGCCGATGTCGAGCGGCCGCGCGAAGTGCAACCGCATCAGCAAGGGCCCCAGCGCGACGTTGACGCCGACGGCGGCGTCCAGCACGCGGTGGTTCCACATGTCTCGGGAGCTGTTGCCCACGCCGCCCACGTCGATGCCGGCGATGGCCTCCAGGTCGCTCAGGAAGGCCACTCGGATGATGTCATTGAGTGGCAGCTGTAATTCGAGTGTGGAGTAGGCGAAGTGCCGGCCGAGCAGCCACCGCTCGTCGCCGAAGTTCACGCCGCGCAGGGTGTCGAACGAGGACAGGAAGTAGGAGCGCGCGTAGCGGCCTCCCAGCGTCGTGCCGGCGCCGCCGCGCAGGAAGAGGTTCGTGCGGCCGTAGATGGGGAAGTAGCGCTCCGCGTCCAGGCGGAAGTTGCTGTAGGCCTGGTCGTCGAAAGGCTGCGCGCCCACTGTCATCTCGAGGAGCACGGAGCTGCCGGACAGCGGGCCCGTGGCGTAGTGGTACTTGAGGCTGTCGTAGCCAATCTGTCCGCTGAGTTCGGTCTGGAATCGGATGGCCTTGTTCTTCGCGTTCCACACCGACAAGAGCTCGCGGTTCGCCTCGTTGCGGTCGGGGAAGAACAGGTAGAACTCGGTCGGGTCGTCCAGGAAGTACTTGGTGCCGCCCAGGCTCAGGTCGCCCTGGATGAAGAGGAAGGTGCTCAGCGGGTAGCGCAGGCTGCCGACGGCGCCGAAGTACCGCTCCGCGGACGTGAAGAAGACGGGCAGGTCGTCGAAGGTCTGGTCCACGCGGAAGCGCAGGGACTGGAACAAGCCTCCGCCCTTCGTCGTGCGGCCCTCGTCGTTGATGTACAGCAGGTAGCCGTCCGTCAGGTCGAAGCTGCCGTACACCGACAGGGTGAGGATGAACTGATGGTCCCTCATCCGGTCGCTGGCCGCCGCGAAGAGCTGGCCGACGAAGCCGCCGCCGCCCGCGCCCGCGAAGCCGAAGATGGGCCCGAACTCCAGGTTCTGCCGCGCGAAGGGCTGGTAGGCCATGGCATCCGTGAGGGGCCGCACCGCCAGGGGGTTGGGCGGCTCGGGCGGAGGCTCGGGAGCCACGTCGAGCGCCAGCATGCGCGGAGGCCGGAGCACCGCGGGTTTGCGCTCACCGGACACGTGGAAGAGCATCCACAGGCTGCCCTCGGGGCCGGGGCCCGGCTCGAAGACACCCGTGGTCAGGTCCGTGCGGCGGATGATGCGGCCGTCGGCCATGAGCTCATGCAGGTCGGAGCTGCTGTTGTTGAAGGCGGTGAAGAACACGCGCCCGTCCGCCAGGGCGAGCGGGTCCGCGTGGTCGCGCTCCTCGCTTGTCAGACGCTCCACCTGGCGAGGCGCATCCAGCCTCACTCGGAAGAGGTTGAACTTGCGGTGGGACGTGGCGTCCGACGAGAAGATGATGCCCGATGGACCCCAGGTGACCTGCCGCTCCGAGAACACGTCGTCGGTGAGCTGCACCGGCTTGGCGTCCGAGCCCGCCTGCAGGTCGATGGCGTACACGTCGCGCAGGCCGTCGTCCTTGATGCCGATGAATGCCACGTAGCGCCCGTCTGGAGAAATGGCCGGCGAATACGCCGCCAACAGGCCGTGCTTGTCGATGCGGTACGTCGTGCGGCCGCCCAGCTCCATCTCCACCGAGGTGCCCACCTCCCGGTCGATCCCCGTGCGGATGGGATTGCGTCGCACGAGCACGTCCTGGGTGCGCTTCTCCACGGTGTGTTTGTACTCCTGCACGTAGATGACATCGCGGCCGGTGTTCTCGGCGATGAAGGCCAACTTGTCTGGCGACAGCGCGAAGCTGCGGCCGGAGATGGGGTGCAGGGACTCCACGCCTGGCACGCCGTCACCCGCGACCTTCAGCGTCTTGTCCGGCACCCGAGGGTCCATCAGGTACAGCCGGCTCTCGCCTGTCTCCGGGACGATGGTGCGCACGCCCAGCACGGTGCCATCGGGCGAGCTGGCCATGGCGGTGATGTAGCCCGGCGCCTTGTCGAGCAGGTCCAGCGCGGGCGCGGACTGCTCCGAGCTGAGGTACGTCTTGTACGCCCGGCGCTTCAGCCAGTTCTCGAACCGCGCCGACAGCCGCTTGGGGTCATCGCCCGTCAGCCGCTCCAGCAGCTCCTCGAACTTGAGCGACGGCGCATCACGCGAGCCACCCGCGAGCCGCGGAGACTCCTCCAGCACGCGCTGGATGAAGCCCTTGCCATACTCCTCCTCGAGGAAGGCCACGCGCACCTGGCCCACCTTGTAGATCCACAAGTAGCCGTAGGGCCCGGGCGAGAAGAAGTCGAGGAACGCGTAGCCCTTGTAGAGGTCCGGGTTGACGAGCAGGTCCCTCACCAGCATCTCCGCCTCGGGGTCCATGCCCCGCTTGGCGTAGAACTCGGCGATACCTTCGATGAACCACAGCGGAATCGCCTGAAGCGGATCTCCAAACACCTTGGCCTGCTCCGCCACGGTGCGCGTCTTCTGGATGGTGAACTGGTGCGCCAGCTCGTGGGTGCTGATCTCCTCGAAGAGCCGGTGGTCGCCCAGGTACGGAAGTGTCAGCTTCAGGTCCTCGGTGCTGGTGACACCCAGCGTTCCCTCGGAAAGAGGGAAGAGGTTGGTCTGAAGGAATTCCTGGTAGCTGCTGTAGAGGATGTAGGGGAAGGTCTCCGTGGGGACGTACTGGAAGATGTCCACCAGGTACCGGTACGCCTCTTCGATGAGAGGCGCGGCGCGCTCGGCGACCACGCGCTCTCGCTCGTAGAAGTAGAAGCGAACGCCGCCGGCCTTGGTGCCCAGCGACTTGGCGTAGGTGTAGTTGAAGCCGCCGTCGGAGGATCCACCATCCGGCGACGCGCCGAACACGCTGCCGGAGAGCGCGGGGGCCGAGCCATCACGCTCGGCGATACCCGTGGCGGAAGCCCCCGAGTCCTCGCCGCCGGTGGCCACCACGCCCCCATCGGGCGACCCCGCGTCCTCGGCTCCCGCCAGCTGCGGGACGGGGCTGGGAGACAGGGTGGGAGAGGGGCTGGAAGGCGCCGCGGCCTGCTCGTTCGGCTGTGCGGGGGGCGTGGCGACATCCCCGGGGGCCGAAGGAGGCTGGTCGTGGGCGGTCCTTTCCGGAGGCTTGGCGACGCCGGTGGCATCGGGGCCGACGAGGATGTCGACGTGCCGCCACTCGAACTCGAAGCTGTTCACAGGCGTCTTGCCTGGGCGACGAGGCACGACGAAGACCTGAGCCAACGCCAGCTCCGGCAGGAGCAGCGCCAGCGCGGCGGCAGCGAGGAGACGGGGGTTCACGAAGGTCACCTCAGGGGTGGGGTACTGACGAGACGGGTGCTTTCTAGGAGGCTCGCTCTCGAAGGCGAGCCTATACAAGCGTCTCGTGGATTTCTTTGGGTTTACTTGCCTGGCGGTGGGAGTTGGCGCCTTGAAGGCCTGCGCGTAGTGCTTTTGTTGAGTGCCAACGCCCGATATGGATGAGGGCCATGAGACGCTTCTACCTACTGAGCAGCACGCTGGTCCTCGCCCTGGGTTGCGGCAAGGACGACGACTCCAAGAACAAGGCGGAGTGTCATCTTGCCGCCATCAACCTGTCGACCTGTCAGCGTTCGACTCTTGCCCAGGTACAGCGCGCGGGCGTGTGGAACCTCAACGTCGAGTTCAATGACGGCACGGGCACGGCGAGTGCGCTGCGTCTGTCAGGCGACACCGGCCCTCTCATGTTCAACATGCCGGTGACGGACCAGGAGTCCACCGAGGAGTCCCTCTACCTGGCGTCGGAGAGCGTGGACGCGTACAACCGGAAGGTGCGTTTCGCCCTCGCCGGGTGTGAAGGGACCGCGCCCACCAAGATGCGGGGGGCATTCCGTCGCTGTGTCGACGGAGAGATGGATCTGGAGGGCACCTTCACCGCGATTCGCGTCACCCGTCGCGAGGGTGAGGCCGAGGCGTCGGGGCTGGAGCTGGTGAAGGAAGTCGCGATGCCGCGCGGGTCGGGCGTGGAGCTCGCGGTGGCGGGTGGCTATGCCTACGTTCCCACCGGCAAGGAAGGGCTCTTCGTCTTCGACGTGAGGAACCCTGCCGAGGCGAAGAAGGTGGGTGAGTTCAAGCCGTCCGACGACGTCTACACGGACGTGGCGGTGCACGGGTCGCTGCTCTACGTGGCGAGCCAGAAGAACGGCCTGGTCATCTACAACATCGAGAATCCGGCCAGCCCCAAGTTCCTGCGTTCGCTGGCTCAGCCGGCGGTGGTGTTGGAGTCGTTGTCGGTGGAGGGCAACCACCTGGTCGCGGGGTCTCCGTCACCCAACGGCGAGGTGCTGGTCTTCGAGTTGACGACGCCGGCGGAGCCGAAGCTGTTGGACCGCTACTTCGTCGAGGGCGCCGAGGCGAGCCTCAACGAGGTCCCCCGCGACGTGAAGGTGGTGGGTGACCGGCTCTACGCGAGCATGTGGACGTTCGGTCTGACGGTGTCGGACTTCAAGAAGCCGGCGGACCCGAAGCTGTTGGGCCGCTTCAGCAGTGTCCCGTCGCGTGCGATGGCGGTGGGCAACGTCGGGGGCCGCATGCTGGCGTTCTCGGGCGGCGAGGACTGGGGTTCGTACCTCAGCGTGCTCGACGTGGTGAACCCCGCGAGCATCCTCCAGGTCGGTGAGTTCCGGCTCCGCCCCGAGGTCTCCATCCGCTCGATGACGCTGTCGGGCTCGAAGCTCTACGTCGCGTTCTACCAGGATGGTCTGCGCGTGCTGGACGTGAGCAACCCGGGCGACGTGCGCCAGGTGGCGTATTACAACTCGTGGCGCGAGACCGATGCGAACCGCGGGACCACGTTCTTCGAGGGCCTCAACAACGTGGTGGTTCCGGGCGATGGATACATCTACGCCATGGAGTCGTCGCGCGGACTGCTCATCTTCCGCGAGACGCCGTAGCTCGGGCGGTGGAGGCGCCTCGACGTCGAGGCGCCTCGAAGCACGGGGCCGTGTCGCGTAGGCCCACCAAGGCCTGCTCACGCGGCGCTCAGGGCGTGAGCAGGGAGTTGCCCGTTCCGGACCGCCCCAGGCTTGCGCCGCGCGCGAGGCTCAACTCGACGCCGGCCTCCTGAAGGGCGAGCCGCGCGGAGTACGTGTCGCTGCGCCCCGCTGCGTCGCGAGCCAGGTTGAGCAACGCGCGCGCCCGTTCCGCATGGACGGTGACGGTGCCCTGCCCGAACTCCGACGCGCTCGAGCCGATGTCCGCGAAGGCGCTGTCGGCGTAGTCCAACGCGTTGTCGACATCGTTGTCGCCCTGTTGGAGCGCGGCGTCCGCCGCGAGCATCCACTCTCCGGCATTCTGCAGCGCCGAGAGCCGTTGCTGGCGGGAGACCTCGGTGTCGACGGCGCGGTCTCCGAACGTATCGACCTGCTCCTGGGTGGCACGCGTGTTCTGCTCGAGTTGGTCATCGCGCGTGTTGAGCTCTGCTTCGAGTTGATCCACACGCTCGCGGAGCCGGGCCACTTCGGTGGCGCTCACTTGAGGTGGCGTTGTGTTGTCCGGGGCCTGCGGCGCTGCACTCGCGCCGGTTTGGGGCTGGGTCGAGCCAGGGTTGCTCGACGTCGCCGTATCCGATGGCATCGGCGGCGAGGTGTTGTCGCTACCCGCGGAGGTGGCCCCTTGGGACTGCGGTTGAGGTGTCGCGGCCCCCGTCGCACCGGATGGATTCACGGAAGCTTCGCCCGTCGTGGTGGACGGGCCAGGGGGGGTGGTCGTCGTTCCGCTCGTCCCGGAACCTCCTGTTCCTTGTTCGCTCGTGGCCTGTTCCTCCGCCGTCGGGCCGAAGCCGCCCATCGTGTCCTGCGCGCTGGGCTGTGATGCCTCGTTCACCACGCCCGCGCCGCCTGTCCCAGCGCCCCCGGTCCCTTGCTCCTGCGTGCCCGAGCCATACGCATTCGTGGCCGCCGATTCCGCGATGGTGCCTTGTGGTTCGCGTTCCTCCGTCGCGCCTGGCTCGGGAGTGGGGGCGGGGATGGGTTGATAACTCTGATACGTCTCGTCGATGGCGGCATCACCTGGGCTCAACGGGGCCTTGCCGTCGGGAAGCACGGGGGTGATTTCATAGCCTCCGCCATATGCGCCATAGGCGGGGCTGTCGCTCCCGGGCATCTGCTGGATGACGTAGTTGGGAGGGAGCCAGGCGCCCTCCGCTGACTTGGCGGCTTGCTCATTGGCATCCCGCAGGGCCTGTGCGGAGTTGTCCCGGACCGACGGGTCCAAGGGCGAGGGGTACTCGCTGCTCACTTGCGCCAGACTCATGCTGACGGCGATGGCGATCCACGGATGCATGCACTCAGGATGTTCACTGCATGAATTCTCTGGCACCTCACCGGCCCGAGGAGTCCTCTCCGGCTCGCCCGGTGGGCGCTCGTCCGTGGCCGCTGCTGAAAAGCAGAGGACCGCGCCCTCGGATGGCAGGGCGCGGTCCTTGAATCGAATCGATGAATCACCGAGGCGAGAGGGTCGCTGGCCTCAGAGGCTGATGCGCAGGCCCACGCCCAGCTCGAAGGTCGGGGCCGGAACCGTGAAGCCAGGGATGGTCTCACCTTCGACGACGAACTCGGGGACCGTGTAGCCCAGTCGGAACTCACCGCCCTTGTGGCCATAATGGACGGCGCCGTACGCCTCCATCGTCAGGTAGCTGAGCGCGCGGTGGGTCACGTTGAGCCGGCTGATGTACGACTTGTCCGAGAGGTTCCCGAGCGTGAAGAGGTTGAACGAGGTGCGCTCGAGTGGACCGGGGTCGTTCAGGAACACGTAGGCGGAGGCGTAGTGCTGGCCCAGGTACAGAGGCTGGAAGGCGCCCTGCAGCATCAGGAAGGGATAGCCCAGCGAGCTCGTGTAGCCGGTGGAGTTGTAGAAGTATTCGACGCCCACCACCGCGATGTCGTTTTCACCGTACCCGAAGCTGTAGTTGGCGCCGGCCGTCACCTGGGGCGTGAGCCCCGAGGGGACATAGGTCTCCACCTTCTCCCGGCCTTGGATGACGTCCTCCACGGTGACGCCCGCGGGGAGCCGGTACAGGGGACGCTCCGTTCCCTTCTTGAGTCCCACCTCGCCGTAGACGTCGATGGGGCCCAAGGCCGAGGACAGGTCGAACCCGAAGCGCGGCTTGCGCCCGCGTTGCGCCACGGCCGTGGCGGCCAGCTCCGCGGGCCCCACGACGACCTCGGCGCGCAGGGCCCCACCGATTCGGCTGAGCCGGTTGACCGGACCCGCGTCGCTCACGGTGGGGATGCCGCCCGTGTTGTCGACCAGCGCGCCCGCGTCGGTGCCCAGGTCGTCCATCACCGCGATGCCGTAGAAGTTCCAGCCCTCCGCTTCCCAGGGGACATGGACCTTCACCATGGACACGCCCGTGCGCAGGTCCACGAAGGCCAGCGGGTTGCGCCGCTGCGGTGACAGGAAGTCGGTGGGGTTCCAGATCTGCCCCGAGCCCCACTTCACGTGCTGCTTGCCGACGGTGAAGAACACCGTCCGGTCGAAGTCGAAGCGCAGCCAGGCCTGGTCCAGCAGCACGCGAGGATTGGCGGGCGCGTTGGACTCTGCCGAGGGGATGAAGGTGGGATCGTAGCTCAACCGACCCACCACGAAGCCTCGCAGACGCTCCATGGGCCGGGCATCGAAGTACCCGTCCACCAGCGTGGGCGCGGCGAACGACGTGTTGCCGAACGACGTGCCCTCCGTCGCGGCCGCGAAGCCGCGCAGGTAGAACTGCCCGCCAATCTGCAGCGGGTCGTTCACCGCCTCTTCGGAGTCGAAGGCGCTGCGAGTCCCGGGTCCCGATAGGACGTTGGAATCTCGGTCCCCAGGCTCCGGAGGCGCCTCTGTCAACGAGGGCTGCCGCTCGGCCGCATCACCCGTGTTGCTGGCGTCGGCGTTCGCGGAAGTCGCGGGCTCCTCGCCGAACAACGCGTCCTCGCTGGGTCGGTCGGATGACGGCGCCTCGGCGGGGCCGGGTGCTGGCGTCGAGGTGTCCGCCTGGGTGGGCTTCTCGTCGCCTCCACCAAACAGCGCGTTCTCGTCCGGCCGCCCGGACTGACCGGGCGCGGCGGTACCGGCGAGGGCCACGGTCAGCGCCGTGGCCACGGTGAGCGAGCGCGGGTTCATCGGCTCTTGCTCTCGAGCCACGCCTTGGTGAAGAGGTTGGCCTCCAGCGGGCGCAGGTCCACCGACTTGATGAGGACGATGGTGGAGTTGGCCTTCTCCACCTCGTCGTAGAAGCGGATCTCCTCCGGGTACCAGACGTCGGCGCCCTTGGACTCGCTGAAGACCTTCTTCCAGCGCGGGTAGAGCGCGGTGCGCAGCAGCCGGCCGGACAGCGCGTACTCCTCGCGCTTGAGGATGTTGTTCGACTCCTTGTCCACCCAGAGCTTCACCACGGGGTAGGCCACGTCGATGTTGGGCTTCACCTTCAGGTTCAACCGGTGTGCGGTGTACTTGCCCAGCTTCGCCTCGCCCTCGTAGGACGGGTCGAACTCCTCGGCCAGCCGGGACTCGTCGAAGTCGGCGCGGCGGCTGTCGGTGCCCGCGATGCGCTCGCGCTCCGTGCGCCGCTCCCACTTGCCCACGTTGGGGTCGTAGCTCCAGAGGTTCTTGTCCAGCCGCAGGTAGCCCTTGCCGGCCTCCGTCTTGGGCTTGCTGAAGAGAATCATCAGCTTGTCGTCCGCGTCGCGCCGGTAGACGAAGCCCTCGCGCACGTTGTCGGTTTTGTCCTTCTCCTTCTGCTCCAGGTAGATGTGCGCCTTGTAGTCGCCACTGTTGCGCTGGCGGTCGTCGATGACCGACAGGATCTGGACCATGGCGGCTGGCTCGAGGGCCAGCGCCACGGGCGCGGACAACATGGCCACGACCAGCGCCGCGGCGGACAGCAGGTTCTTGAGACTCATGGTGTTCACCCGATGTGGTGCATCGCCGTCACGGGCTTGAGGCGCGCGGCGAGGAAGGAAGGAATCAATGAGATGAGCGTGGTGCACGCGGTGATGAACACCATCGCGCCCACCACGGAGCTTGCGTTCACGACCAGGTTCAGCCGGTCCGACATGATGAAGATGGCGGCGGCCTCCGGGACCCCCACGCGCGCTGCGTCCACGGCCACGCACACGATGAGCCCGATGAGCGCTCCGCTGAGCGTGCTCAGCGCGCCGAGCGTCATCGCCTCGAAGAGGAACATCAACATCACCCGGGTGCGCTGCATCCCGATGGCGCGCAGCGTGCCAATCTCGCGCGTGCGCTCCCGGATGGCGATCCACAGCGTGTTCATGATGCCCACGCCGATGATGGCCAGCAGCACGAAGGTGAGGATGCCCGTCAACCCGTTGAGCGCCTTGAGCGTCCAGGTGATGAAGGACATCTCATCCTCCCAGTTGGTGAGGTCCAGCTTCTGGCCCGTCCAATCCTCGCGGTTGACGACGTCGAACTTGAACCAGAACGCGCGCGGGTCGTTGTCCATGACGATGTAGCCCGCGTCGGTCAGCTTCTCGCGCAGCCGCGCCTGGACCTGGGGAATCTGCTGGAGGTCCTTGAGGTACAGGAAGATGGCGCCGGTGGAGTCGTCGCGAAGCTGGTACAGGCCGCGCAACGTCGCCGAGGGCACGAAGATGTTGAAGTCGCTCATCATGCCCACGTCCGCGGCGATGACCGCCACGCGCACGTCCACCGTGTTGTTGGTGCCGCGCATGGTGGGGGCGGAGATGGTGACGGTGTCGCCCACCTTCACCTCGAGCTTCTTCGCCTGCTTCTCGAACACCAGCACGGTGTTCGGCTGCGTCAGGTCATCCAGGGCCCCGGAGCGCACCTGGAGGACCTTCCGGAAGCCGGGCTCGTCCTGGATGTCGATGCCTCCCACGCCCACCTGGAGCGAGCCCTTGTCGCTGACGACCTTGGCCCAGCCGCGGCCGCGCTGGACGGCGTAGTCCAGCTCCGGCACTTCCTTGCGGACCAGCTCGAGGACCTTCGGGTAGGCGGTCACCACCGGCGCGGCCTGGCCAGAGGTGATTTTGTAGAAGCCCGCCACGTTGACGTGGCCGGAGCCCAGGGTGGTGGCGGACCGGAGCATGGTCTCCTCCATCCCATGGGACAGCGCCATGAGGATGACGAGCAGCGCGGTGACGCCAGCGATGGCCCCGCCCAGCAGCAGCGTGCGGCGGCGGTGGGTGCCCAGGTTTCGGAATGCGATGAGGAAGAGCTGGAGCATGGTCTTACTCGTCCGTCTGCATCGCCTGCAGCGGCGACACGCGCGTCGCGAGGAACGCGGGGTAGAAGGTGGAGATGGCGGACACCCCGAGCACGATGACGAACGCCGCGATGAGGTTGCTGGCGCTCAGCGTGGGGAACAGCCGGGGACCGGAGAAGAAGAAGTACAGCGCGTCGTTGTTCGCGGGGATGCCGTTGGCGCCCAGGTTGAACATGATGCCGCTGCCCGCGAGCGCCCCGCCCAGGCCGAAGACGAAGCCCAGGAGCAGGGTCTCCACCAGCACCATGCTCAGGATGAAGGAACTCTGCGCGCCAATGGCCCGCATCGTCCCCACTTCGCGTGCCCGCTGGAGCGTGGCCATCATCATCGCGTTGTTGATGATGACCAGCGCGACCACGAAGACGATGAACACGAAGAAGTAGAGCACCAGCTTCGCCAGCAGCACGAACTGCCCGATGAAGCCCGCGGCCTGCTGCCACGACGCCGCCCGCAGCTTCAGCCCCGCGCCGGTTCCCACCTGCTTGAGCTCCTCCAGGGTCTGCTGGAGCTTGTCCGGGTCCTTGAGGATGACCGCCGTGCTGAGCACCACGCCCTTTTCAATCTCCTCCTGGGTGTAGACGCGCGCGAACGGGTCCTCGCGCTTCATCGCGTCCTGGTTGCCCTCGAAGACCTTCGTGTCGTCGACCTGGGTGACAGCCGCGTCCGTCACCAGGGTGTTGCCGCTGTCCTCGCCGAACAGCGCGTCCTCGGCGTTGGCGCGGTCCACCGCCTTGATGCCGCTGTTCTTCTGGAGCTCGGCGATCTCCGCCTTCCGGTCCGGGCTGAGGTAGCCGTAGACGTCCCGGAAGGTCATCAGGTCCATCAGGTTGATGAGCCCGGCCATGGGGGACTTCTCCAGGCCCTTGAACTGGTAGGTGCCGTAGACCTTCACGTTGACGCTCTGCACGTAACCCGAGCGCGTGAAGGCGCTGATGGTGAGCGTGTCGCCCATGCGCAGGCGGTACAGGTCCAAGAGGGGCGCCAGCTCCGCGTAGAACTGCTGGTAGCGCGTGTCGAAGTTCTCGTCCGTGGTGTTGAAGAACTCCGGCAGGAGCTTGTCCAGGGTGGACTCCTTGCTGCCGAGCACCTTCTGGAGCCGCTCCACCGCCTGTCGCGTCTTGATGGGGTCCAGCTGGAAGATGATTTCACGCGTCTGGGTCTGGTTCTCCTTCACCCAGCGCTGCATCTGGGGATCCATGGCGATGAGCTTCCCGTTGAGGTCCCGCTCCTGCTTGAGGGAGTCCAGCCGGAACGCCGACTTGAGCTTGAAGAAGTTCTCGTAGAAGAACTTGGAGACGAGCATGCCGCGCTTGCCCTGGGGCACCCGCTCTCCGTCCACGACCTCCATGCGGTCGAACGTCCGCTGGAACGCGTCCAGGTCCGTGCCCACGTAGCGCAGCTCCAGCATGTCGCCGTCCGGCAGCTGCGGGGCGATGCGGTTCTCCAGGAACTCCAGCGCGGCGAACGGGTCCGCGTCGAAGCTGCTCCAGAACTCGTCGGTGCGCGCCTTGGCGAGCGCCTCCACCTCCACGGGATCCACGGCGGCCGAGGTGAGCACGTTCACGCTGTTGGCCCGCTGCTTCTCCATGATGGCCACGATGTGGCGCACGTGCGCCTTGACGCTGTCGATGTTCTGCGTGAGCTCCGGGGACGCACCTTCGTCCGCGCGCTTCTTGTAGAGGTCCCGCAGGCGCGCGAGCGTCAGGTCCACCGTGTTGCCGGAGGTGATGAGCGCGCTGCTGGTGCCCATGGGCACCACCGTCTTCACGTTGGGGTGCTTCTCCAGGACGGGCTTGACGCGGCTGAAATCCTCCAGCACCGCCAGGTCTGACTCGCCGCTCATTCCGCCGTACAGGCTCAGCTCGTCCTTGGACTCGTCCGAGTAGACCTGGATGTGGCCGGCCACGCTGCCGATGATGCTGCGGCTCATCGCGCCGTCGATGCTGTCGAGCAGCGCGCCGCCCACCACCACCAGCAGGGTGCCGAAGAAGATGATGCCGCCGATGAGGATGTTGATCTTGCTGGTGAACAGGTTGCGGAACGCCACCTGCATCAGCAACCGGAGTTGACCCATGTCAGTGACCCTCCGCGCCCGCGGCCATGGCCCGCTTCGCCTCGGACGGGGTGAGCCGGTCGAGAATCTTGCCGTCCGCCAGGCGCACCACCGCGTTCGCGTGGTTCATCACCTTGGCGTCGTGGGTGGAGAAGATGAAGGTGGTGCCCTCCTTCTGGTTGAGCTCCTTCATCAGGTCGATGATGTGCTGGCCCGTCACGGAGTCCAGGTTGGCGGTGGGCTCGTCGGCGAGCACCAGCTGGGGCCGGGTGACGAGCGCGCGCGCCACGGCCACGCGCTGGCGCTGACCGCCGGACAGCTCGTTGGGCCGGTGCTTGGCGTGGTTGGCCAGGCCCACCTGCTCCAACAGCTGCATCACCCGCTCGTGGCGCTGGTTCTTGTCCAGTTTGCGCTGGAGCAAGAGGGGGAACTCCACGTTCTGGAAGACGCTGAGCACCGACACCAGGTTGAAGCTCTGGAAGATGAAGCCGATGGTGTGCAGGCGCAGGTTCGTCAGCTGCCGTTCGGTGAGCTTCTTGGTGTCCTGCCCGGCCACGCTGACCACGCCCGTGGTCGCGGTGTCCACGCAGCCGATGAGGTTGAGCAGGGTGGTCTTGCCGCTGCCGGACGGGCCGGCGATGGAGATGAACTCACCAGGGTGCACCTGGAGCTCCACGCCGCGCAGCGCCGGGACGACCACCTTGCCCAGGGTGTAGTCCTTGGTGACATTGCTGATGGAGACGATGGGAGAGTGGGGGACTGCGGCGTTCATGCGGTGCGTCCTTTCGATGCCTTGCTCTTCGGGGCGCGGGCCGCGGAACGGGCGCTGCGTGAGGCGCGCCACCGCTCGGCGATACCGGCCATTTCACTCAGATAGAAATCACAGAAGTCCGCCGCGTCTCGCAGGTGCTGCCGGTTCGCGAGCTGCGGCGAGGCCATTGCTTCCTGGCACAGGCGGACGAACGCCTTGACGCTGTCCTCCGCCGTGCGCAGGCGGGCTTCCCAGCCGTCGCTGTTGACGACGTAGTAGTGCTGACGGTTTCCGGGGACGCTGACGGGGTCCACCAACCCGATGCTCATGATGGCTCGGATGTTGGTGGAGACGGACGCGGCGCTCACCTTGAGGACGCGGGTGATTTGCTGAAGCGACAGGGGCTCGTCCGCCAACATCAAAAGCCCATGGATGCGCCCGCCAATGCGGGTGCTGCCCTGCCGTTCGAAATACAGCCCCATCGACTCGATGAACCGCTGCTCCGCGGCGCCCAGTTCCTTCATCCCGGCCTCCGTCCCACCCGACGTGGCCGAGCGCGATGGACTTCCGCCTGGGCCAGGGTGGCGCCCCCGCATCTAGTTCGTTCAGGATGTTCAGTCAATACTGAATGAAGTGAACGCCGGGCTCTGCGCGGTGCTCGTGGGCATGAAAGAGAAAGGGCCCCGGACCTGGTGGGGTCGGGGCCCTTCCCATCCCTCCTTCAGAGGGGTGGTCATGTGTCACGGAGCGCGTCAGTACGTGTCGGGCTGGGTGCTCTTGTTGCCGCTGTCGGAGCCACCCATGTCGCCGTTGTTCTTGTCATGCTCCATCCCGGAGCCCCCGGTGCCCTCGTTGATGGAGGAGTCCGGCGACATGACGTCCTTGCCCGTGCCGCCCGTCCCGGACAGGGAGATGCTCTTGGCCATGTTCTTGGTCTCCTTCACCTCGAAGCTGGCGCGAATCTCCTGCCCCTCCTTGAGGTCCTTGGCCTTCTTGAGCGTCGGGTCGGTGAACTGGGTGCTCTTGTCGATGTCGAGCGGGACCACCGCGCCCTGGGCATCCTGGACGAAGACCTTGCTGCTCTCGGCCTTCACCACCTTGCCGCTCAGCTCCTTCTGCCCCATGGCGGAGTTGGAGCCCATGGTGGAGCTGGAGCCCATGGTGGACCCGGAGCCACCCATGGAGGTGTCCTGCTGCATGCTGCCCGAGCCACCTTGGGCGGAGCTGCCCTGGTGCTGCTTGTTCGGGTCATCCTTCGCCAGAGCCGTACCAGTCCCCAGCAGAGCCAGCGCCGCGCAAATCCCAACGAGCTTCTTCATGGGAGAGTCTCCTGTGTGAGTGCGACGGAGGGGTGCGTGGTGCGGTGTCCCTCCGCTGTTCCACAAGCTAGGTGCGCAGGCCAAGGCGGACAGGGCAGGGGGAGCAGGGTTGCCACGTGCCCGTTCCCTCTCCTGCCGGTAGGGCGGGGGCCAGGGCAGGCAGCAGGCGGCTTGATGGCGGGCGGGCTTTTCCCCTAGCGTGCCCGGGCAAGCGTCCATCGGCCCTCCGGCCGCTGACCCGACAGGAGACCCCCTCCGAGATGCCCCCCTCCAGCAAGCCGTCCGCCGCCGCTCCGGCACAGGAGCTTCCCGCGCCCTCGTACCCCGCAATCGAGTCGCTCCTCGAGGCGACCCCCGCCGAGGACGTCCGGGCCCTGTTCAACCCGGTGAAGGAGGGCCTGACGGTCCTCAAGGGCCCCAAGGTGGAGGTGGGCAAGAAGGTCCAGACCGCCGTGGCCCACGCCGAGCAGCTCCTGGAGGTGCTGGTGGAGACCCGCGAGCGGCTGATCGCCGAGGCCAAGGGAGCCAAGGGGCGGAAATGACGGGGTTTCTCCCGGACGTCGCGATTTTTCGCCCGAGGTAGGCAACTGGCGGAGCGGTGGACCGATAATGAGGGAAAGAGCACTGGATCATCCAGAAGCTCTGTCAACTTCTCGCAGCGCCTGGAGGACGAAATGGCGAAGATCGACAACATGATGGGCAGCATGAAGGGCCCCAGCAACGTCCGGCTCTCGACCCACGTCACGACGGCGCGGCAGACCCCTGAGACGGGCTTCGGCGCCCGTCTGCAGAACGGCCTGAACAGCGCCGCGGGCGCCGTGGGCACGGGCGTCGGCGCGGTGGCGGGCATGATTCCTGGCGGGCAGATTGTGTCCGCGGCCGTCTCCTCGGTTCACACCCTGTCCAACTCCAGCGGCTCGGGCAGCGCGCCGTACGCGGGCGTGATGAGCACCGCGGTGGGCGGTGGCGGCGGCGTGGCTCCCTCCGTGGGCGGCGCCAGCGTGGGCCTGGGCGGCATCACGGGGGGCCTGGGCGGCAACGTGGCCGGCATGGGCGGCAACCCCGTCAGCCCCAACGGCAGCGCGGCGGACAGCGTCAACGGCAACTTCTCGCTGAACCAGATGGCGGCGGAGAACTCGAAGCTGCTGAACCTGCAGGCGGCCATCCAGCAGGAGTCGCAGACGTTCACGGCGATTTCCAACGTGATGAAGTCGCGGCACGATTGCATCAAGAACTCCATCAGCAACGTCCGCTAAGCCCTCGGGGCCAGGCGGGCGCGAGCCCGGAGGGGAGGGAGGCGGCGCCGCTTCCCTCCACGCCGGGCGCGGAAAGGAAGAGCGAAGTCCATGGCGGAGAGCGTCTCGGAGATCTCGAACAGCCTGGTTCCCCTCGGGCGCCAGCAGGCCATGGTGTTGCTGGAGGCCGGCTACCTGTGGTTGGACATGGGGCAGTTCGACAAGGCGAAGGAGATCTTCTCCGGTGCCGCGGCGCTGATGCCCAAGAGCGAGGTGCCGCAGCTGGGGCTGGGCGCGGTGGAGTTCGCGCAGGGCCGGCACGACAAGGCGCTGCAGGCGTACCGCTCCGCGCAGCGGCTCGCGCCGCAGGCTTCGCTGCCTCGGGCCCATGTGGGCGAGGCGCTCCTGTTCCTGGGCAAGGTCCCGGAGGCCCTCAAGGAGCTCAAGGCCGCCATCGACCTGGAGCCCGAAGGTGACGGGGCCCGTCTGGCGCAGGCGCTCATCCAGGCGAAGGAAGCGGGAGTCCTGCCTCCCGCGAAGAAGTAGGGGCAGGAGGAGAGGTTCACCCATGGCTGTCGGTGGCGTTGGACGAGGAGGCGGGAAGGGGCGCGCCGGTGGTGCGAAGGGGGCGTCGTCCGCGGGCCCCACGGGGGGCGCGGGCTTTGGCGCCCGGGTGGACAAGTCGGAATCGCTGGTGGGCGTCTCGGGTCTGGTAGGCTCCAGCAACGTCCAGGGCCCCCAGGCCGCGGATCCAGTCGCCGCGCAGGCGAAGGCCATTGCGCGCGGGCTGAAGAATGGGGGCTTCAAGAGCAAGGAAGAGGCGACCCGGGCGTTGGTCGCCGAAGTCTTGAAGGAGAAGCTGCGCATGAAGTCCTCCTCCCTCACCACGAAGATCGCGGACGCCTTGCAGGATGACCCGAGGCTGAACCAGGTACTCGAGCGGCTGTGGTCCAAGGCCGAGTGAGCAGCGCTTGCCACTGGGCGAAGACAGAAAGGCCATTCTCACCAAGTACGGCCCCTACGTTCGGTCCCTCGCGGCGACCGTGCGCAAGCAGTTCAACGCCCAGCTGGAGCTGGACGAACTGGTGGCGTACGGACAGATAGGTCTCTTGGAAGCGGCGGAGCGGTTCGACCCGAAGGTGGGCGCCAACTTCCTGACCTTCGCGCACTACCGCATCAAGGGCGCCATCTTCGACGGCCTGAGGAAGATGGGGGTGTTGCGTGGGTCGGACGCGCGCAACGCGTTCGTGGGAGAGCGGGCGGCGGCGTATCTGGGCAATTTGTCGGACCGCGAGTCGGGTTCAAGCAACCGCGGCAGCTCATTCGACGATGATGTCAGTGACATCTCGGATGCGGTGCAGGGGTTGGCGATGGTGTTCGCCTCCAGTCTGGAGGGGGCGGACAGTGCGGGGTACACCGACGAGTCCCTTCCGGCGGATGTCCGGTTGGAGCTGGAGCAGCTGAAGACGCGGGTGCGGGCGGCGATCGAGAAGCTCCCTGAGAAGGAACGCAAGCTCCTTCAGGGGTATTACTTCCAGGGCAGGACGCTGGAAGATGCCGGGGCGGAAATCGGGCAGTCGAAGAGTTGGGCTTCGCGGCTTCATGCGCGGGCCATCGACCGCCTCAAGGAACTCTTGAACGAGGAGGAGGAACTTCCTCCCACCTCGACGGATGCAAGGAGGCTGTCACATGGCGGGTCCGATGGCGGGCGTCTCCGCGGCGCAGGTGGCTCAGCAAAAGCTGCAGGATCAGAGCGTCCAGCAGACGAACAAGCAGGGCGTGTCGAAGTTCGACGGAGTTCTCGCTGACAAGGCGCAGGGCGCCGGTCAGGTGGACGCGACCCAGGGTGTGAACAAGGCCCAGGCGACCCAGAAGACGGACGCCGTGCGGCAGGTGGAGACCGTCAACAAGACGGAGAAGGCCGCGCTCAACAAGGTGAACGCCGCCGCCACCCAGCCGGTGTCCGCCAAGGCCGCGGAGCCCGTGGCCGCCAAGACGGAGACGGGCAAGACGGGCAAGACCTCCGACATGATGTCGCAGGTGATTGGCGACCTGGAGAAGGGCCAGGGCAACCTGGAGAAGATCATCGCCCAGGCCTCCAACGGCAAGCAGTTCTCCAACGCCGAGCTGCTCTCGCTCCAGGCGTCCATGTACCAGTACACGCAGCAGTTGGACCTGACGAGCAAGGTGGTGGAGAAGGCCACCACGGGTCTCAAGGACGTCGTCAAGACGCAGGTCTGATTCACTTCCACGTCCTCGGTGGCGCTTGACGAAGGGCGGCTTCTCCTGGTTGGAGAGGGCGCCCTTCCGCGTTTTCCGAGGCCCTAGTAAGCTCGCCCCGCCCATGATTCGCCGACCGCAAGCGTTCGCCGCCCCGCTTCTCGCCCTCGTGCTCGTGACGGGCTGTCACATCGAGCTCCAGCACGAATTGAGCGAGGCGGACGCGAACGAAATCTACGTCCTGCTCAGCAAGAACGGCATCAACGCGAAGAAGGAGAAGGAGGAGGGCGGCAACGAGGTGCGGTTCATGATCACCGTGCCCAAGACGGATGCCGCCGAGGCCGCCGAGCTTCTCAAGCTCAACTCCCTTCCCCGCCCGGTGGAGAAGGGCCTGTCCCACTTCGCCAAGGGAAGCATGGTCCCCACCGCCACGGAGGAGCGCGCGATGCTCCTGAAGGCCATGGCGGGTGAGGTCTCCAACGCACTCAACCAGATTGACGGTGTGCTGGAGGCCCGCGCCATCGTCAGCGTGCCGGAGAACAACGACCTGACGCAGCCGGAGAACAAGCCGCTGCCGTCCGCGTCGGTGTTCATCAAGTACCGCGTGGGTGAAGGGGGCAAGGCGCCCATCGAGGAGAGCCGGGTGAAGGAGTTCGTCGCCGCGGCCGTGCCGGAGCTGAGGCCCGAGGCGGTTCGCGTGCTGATGACGGCGGCGCAGGGACCCAAGGCGGAGAAGACCGACGAGAACCGCCAACAGGACGTGTTGGGGTTGCGGATGACCGCCTCGAGCGCCAGCCAGTTCAAGGTGATGGTGATCGGCGTCACCCTGCTGATGGCGGTGATGATTGGCTTGACGGCATGGTCGCTGACTCGCGGTGGTGGTTCGTCCGCGGCCCCCAAGGGTGGGCGTCCCCGCGTTCGGCCTCCCGAGGCCTGACGCCTTTCGCCCCTCCCGGTGGGGCGTCTTCTTTCTCCCAGCGGGCGTCCGTGGGGCCCGCGAGGTGACGTTTGGACTCGTTCTTCACCTCGCTCAGCAAGCGCCAGAGCATGCTGCTCCTGACCGCCGTCACTTTCGGCGGCCAGGAGTGCTTGGGGGCGATGGAGCACCTTCCCGCGGAGGAGGGGGATTTGCTGCGCCATCGCGCGCAGGAGCTCCTGCAGATTCCGCGCGACAAGCGCATCCCCGCGCTGGTGCAGGAAATCAAGCGGCTGGTGAAGGACCGCCGGGGGCAGTTGTGGGGCGCGGAGCCGGAGCGCCTGGCCGCGCTGCTGCAACGCGAGCGCGGCGCGCTGATGGAAATCGTCCTGCGCGCGCTGCCCGCGGGCCTGGCGGAGGCCGTGCGCGCGCACCTGCCGCCCACGCGCGTGAAGCTGACACGCGAGGTGCGGCCGCAGGTCCTGGACATCGTCCGGTGGAAGCTGGAGGAGACGCTGGCCCGGGAGTCGGGGGCCTCGCAGTCGGCTGGTTTCAAGTTCGCCGACGTGCTCATGTTGCAGCAGCGTGAGCTGCTCACGGTGTGTGATCGGCTGGGCGCGCGTGTCCTCGGTCCCGCGCTGGCGGGGCTGCCCGACGCGGAGCGGGAGGCGTTGCTGGAGTCCTTGCCTCCGGACCTGAAGCTGCTCGCCAGCAAGTCCGTGGCGGCGAACGCGCCGCGCAAGCTTCCCGAGGAGGATGCGCGGGCGCAGTTGGAACTGCACGACGGGCTGACGAATCCCGCGGGCTCCATTCGCAGCGCGGGCGTGCAGCGGTTGGCCCGTGCGTGTGTGGCCCAGTCTCCCGAGTTCGCCGCGCGCATGCTGGAGAAGTACCGGGGCGAGTTCGGTGGATTGATCGCGAAGTGGGTGCGTGAGGAGCGCATCCGCCCGACGGCGCGCGGAGACGGCGGCCGCACCGACATCGTGATGGACCTGGAGCGGCTGGCGTCCCGGGGGCTCATCGAGCGCCCCGTGCGGCTGGCGACTCCGCCCCCGCCGCGTCAGTCCGCCGTGCTTCCGCCCCCGCCCGGTGCGCGGAAGGCTGCGGCGGCGCAACGAGACACGGCTCCGAGCCCCGGAGCCGCGCGCGAGGCCTCGGCGGCGGCCCGAGAAGGCTCCGCTGCTCCCCGTGAGGGCTCCGCGGCCGCCCGAGAAGGCTCCGCGGTTTCCCGAGAGCCCTCGGGTGTACCCGCCGCTGGACGAGCCCCCTCCGGTGCCGCTCGCCCGGGGATGCCCGGAGCTTCCCGCGTGCCGGGGCGAGCGGGCGCCTCCGGCCGCAAGCCCGCGAGTCCGGAGCCGTCGGCGGCACGCCGCGACTTCATGGCCGAGCGTGCCGCGCGGAGCGCGGGGGCCATGTCCAGCCGTGATCCGGCGCGTGTGGCGCGTCCCAAGGATGGCGCGGCGGATGGCTCCGCGATGCATCGCATGCCTCCCCGTCGCGACCCCACGTCCGCGGCGCCCGCTCCTGGCGCACCACGTGGCACCTCGGCGGGGGCTCGCCGCGAGCCCGGCATGGAGGGAGCACAGAGAGAGGGCGAAGGGGTCGAGCCTCGGGCCAGCAGGCCCGGGCGCCCGGATCCAGAGGGCGCCCGGATTGGACCTCCTCCCTCGCGCCTGGGGGGGCCTCGTCCTCGCCCCGCGCCACCGGCTGGGGAGCCTGGTGCCCCTGCTTCGCGGGATGGTTCGCGGGTCGCTCCCGCGCCGGAGGGCTCTCGCATCCAGCGTGTGCCGGAGGGTTCACGGGTGGCCGCGGCGCCCGAGGGCTCCCGTGTCCATCGACCACCAGATGGCTCTCGCGTGACGGCTGGGCCCGACGGTTCCCGCGTGGGTGCGGCCCCGGAGGGCTCGCGGATCCAGCGCGCGCCCGACGGTTCCCGCGTGGGCGCGGTCTCCGAAGGTTCCCGCATCCAGCGCGCACCCGACGGTTCCCGGGTTGGTGCGGCCTCCGAGGGTTCCCGAGTCCAGCGTGCACCCGAGGGGTCTCGTATCCAGCCCGCGCCGGAAGAGCTCTCGCGCTCGTCGAGGGTCCGGCAGCGCCCCGAGGTCAACGCGGCCCAGGCGGAGCCGGAGGAGGGCTCCCGGGTGTTCCGTTCGCGCTCCTCGGTCAGCATCAGCGCCGTGCGCCTGGACCCGGCCCGGGAGGCCCAGCGCCAGCAGGAGCGGCCCCCTCGGGTGTTGGCCGGCCGCCCGGCAACCTCGTCCGGTTCACCTGCCCCGGCGGGTGGGCGGGAAGACGGGACGTCGGTGCAGCGCCGCCCTCGCTCTCCGAGTGATTCGGACAGGCCCGTGCCTTCCGGCTCCGGCGGGCGTGGACCGCGCGGCGGAACGCGCTAGCATCCGGCGCGCAAGGAGCGGCGCATGGCGATCGGCAAGGTGATCAAGGGAGATGGGACGGCCGACTCGTCCCTCGTGTCGGAACGGCCGGTGTTGCGGCCGCCGCGCGCGGGGGTGATGAACGCGGAGGTCTTCGAGGCCCGTCAGGGGGCTCAGGCCATCCTCGAGGATGCCCAGCGCGAGAAGGAGCGCATCCTCGCGGAGGCGCAGCGCGAGCGCGAGGAACTGCTGGCGAAGACGCGCGAGCAGGGACGGCAAGAGGGCCTGGCCCAGGCGACGGAGATCATCCTTCGCGCGAAGCTGCAGGCTGGGGAGATCCTCGGCTCGTACGAGAAGGACGTCATCGCGCTGGGCCTGCGGGTCGGCGAGAAGATCATCGGCCGGAGCCTGGAGAAGGACCCGGACCTGATGTTGGAGCTGTGCGCGGCGGCCATCGACAACCTGCGCAGCGCCCGCTCGATGATTCTGCGTGTCCACCCCAAGACGGCGGCGGTGTTGAGGGCCAAGAAGCCCGTGCTGATGGAGCTCATCGGCCGCGCGGTGGACGTGGCCATCAAGGAGGACCCGGAGGTCGCGGCGGTGGGCTGCATCGTCCAGACGGAGTTCGGCACCGTGGACGCGCAGCTGCCCACCCAACTGGAGATGCTCCAGAGCGTGTTGTTGCCGGACCAGAACGGCCCGAAGGAAGGCCCGGCCTGATCCGCGGCGGGAAGGGAACACGTCCATGGCCATCGACCTCTCGCACTATTTCGACCTCATCAAGGACGCTCAGACGGTTCGCGTCCGGGGCCGCGTCACCGAACTGACGGGCCTCATCATCAAGGCGAGCGTCCCCAACGTCCGCGTCGGTGAGCTGGTGCTCATCAAGAGCCGCTCCCGAGGCTCCGTGAAGGCGGAGGTGGTGGGCTTCCAGGGCGATGAGGTGATGCTCATGCCCCTGGGCGAGCTGTACGGCATCGGCCCGGACAGCGAGGTCATCCCCACCGGCAAGCCCTTGAGCATCAAGTGCGGCGAGGCGCTCCTGGGCCGCGTGCTCAACGGCATCGGCGAGCCCATGGACGGCAGCGCGCTGCCTGACGAGGGACTCATCGACTGGTCCGTGGACCGCGACTGTCCGGACCCGTTCACCCGTCAGCGAATCGAACGGCCGCTGCCCCTGGGCGTGCGCTGCATCGACGGACTGCTCACCGTGGGCGAAGGCCAGCGTGTCGGCCTCTTCGCCGGCTCCGGCGTCGGCAAGTCCACGCTGATGGGACAGATAGCGCGCAACACCCAGGCCGACCTGTGCGTCGTTGCCCTCATCGGCGAGCGTGGTCGCGAAGTCCGTGAGTTCATCGAGGACGCCATGGGCGAGGAGGGCATGAAGCGCTCCGTGCTGGTGTGCGCGACCTCCGACCAGCCCAGCCTTGTGCGTCTGCGCGCCGCGTACGTCGCCACCGCCATCGCCGAGTACTTCCGCGAGCGCGGCGGCAACGTCCTCTTCATGCTGGACACCGTGACACGTCTGGCGCGTGCCCAGCGTGAGATTGGCCTCGCGGTGGGAGAGCCCCCGGCCCGTCAAGGCTACCCGCCGAGTGTGTTCTCCATGCTGCCGCGCATCCTGGAGCGCACGGGCAACTCGGCGAAGGGCAAGTGCACCGCCATCTACACCTGCCTCGTGGCCGGCGGTGACATGGAAGAGCCCATCGCCGACGAAGTCCGCGGTATTCTCGACGGTCACTTCATCCTCAACCGCGCGCTGGGCGAGCGCAACCAGTGGCCCGCCATGGACGTGCTGGCCAGCCTCAGCCGTGTGATGAGCGGCATCGTCTCCAAGGAGCACAAGAAGGCGGCCGGAAAGCTGCGCGAGACGCTCTCCACCTACGAGAAGCAGCGCGACCTCATCCTGCTGGGCGCCTACCAGTACGGGACGGACCCCCGCACGGACTACGCCATCGACAAGTACGACGCCATCATCGACTTCCTCAAGCAGGACACCCACTCGAACTCCGGCTTCGAGGAGACGGTGGAGCAGCTCGTGGCGTTGTTCGAGGAGTGAGCGCGGCCCGGAGGCGACATCGGGCCACCGGACAGGGGTACACCTCGCCCAATCCGGGGTAGGATGGGTGAACCATGCCCCCGTACCGGTTGCAGACCTTGCTGGACATGCGCGCCCGAGCCAAGGAGGAGGCCGAGCAGGCCTTCTCCGACGCCATCAAGGCCCTGGAGCGGGAGAAGGCGGAGCTCCAGCGGCTGATGGAGGAACTGGAGCGGCGCAAGCGCGAGCGCAAGGAGAAGGTGGCCGCGTACCTCAAGGAGGTCATGGCCAAGGGCGCCGGCATCAATGGCATGAACATGATGGGCCGCTTCGAGGAGCGCCTGAAGGACGAGGAGGCGCAGGTGGCGCTCGAGGTGGAGCGCCAGCGCGAGGCGGTGAAGGTGGCCGAGCGGGTGGTGGAGCAGCGGCGGCGTGAGATGGCCGAGGCGGCCAAGGAGCTCAAGGCCATCGAGAAGCACAAGGAGACCTGGCAGAAGCAGGTGAAGTACGAGCGCCAGCAGCGTGAAGAGCTGAACCAGGAGGAGATTGGCAACGCCTTGTTCCTGGCTCGCCAGCGCAAGTAACCTGCCGCCACCCTTTCCCTCGGGAACGATGTCATGAGCCGAGTCGACGACGACCGTGAAGCAGCGCGCCTGGCCGAGCGCATCATGCAGGAGAAGAAGATCGCCGAGGGCCAGGCGAAGAAGCGCCAGGAGGGCGCATCCGCCTTCCAGAAGCTGATGCAGCCCCAGGCTCAGCCGCAGGCGACGGCGCCGGCTCCCGCGCCCCAGACGCCTGGCGCCTTCGCCCGTCAGGTGCTGGCCAAGGCCACTCAGCAGGGCAAGGCCTTCGGTGAGCAGGCGCAGCAGCCGCGCGCCGATGGCAACCCGGGGGGACTGGCCCAGATGCAGCGCCGGGCGGACACGGGCGCGGCGGAAGGCCGCTCCGGCTCCCGCGCCGCGGATGCGAAGGAGGAGAAGCGCACCTCCGAGACGCGGGACAAGGACCTGAGCAAGGCGGAGACCGCGCTGGGACAGGTCAACGCGGAGAAGGGCGCGGTCATCCGGGCCGAGAACGACGCGGGCGGTGGCAAGGGCGGCGGGGGCGGCGGCAAGGACAAGAAGGAAGGCGGCGGCGGCGCGGAGATGGCGCCGGGCTTCCGCTTCAACCCCGCGCTGATGGCGCCGGTGCCCGTGGCCAAGCCCAAGGACATGGCGGGCTCGGAGCGGCTGCGCGCCATGGCCAGCGAAATCGCGCAGAAGATTGTCGAGCGCGTGCGCGTGGGCACCAACGCCGCGGGCCTGGCCGAGTTCCAGATCGACCTGCGCGGTGACGTGCTCAGCGGTCTGTCCATCAAGGTCAGCGCGAGGAACGGGAAGATTTCGGCCACGTTCAGTGGCACCAATCGCGACGTGCTGAAGATGCTCGAGGAGCAGAGCGAAGGTCTGCGCACCGCGCTGGGTGGCCGTGGCCTGAAGCTGGAGAACGTCCGCTTCGAGGCCAAGACATGAGCCTGGAGCCGGACGACGAAGGTCCCGGCATGCATGAGCGGACGATGCTGGTGGACCTCCGCCAGCTCAAGCCGATGCGGCCTCCTCCGGCCGAGCCTCCTCCGGAACCCGCCGCGGCCCCAGAGGCCGCCGAGGAGCCGGACACCTTCAATCAGGTGGAGCGCGCCAACTGGCGGCCGTTCACCTTCAAGGGCTTGGAGAAGGTGTCCAAGGCCCAGGGGAAGCTGGCGCACCGGCTGCGCTGGCTGACGCCCTCGGCGGGGACGCTGGGGCAGATCTCCACCCGGCTCAAGGGCCTCTTCGACGCGGAGGTGCGCCTGACGCTGGAGTCCGTACAGGTGCGGCCCATGGAGGAGCTGCGGCGCTTCCTGGGGGACCCCACGTTCCTCGCGGTGCTGGCGCCGGGAGCGCTCCAAGGTCGCGCGGTGCTGGAGGTGGAGCTGGCCCTGGCCCACACGGCGGTGGACCTGCTTCTGGGGGGCGCGGGCGAGACGGTGGGCCTGCGGCCGCTGACGGACATCGAGGAAGGGGTGATGGGGTACGTCGTCCTGGAGTCGCTGCGGGTGCTGGTGCCCGCGCTTCAGGCGGGGGTGCCTCGGCCCAGGTTGGATGGCGTCGCGCGGGGCGTGGACGAGGTGTCCGCGCGCCTGGGCGATGAGGCTCCCATGCTGACGGTGCACCTGAACGCCAACCTGGGGCCGCATGTCGGCATGGTGCGGCTGGTGGTTCCCTCGGCGGTGCTGGAGGCGGCGGAGCCGGCGGTGGCGAGCGCCCAGCGCAATGCCGTCAAGAAGGCGGACATGGCGGCACACGCGGGCCGTTTGTCCGCGGTGCGCAGCTGGCTGCGGGCGGAGATTGGCACCGCGGAGCTGAGCACCCATGACCTGGCGAGCCTGCGCGTCAAGGACGTGGTCCTGGTGGACGTGCTGTCGGCGCGGCCGGACCGGGGCGAGCCGGGCATGGCGCAGCTTCGCGTGGGCACCGGACGCGCCGGGCGCGCCGAGGCCGAGGTTTTCGTCGAGGACGGGTCCTACAAGGCCCGCATCATCGACATCATCCCCGGGGAGCCGGGGAACCCGCGCTCGGCCACCGAGGAGGGTGGGGGACGGGATGAGGAAGAGGACTTCACCAATCCGGAGCTGGACGTTCCTCCGGAGCTTGAAGGGGCGCCCTTGGACGACGTGAACAAGCCGGACGGAAGCGACCTGCTCGGCGACGTGCCGCTGCAGATCGCCGTGGAGCTGGCGCGCATCCCCGTCACCGCAGAGCAGGTGGTGGGCATGCGGGCCGGTGAGGTCATCGAGCTGGGCCGGGGGCCCGGAGAGCCGGTGGAGCTCTCCATCAACGGCAAGGTGGTGGCCCGGGGTGAGCTGGTGGAGATGGAAGGCCAGCTCGGGGTCCGCGTCACGAACCTGGCGGGCTGAGGCCCCGAAGCAAGCGGGCGACAACGGGCCTCCCGACGGGGGCCCGTGGCGGTCCTTCGTCCTTTGCACTAGCCTCCGCTCCAGCCATGGCAGTCCTTCGTAACCCCCTCATGCGCCTGTCCCTGGGCGCCACGCTGGTGCTCTCACCGCTCACCGTGCTGGCCCAGGCGCCCGCCGCGCCCGCGCCGGGCACCGCGGCCGTGCCGTCACCCGCTCCGGTGGCGTCACCCCCGAGCGACGCGACGCCGCCCCCCACGTCCGCGCAGTCCCCTCTGGACAGCACGGCCTCAGGGGAGGCTTCCGCCAAGCCCCCGAAGTCGCTCGGAGATGAGCCTCAGTGGGAGGACCCCCTGGCCGGGTCCTCGGCGGCCACGGAGGAGCCGGAGAGCATGGGGTGGATGCTCTTGCGGACGGTGCTGGTGCTGGGGGCGGTGGTGGCCTCCATCTACCTGACGTTGAACGTGGGGTTGCGCCGGCTGATGGGGCTGCAAGGGGCCTCGCCAGGGCGGCAGACGGTGGTGTCGGTGGTGGAGCGGCTTCCGCTGGACCCCAAGCGCGCGCTCTTCGTCGTGAAGGCCGCGGACGAGTACCTGTTGGTGGGCGGCGGCGAGTCGGGTCTGCAGTTGCTGTCGAAGCTGGACACGGAGGCCGTGGAGCGCATTCGCGCGCAGCGCCCGCAGACGAACGTGGTACCCCTCAGCCCTTTTCTCCAGAAGCTTCTTTCCCGCCGCTCCGGGGGCTCGTCGTCCCAGCCCCCCGGCGCCTGATGGCACCTGTCCCGTGAACGCCCAAGCTCCCGCCCGCTCCCGCCTTCCACGCGTCTCGCCCTGGCTGTTCGCGGCCGCCGCGTCGCTGCACCCCTTCATCGCGCTCGCGGACAAGAAGCGCACCGCGATGGTCCCGGAGGCCGTGGCCAATGAAGCGGTGAGCAGCGACTCGTTCACCTCGCGCCCGCTCATCCTCATCCTCGCGCTCGCGGCCATGGGCCTGGTGCCCTTCGCGCTGATGATGGTGACGAGCTTCGTGAAGATTTCGGTGGTGCTCTCCATCGTCCGCTCGGCGCTGGGCACCCAGCAGATTCCGCCCACCCAGGTGATTACCGGGCTGGCCGTCATCCTCACCGTCTACATCATGGCCCCCGTGGGCACGGCCATGTACCGGGCGGCGGAGATCGACGTCTGGGCGAAGGGGCCCGGTGTCTTCTCCTCGTCCACGGTGGGCTCGCTGCTCGAGGGCGCCAACAAGTCCAAGGAGCCCCTGCGCGCGTGGCTGATGAAGAAGGTGACGGTGAAGGACCGTTCGCTCTTCTACAACCTGGCCAAGAAGATGCGGCAGGGTGAGGACCGCGAGTCGGTGCAGAGCCAGGACTTCATGGTCATCGTGCCGGCCTTCGTCGTCTCCGAATTGAAGGAGGCCTTCCAGATTGGCTTCCTGCTCTTCGTCCCGTTCATCGTCATCGACATGGTGGTGGCCAACATCCTGCTCGCGCTGGGCATGCACATGCTGTCGCCCACCACCATCTCCATGCCCTTCAAGCTGCTCCTCTTCGTCCTGGTGGATGGCTGGTACCTCATCGCCAAGGGCCTGGTCGTCGGCTACCTGTAGGAAGAAGGCACCCATGAACCAGCTCACGTTCATCACCCAGGAGGCGCTGTTCCTGGTGCTCGTGGTGTCGGCCCCGCCGGTGCTGATGAGCCTCCTGGTGGGCTTCATCATCTCGCTGTTCCAGGCCACCACGCAGATTCAGGAGCAGACGCTCACCTTCGCGCCCAAGGTCATCATCGTCTTCGGCGTGCTGGCCATGACGGGCCCGTGGATTGGAAGCCAGTTGATGCGCTTCACGTTCCACGTGTTCGACCGGTTCCCTGCGCTCATCAAATGAACGCCGCGGACCTCGTGTCCGAGCTGGCGGCTCGGACCAACTTCTCCGCCGCCATCTTCACGGTGGCCCTGCTGATGTGCCGGGTGATGCCGGTGCTCATCTTCAGTCCGTTCCTGGGCGGCGAGGTGGTGCCCACGGAGATGAAGATGGGCATCGGGCTGACGCTGGCCATGGTGCTCTACCCCTCCATCGCCGGCTCCGTCACCACCATCCCGCTGAGCGCGCTGCCGTACATCGCGCTGATGGCCAAGGAGGTCTTCATCGGCTTCTCCATGGCGTTCATCGTCAACGGGGTGTTCGAGGCGGCCCGTGTCGCGGGCACCCTGGCGGACACCATGGCGGGTAGCAACAACGCCCAGCTCTACGTGCCGCAACTCGGACAACAGGTGTCGCTGTTCTCCAACCTCAAGGTGCAGATGGCGGTGGTGCTGTTCCTCACCCTGGACGGCCACCACCTGGTCATCCAGGCGCTGGCGGAGAGCCTCAAGACGGTGCCCCTGGACGGCTTCCCCCGCTTCAGCCAGGGCGCGTGGACCTACTTCGACGTCCTCATTCGCGTCTTCGCGGACATGCTGCGCATCAGCATGGCGCTGGCGGCTCCGGCGGTGCTGGCCACCTTCCTCACGGATGTGGCGCTGGGCGCCATCAACCGCGTGGCGCCGCAAATCCAGGTGTTCTTCATCTCCATGTCCATCAAGCCGCTCGTCGGTGTGCTCATCACCTTCCTGGTGCTGGGCGCGCTCCTGGGCCGCATGCAGGACGAACTGGCCATCATGCTGCGCACGCTCAGGGATGCGCTGCGGCTGCTGGCCTGAGCCTCCTATCCGGAACCCGCGCCCATGTCGGATGAGAGTGGAGACAAAACAGAAGAACCGTCGCAGAAGAAGCTCGACGACTCTCGCAAGAAGGGCCAGGTCTGGAAGAGCAAGGACCTCAGCGGCGTGGCCGTGCTGGTGGTGGGCCTGGGGGCGCTGAAGTCCTCGTGGGACACGGTGGAAGAGGAGATGGTCAAGCTCTTCCACTTCAGCTTCGACCACATGGCGCGTGGGGATGACCTGTCGGACGCGACCGGCCAGCTGCTCTACCTGGGGCTGCGCGCGCTGCTGCTCGTGACGTTGCCGGTGGTCGCCGGGAGCGCGGTGGTGGGCGGGTTGATGGAGTTCCTGCAGGTGGGCTCCCTCTTCACCATGGACCCGCTCATGCCCAAGCTGGACAAGCTCAACCCGCTGGCCGGGTTGAAGAACATGTTCAGCAAGAAGTCGCTGGTGGAGATGCTCAAGAACCTCATCAAGATCTCCGTCACGGCCTACGTCGTCTACGGCGTGGTGCGGGACGCGATGCCCTTGGTGGTGGAGACCATTCGCCAGGACACTCGCACCATCATGGTCATCATGGGGGAGCTGGTGACCCGAGTGGCCACCCGCGTCGCGCTGCTCTTCGTCCTCTTCGGCATCTTCGACGTCTGGTGGCAGCGCAAGTCCTTCATGAAGGACATGATGATGACGAAGGACGAGGTGAAGAAGGAGTACAAGGAGAGCGAAGGCGACCCGCACCACAAGGCCAAGCGCAAGGAACTCCATCACGAAATCATGGAGGGCGCGCAGATGGAGTCGGTGCGGGACGCGGACGTCATCGTCACCAATCCGGACCATGTGGCCGTGGCGCTCAAGTACGACCGGGAGAAGGACGGCGCGCCCCGGGTGCTGGCCAAGGGAATCGACCACAAGGCCGAGCGCATCAAGGGCATCGCCCGCGAGCAGGACGTGCCCACGTTGCGCAACGTGCCCCTGGCGCACGCGCTCCTGCGGGTGGAGGTGGGACACGAAGTCCCCGAGGAGCTCTATGACGCGGTCGCCGAGGTCCTCAACTTCGTCTACGGGCTGAAGAACGGGACCCCGGAGCCCGCGGCCCGAGCGTGAAGCGGCCGGGTGCGGCTATCATCCTCTCGAATGCGCGGAGCCCTTCATGAGTGACGACGCCGAAATCGCCATCGCGCTGAAGTACGACAAGGAGAAGGACAGCGCCCCGAGAGTGGTGGCCAAGGGCCTGCGGCTCAAGGCGGAGAAGATTCGCGCCATCGCCAAGGAGCACAACATCCCCATCATGCGCAACGTGCCCCTGGCCAATGCGCTGTACCGGGTGGAGGTGGGGCAGGAGGTGCCCGAGGAGCTGTACGACGCGGTGGCCGAGGTCCTCAACTTCATCTACGAGCTCCAGCGAGAACACGCGGCCGCTGGCGGCCGGTAGGCGAGGGGGGCTGGACGGGCCCCCCCTTCCTGGGGTGAGCTTCGGAGTTCACGATGGCCAGAATCAATAATCAGCCCCCCAATCCATCCCTGTGGCCCTGGGGGGGACCCCGCAGTGTCCGTGAGCGTCTGGTCGACCCGTCCCAGGTCGACCGCAAGAAGCTGCGCAAGACGGGCAACCCCAAGAACCCGGCCCTCGCCTCCGCGGCGCTCCTGGACTTCATCGGTCCGGCGCATTCGTCGGAGGAGCTGCGCCTGCCGCTGCCCCCTCACCCCGGGGGCCATGACGCGGACCTGGAGGGCTTCAGCGACCGGCCCCACCTGGCCAGCGTGGCGGGGCGGGGGAGCGATGAGACCCGCATGTTGATGGAGCGCGGGTTGTCCCGCATCAACGCGTCGCCCGACCGCCTGGAGCGGCTCAAGGCGCTGCTCCAGCGCGAGGCCTCCATGCTCACCCTGGTGGACCAGGTGAACGAGGAGACCAAGGAGATCATCCGGCGCATGTGGGCCGAGCAGAAGGACGAGGGTTACTAGCGCCATGCCGGAGGACCCTCAGGACGAGGCCCAGTTGCAGGCCCGGCTCCAGCGTTGGGCGGATGGCAAGGCCACCCTGCGCGACGTGCGGGGCTATTCCAACGATGAGCTCTACGCCATCGCCAAGACGGCCTACTTCTTCTTCTACCAGGGCCGCATCAACGAAGCCCGCACGCTCTTCCAGGGCCTGTACGCCGTCAGTCCCACCGACGGCTATTTCGCCAAGGCCCTGGGCGTCGTGGAGATGGCCGCGGGCAACGGCCAGGGCGCCCTGGCCGCCTTCGACGTCGCCGCCAAGCTGTCCCCGCAGGATCCATCTGTCTATGTCGGTCGCGCGGAGGTTCGGCTGGCTTTGGGGCAGAAACCCCAGGCCATCGATGACCTTCGCCGCGCCGCGGCAATGACCCCGGCGGATGATCCGGTGGTCCGCAAGGCGGGAGCGATGCTCACGGCGCTTTCACGCCGTTGAGAACGCCACATTCCGATGCCGGATTCGCCCCCACTGCTGGATAGGTGAGTCCGGAACAGTCTGTTAGGCTTGCCCCGTTCACCCCAACCCTCTTTCAGTGGAGAGGTGGAGAGTCATTCAATGAGCACGCAGAAGCCGAAAGTTGGGCCGATGCCTCCGGAGCCCGCGGAGCTGGTGGCCAAGCGCGAGAAGCTGATGGTCGAGCTGGAAGCTCAATCCAAGACGGCCCAGGGGACCTATCTCCAGGTTGTCCGCACCATGAAGATGCTGGTCGCGTCCACCGTCCCGGGAACTCCGTTCGACGAGCGGCTCTACGGTGACGTGTCCAGCGCCCTGCAGCGCTTCATGGCGGACCCCATCTTCCCCGTGCCTCCCATGCTGGGGCTGGTGGTCTCCTACCTGTCGGAGCGCCTGAACACCTACGGGATGACCATCCAGAACGCGGTGAAGGAGATGAACCCGGAGGCGCACGCGAAGCTGGCGTTCACCCCTCCTGGCGCCGTCGCTCCCGCGGCTCCTCCCGCCGCCCCGGCTCCCGCGCGCCCCGCAGCGCCTGGCGGGGCCAAGGACGGCTTCGAGAGCGGCTCCTCCAAGCGCTCGCTGTCCCTGGGCCCGGATGAGGCCCCGAAGACGCCCGCGGACCCCAAGAAGGAAGCGCAGCAGCTCGAGTCCTTCAAGGCGTGGATGAAGAACCCCAGCCTTGGAAAGCTGAAGGGTTAGGCCTGTTTCCGGCGGGGGCCGGGGTTTCTGGAATCGGCCGGAAATGATCCCGGAAAATAGCCAGGAAACTTCCAGCCCCCACCCCCGATAATCTGTTTGTAGCCGCCGCTGCACTTCGCCTCGCAGCACTCACGAATAAATCACAGGAGAACGACCATGAGCATCTCTGCGAACTTCAATGCCGCCGCGAACAGCATCACGCAGGGTTCCGCTTCCTCCAACGCGATGATCAACGCCGCGCCCCCTGACCAGCAGCCGTTCCTCCGCGCTCAGGAGCAGATGCAGCGTGAGGCCCGCCTGACGGACCTGGTCTCCACCCTGATGAAGAAGCTGGACGAGATGCAGTCCAAGATCACGGGCAACATCCGCTAATCGCCCGCTTCTCTGCAGCACCCTGGCCTCGCATCAGCTCCTGGAGCTGCTGCGAGGCCGGTTCATTTCCGGGGTTCGCTTCGCTGTACACGCCGTGCCGACTGTCGGAAACTTTTCCACGCCGCACGGCGAGAATTTCCTCAACTCGTATTCAGGGAGAGACCCATGGTTGCTCCAGTCAAAGGCGGCCCCCGCTCCGCGCCGCAGGCCACCACCTCGAAGCCGGCGAACACATCGTCCCAGCCCACGGGCGATGTCGGCGCTCAGCGCGCGGCGCAGAAGACCATCATGGATGGCGTGCGCAACAAGCCCGAGGGCAAGCTGACGGCCGAGGACCGCAAGTCCTTCGCGACGGCGCTGGTGAAGGACAAGCTGCTCGAGAACCAGGGGTTCCTCGGGTTCTTCTCCAAGTCGACGAACGAGGGGCTCGCGAAGAAGCTGGAAGGGGACGTCGCCAGCTTCCTGCAGAAGAACCCCAACGCCTCGCTGAAGGACATCGAGGCGCACGTCGCCGACCGCGTCAAGTCCCAGATGTTCAGCGCGGTGGTGGGCCAGAAGGGCGTCGACATGGCCATCGCCAACATGCAGAAGCGGCTGCAAGAGATTCGCGACAACTTCGAGAAGTAGTCTTGCTGTTGCTGACTGGTGGGCACGACGGAGGCGGGCTAGAGTCCGGGCCGCCTCCGTTTTCGCCCGGGGAATGAGTCCACATGACGACGACCCAAGCCAAGGCGCCGGTCTCCGACAATGATGGGAAGCCGCTGTCCGGTCCGGAGTTGTTGGAACGGGCCACACAAGGCTTCGACCTGTTTCAAGACGGCCGCTTCCAGGAGTCGCTGGCCATCTTCGAGCAACTGGCCGCCATGGATGCGTCCGAGGCGTACTTCCAGACGGCGCTCGGTGCGTGCCATCTGGCGCTCGAGAACCTGGACCAGGCCGAGGCCCACTTCAACCGGGCCATCGAACTGGACCCCTCCGACCTGACGCCGTTCGTCAACCGGGGCGAGGTCCACCTTCGCCAGGGCAAGGTGATGGAAGCGGCGCGGGACTTCAACCACGCGGTGTCCTTGGACCCCGAGGGGAAGGACCCGCTGAGCGCACGCGCGAGGATGCTCGCCGCCGCGGCCCTGGAGAGCGTGGAGGAGGCCCAGGGGGCTTCCGAGCGCGACGCCGGGCCGAACAAGCGCTAGTCCGCGTCCGCTGTTGCTTTCCTGGATGGACAGACCGACCCGGCTCGTGTGGCCCCTCTTGGGTCCGGAGCCGGGCGCGGACTAGGATGGGTCCCCGCTGATGTCCGCCTCCAATCCGAACAGCTTCCTCTCCAAGTACTCCGACATCGTCCTGGCGATCGTGGTGGTGGCCATCGTCGGGATGATGATCGTCCCGCTGCCCACGCTGCTGCTGGACGTGCTGCTGACGCTGAACATCAGCATCTCGGTGGTGCTGCTGCTGGTGTCCCTCTACGTGCCAGCGGCGCTGCACCTGTCGACGTTTCCGACGGTGTTGCTCATCACCACGATGTTCCGGTTGTCGCTGACCATCTCCACCACGCGACTCATCCTCCTCACGGGAGATCCGGGCGAGGTGGTCATCGCGTTCGGCAACTTCGTGGTGCAAGGCAACTTCGTCGTCGGCGCCATCCTGTTCATCATCCTGGTCATCGTGAACTTCATCGTCATCTCCAAGGGCTCGGAGCGTGTCGCCGAAGTGGCCGCGCGCTTCACCTTGGACGCGATGCCCGGCAAGCAGATGTCCATCGACGCGGATCTCCGCGCGGGCACGATTGATCAGGACCAGGGCAAGAAGCGCCGGCGCGACCTGGAGCGCGAAAGCCAGCTGTTCGGCGCGATGGACGGCGCCATGAAGTTCGTGAAGGGCGACGCCATCGCCAGCATCATCATCACCGTCGTGAACATCGTCGGTGGCCTCATCATCGGCGTGACGCAGAAGGGGATGTCCGCGGGCGACGCGGCGCAGAAGTACACGCTGCTCACCATCGGTGACGGTCTGGTCGGCATGATTCCCGCCATCCTCGTCTCCACCTGCGCCGGCATCATCGTGACGCGCGTCGGCGGCGAGGAAGAGGGCTCGCACCTGGGCATGGACGTGGGCAGCCAGCTCACCGCCTACCCGAAGGCCATCGCCATCGCGGCGGGCATGCTCATCGTCCTCGGTCTGGTGCCGGGTCTGCCGAAGATTCCCTTCTTCCTCCTGGGCGCGGGCGCGGGTTTCGGCGCGTGGACCATGCTCAAGAAGAAGAAGGACGAGCAGATGGTGGAGGAGGCCGGTCCGTCGATGATCACCGACCTGGGCACGCCCATGTCGTCGGAGCCGGCGCCCAAGGAGCCCATCAACCCGGACTCCGAGCTCTTCATCCCCGTCGTCACGCCCATCGTCCTGGAGGTCTCCGACGCGCTGGTGCCCTACGTGGACTCGCGCCAGGACAACGGGAAGTTCCTCTTCGAGCTCATCCCCTTCATGCGCGACGGTCTCTTCGTCGAGCTGGGTGTGCGCTTCCCAGGCGTGCGCGCGCGTGGCAACGCGTCCCTGCCGCCGGGCTCGTACCAGATTCAAATCAACGAGGTCCCCGTCGTCACGGGCCAGGCCACGCTGGGCCATGTGCTCGTCAACGACACGGTGGAGCGCCTGCGGTTGATGAACATCCAGGGCTTCGAGGCGGTCAACCCCGCCACCCGCCAGCCGGCCGCGTGGGTCCCCGAGCAGCACCGCGAGACGCTGGAGGCCGCGGGCCTCACGACGTGGGATGTGCCGGGCTACATCATCCTGCACGTGGCCGCGGTGCTGCGGCGCAACGCGCGGGAGTTCGTCGGCGTCCAGGAGACGCAGACGATGCTGGAGCAGTTGGAGAAGGCGTTCCCGGCCATCGTCAAGGAAGTCATTCCGAAGGTGGTCAACGTCCTGAAGCTCACGGACATCCTCCAGCGGCTCGTGGAGGAGGAGATCTCCATCCGTGACTTGCGCGGCATCCTCCAGGCCCTGGCCGAGTACGGTCAGGTGGAGGCCGACAACGTGATGCTCACCGAGCATGTGCGTGCCTCGCAGCGCCGGTACATCTCCCACAAGTACGCGCGCGGCAGCGGCACGCTCGTCGTGTACCTGTTGGACCCCAACATCGAGGAGGCCATCCGCGGCTCCATCAAGCGCACCTCGGCGGGGGCTCACCTGGCGCTGGAGCCGGAGCTGGCCCAGGAAATCGTCCAGGCCGTCCGCACCGAGTGCGGCCACCTGCCGCCCAGCGCCCAGCGCCCCGTCATCCTCACCGCCATGGACATCCGGCGCTACGTGCGCAAGCTGCTGGAGTACGAGTTCAACCCCTCGTTCTCGGTGCTCAGCTACCAGGAGCTGTCGCCCGAGCTGAACATCCAGCCGGTGGCGCGTATCTCCACCCGGTAGCAACGAGCGCCGGGACTGCGCCCCTTACGTGGGGGCGCGGTCCTGGGGACTGAAGGTGTCGTTCAACGCGTCCGCGCGTGTCGGGGAACACGCGGAGCATGACGTGCCCGCGAGTGGCGGGCCCATCCAGACGCTCCCAGCGGCTCAGGCGCCCGCGACCACGGCGATGAGCAGCACCAGGAACAACAGGCCCACCACACCCATGACCACGAGCGGGACGAGCTTCTGCTTGTCCTTGAGCATGGCCAGGCCGCCGCCCGGGGCCGCTTCATCCGGCACGGAGTTCTCCGCGGAGGGCTGCACCGGCTCCTCGGAGGAGGACGCATCGGGCTCCTCCGAAGAGGTCTCGGAGGAGGTCTCCACCGGGGCGGGGGCGGGCTCGGGAACCTCGGGCTCCGGCTCGGGTTCCGGCTCAGGTTCGGGCTTGGCTTCCTTGCGAACCGGGGCGGGGCGGGGAGGCGAGGGCGGGGGGCTCTTCTTGATCTCCGGGGCGAGCTGAACGGGCTCGTCGGCGGGCTCGGTGGGGTCGACGTAGAGGAAGCGCGTGCCGCCCACTTCCAACTCGTCGTTGTCCTTGAGCGTCTTGCGGTTCACCCGCTTCTTGTTGACCTTGATGCCGTTGCGGCTGCCCAGGTCCTCGACGTGGGTGCCGGACCAGTCGCGGCGAATCTTGGCGTGCTTGCGGGAGGTGAGGTCGTCCTTGATGACGAGGTCGGCTTCCTTGTCGTCCCGGCCGATGACGATTTCCTGCGCGTCCCCAATCTCGACGCGCTCGCCCTCTCTCGGCCCGTTCATGATGCGGAGGTAGCGCTCCTCCGTGCCGGACAGCCCGCGCATGACGTCCTTCAGGTTGCCGCGGGCGATGAACGACGTCTTCTCCGAGGTGGCGTCGCCGTTGAGCTCCAGCACCCGGTCGAACCGCACGTCGTATTGGGCAATGGCGATGATGTCGCCGTTGCGCAAGGCGCGCTTCTCTCCCTTGGGAAGGGCCTTCCCGTTGAGCTGGGTGCCGTAGGCGCTGCCCAGGTCCTCGAGGAAGAAGTTGTGGCCTTCCTGGCAGATGCGCGCGTGGTTTCGCGAGACAGCCTGCTGGGCCAGCACCACCTGGCAGGACTTGTCCCGCCCCAGCGTGATGACCGCGTCGTCGAGGACGACCTCGGTGCCCTGGGCGCCGGCCTCGCTGCGCTGTGTGACGGTGAGACGGACGCTCATCGAGGGAACAGTGGGGACGGGGGACTGCGGGGCATCAGAACGTCGCGTTGCTCATGTACTTCTCGCACGACTGATACTCGGTGGGGAACTCCTCCGAGGTCGCATACTTCAAGAAGTTCTTGCAGGCCACCCCTGCGTGCTCGTGTTTGTTGGCATCCTGGTAGAGCTCGAAGAGGCCGTAGTGGCAGGGCGCGAACTTGCCGTCCAGCTTGACGCACTTCTTGTAAGTGGCCTCTTCCTCGGCCAGAAGGCCTTTCTCGCGGTACTGGCGGGCCAGCATGAAGAGGGCGGGGGCGGAGTTCTCCGCCTGCTGGGTGTCCTTGAGCTCCTTGAAGGCCTTGTCGGTGAGGGCGGCCTTGCGCTGGGCGAGGGCCAGGTTGTTGGTGCAGTTGGTGGCCTTGGGGTTGATCTGCAGGCAGTTGCCGAAGGCCTCGCGGGCGTCCGCGAACCGGCCCAGCTCCATCAGCGTGGTGCCGTAGTCGTGCCACGCATCCGCGAAGTTCGGATCCAACGCCGTGGCCTGGGCCATGTGCTCCGCGGCCTCCTCGTACTCGTCCTCGCCGTAGGCGATGATGCCCAGGGTGTGGTGGGCCTGCGCCAGGTTCGGATTGACGGCGAGAATCGTGCGCAGCTCCTTCTTGGCCTCCGTGAACTTGCCCATCTTCATCAAGGTGAACGCGAGGTTGTAGCGCGTGTCGATGTTGTCTGGGTTCACCTTGAGGGCACGGCGGAAGTTGTCGTGGGCCTTACCGTAGGCGCCCTCGTCATTATAGAGCTGGCCGAGGTTCTGGTAGGCCTGCAGGTGCTCCTGGTTGAAGCGCAGGGCCTTGATGAAATACTTCTTCGCGTCTTCGTCCCGGCCCGCGTACCGGGCGATGAGGCCCTTGTTGGCCCACAAGTCTGCGTACTGAGGGGAGAACTCCAGCCCCAGGTCGCAATAGACTTCCGCGCGGACCAGGTCCTGGTTGTTGATCTCCTGCACGCACAGCTCATTGTTGATGAGCGCGCGCTCATGGGGCGGCGGAGTGGTGAGGCAGGCGGCGAGCGGAAGCGCGCAGACCCAGGAAAGCGCGGAGGCAAGACGAGCAAGACGCATGTCCGGCCGAGTGTAGGAGAGCGCCCCCTCCCGCGCAACGGCTGGGCGGAGCCTCAATCCGGGCTGAAATCCAAGGGTTGCACCGGTTAGAGTGGCAGCCCATGCGTACCTTGCTCTGCACCCTCACGTTCGCCCTGGCCTTGCTCGGGGCGGCTCCGGCTCACGCCCAGTTCGCCAATCGCAGTCTCGGGTTGTCGCTGGGTTACATGGACTTCAACCGCACCAACGGGTTGGACAACGCGTTCTTCGTGGGCATCGATGCCAGCCTCTACATCGAGAATGGCTTCGAGGTGGTGTCCTACTCGAAGATTGCCTTCCCTCGCGACAACACGAGCAATGAGAAGAAGCGCGTGGTGGGCCTGGCCCCGTCGCTGGGCCTGCGCTACCTGCTGATGGAGGAGTCCATCCGGCCCTATGTCGGCGCGGACATCAGCTATCTCATCGTCTTCAAGGCGGCCACGAGCAACTTCGTGGGCGTGGGCCCCAACGCGGGCGTGGACTTCTTCCTGTCGGACTCCGTGAGCGTGGGTCTGCGTGGCCAGTACAACATCTACATCGCGCTCAATGAGAAGACGCAGAACTCGCTGACGTTCTCGGCGGGCATCGCGGCCTACTTCTAGGGTCACCTACCCCAGGGCCTGGGCGCGCGGTGGCCGGGTGCCGCGCGCGGCCTTGGGTGGCAGCAAGGCGGCCGCGACCAGCAGGGTCCACTTCTCGTCGGAGAGGTGCGCAGGCTTCTCCATGGCCAGGGCATCCTGAAGGCGTGTTCCGAGGGCGGCGAACAGCCGCAGGCGCGCATCCATCCGCAGCTCCTCGCGGCGCAGGGCGGCGGTGAGCACCACCTCGCGCTCCTCGGTCGACAACCGCTTCACGCGCGAGACGAAGAGCGGATCCGCCAGCAGGCCCTCTTCGCCGGTGGCGCTGATGGCGGACGGCACCTTCAGCTTCCGCTCGCGCACGACGATGGTGCCCGCGAGCATGTCCCCCAACCGTTGTTGGGAGCCGGAGACCATGGCCGCCACCCCTCCCACCAGGTAGAGGAAGGGCAGCCGGTCCACGGGACGCACCAGGTTGCGCAGCGCCGCGTGATAGAAGCCGATGCGCACGCCGCTCTCCTGGATGACGCGCAGGGAGAACATGCGTTTGCCCACCGTCTGCCCGCTCCACGCTGTCTCCAGCGCGATGCCGTAGCCCCAGTCCACGAGGAAGTAGACGACGATGCCCAGGGCGCTGGCCATTCCGGGAAAGGCCATCATGGTGAGGCTCAGGACCAGCAGGGTCGTCGCGCTGAGGGCCAGGACGATGACCAGGTCCACCAGCCAGGCGAGGAATCGGGAGTACAGCCCCGCCAGCGTGAAGCGGAACTCCACGTACTCGGGGGTGAGCACCGTGTGGGTGCCGTCCAGCAGCGTCTCGGTGGCCGAAGTCACGGCGGGCAGTGTAGCCGCGTCCGCCACCGGACGGGGGGCTCGGTGGGTACGGGCGGGGAGCACCCCCTGTTCGCTTCGGGCTGAACACCTGCCGAGCAGAGGTGGTGGAAGGGGGGCGGTCCCTGGGGCGACTGTGGTATTCATGGCTATCAGGGTGGTGGGGTAGCCACCCCGGCCCTCGCGAACCGTGTCCCCCTCCGACTCCTCATCCTGGAACCGCCGACTGTGGCCGGCGGCTGCCTTTCAGTTCGCGCTCATCGCGGGAGTGACGCAACTGAAGTCGGCGGCCAACGCGCTCGTGCTGTCGCGTTTCGAGTCGCAGGCGATGCCCTACCTGTACCTCCTGGGCGCGCTCATCACCGCGGCGCTCACCTTGCTTCCGCGCTCCAAGCCGGACTCGCCGTTGGAGTCGCCAGGCGTGCTGACGGGGGTAGGGGGCGTCTTCACGCTGGGGCTGGCGGCGGCGTTGTTCGCGGGCTACCGCACCCCGGTGCTGGTGCTGTACCTGTTCGTCGACACGTTCTCCACGTTCGTGTCCTTCCGGTTCTGGGCCCGCATGTCCGCGGCCTTCGATGCGCGGGAGGCTCGCCGGGCCTTCACGGCCCTCAATGGCTTCGCCATGGGGGGCGGCATGGTGGGCGGGCTGCTCGTCCAACGGCTGGCGGAGCGGCTGGGGACTCCCGCCATGGTGGGCAGCGGCGCGCTGGGGCTGCTGGCCGCGGGTGCCATCTTCCATCACCTCTATCGAGGTGCGCCGCCGCCGTCGCCTCCGCAGGGCCGCCCCGCGCCCGCGTCGTTCATGGCGTTCAGCTACCTGGCGAAGAGCCCCTATGCGCAGGTGCTCGCGGCGCTGGGGATCTCCTTCGCGGTGCTGTCGGCCTTCGTGGACTACCTGTTCCGCCTGCGTCTGGAAGGCACGATGAGCGAGGACGCGATGGCCGCGCTCTTCGGCTCGCTGCAGCTCTACATCGGCCTGTTCTGCGTGGCGTTCCAGTTGCTGCTGACGCAGCGGCTGCTCAAGCGGCTGGGGTTGCTGGGTTACGTGGCGCTGGTGCCACTGGTCATCGCGCCGTTGGCGGCCGCGTCGCTTGCCACGCCCAGCCTCTGGCCCCTGCACCTGCTGCGGCTGCTGGAGACCGCGGTGAACTACTCCATCCTTCCGGTGGGCATCCAGCTGCTCTACGCGGCGGTGCCGGATGGGCAGCGCGAGGGCCTGCGCGCCGCGGTGGATGGATTGCTTCGCAAGGGCGGTGTGGTGGTGGCGGGCCTGCTGCTCATCGGCGCGGGGCGTGCCGCCACGGGCGAGACGATGGCCCTGGCGGTGGTGGGCATGTGCGCGGCCCTGGTGGGGTTGCTGGTACGGCTCAAGCCCGCCTACGTGGCGGCGCTGGGTGAGCAGGTGGGCGCGCACGAGGAAGAGGCGGTGGCGTTGGAGGGTGAGGAGGAGCAGCGCCTCCTTGCGGAGGCTCTCTCCGCGCCGGTTCCAGACCGGGTGCTGCGCGCGGTGGATTTGATGGAGCAGGCGCAGGTATCGCTGCGTCCGCACCTGCCGGCGCTGCTGCGTCATCCCCATGAGCGAGTGCTGGAGCGCGGTGTCGCGCTGGCGCTGGAGCTGGAGGCTCGGGAGCTGGCGCCGGTGCTGGAGCGGCTGGTGGAGGAAGGGCCTCGGCGTCCTCGGGACCAGGCGGTCTGGGCGCTGGCGCGGTTGTCTCCGGAGCGTGCCGAGCGGTTGTTGCCAGCGCTGCTCAACCATCCGGACGTGGGGCTTCGGTGCGCGGCCATCGGCGCGCTCGTGAAGTCGACGGGCAGTGCCGTGGCGCTGGCCTCTCTCGAGGAGCTGTTGGCGCGAGGTGAAGGCGCTTCGGTGATGGAACGGCGTGAGGTGGCGAAGCTCCTGGGGCGGCTCCAGGATTCGCGCTTCACGGGTCCGCTGGCTCGCTATCTCGACGACAGTGACGGGACGGTGCGCCGCGTGGCGCTGGCCGCGGTGGGGGAGGGTGGCTACGTGGACCTGGCTCCGCGTTTGTTGCCGTTCCTCACGTGGCGCGAGGAGCGCAAGACGACACGCGAGGCCCTCGTCGCGCTCGGTGACGCGGTGACGCCGTTGGTGGAGGAACAGCTCAACAACCGGCGGGCTCCGCTGGCGATGCGGCTGCAGCTGCCTCGGGTGCTGCGTGGCATTGGCACGCCGGCGGCGCTGGATGCGCTGTTGTTCTCGAACGTGCGGGATGATGCGTCGCTGCACTTCCGCATTGGCGCGCAGCTCTCACGGCTTCGCGACGAGCATCCCGAGCATCCGGTGGATGTGGACCGCGTTCGTGATGCGCTGGGGCGCCGGCGGGACGTCTACCGCTCGCTGGTGGGGGCTTATCGCGACGTGCGCGCGGCGCTGGGAGATGGCTCGCTGCTCACTCGGGCGGTGGGGGACCGGCTGGACCAGGCGCTCGAGCTTTGTTTCTTTCTGTTGGGGTTGCTGGACTCGTCGCAGCGCATGCGGGGTATCCACTACAACCTGGTGGGGCAGGATGCGCGCAGGCGCGCGCTGGCGCTGGAGTTGTTGGACAACCTGCTCTCGGAGGAGGACCGGGAGCTGGTGATGGAGCAGGTGGAGGCACATCACCGGGAACTGCCGCTGGGGGCCTCGGGGCGGCTGTGGCGCAGGCTGGCTGCGCTGGTGCAGAGCGAGGACGTGGTGTTGCGCGCGTGTGCTCGCCATGTTGCTCGGGTGAACGGGCTGGATGTGCTCCCGCAGGAGGGTGAGTTGAGCGACCGCATTGTCCAACGGATGTTCGCCTTGGAGGGCGTGAGCGTCTTCTCCCAGAGCGATGTGGATGACATCGCGGCCATCGCCGCGGTGGCGCGCGAGGGCTTCTTCCGAGCGGGGGAGCGCATCTACGCGCAAGGCGACCCGGGCGACGCGCTCTATGTCATCGTCGATGGCGCCATTGATGCGTTCCATGATGGGGAGCACGTGCTTCGCTTCCAGGGCAAGCAGGCCTTCGGCGAGGTGAGCTTGCTCGACGGCGCGCCGCGCCCCACGGACATGGTGGCCGCGGTGGATACGCGCGTGCTCATCATCGACCGGCGAGACTTCCTGGACCTCCTGGCGGACAGGCCCGAGCTGCTCACGGGGTTCTTCCGTGCGGTGAGCCTCCAGCTCCAAGCGCTCATCGCGCTGCCGGACTCGCGTGAGACGGGGGAGCGGCTGGAGATGACCGCGCCGCAGCCGCCCGTCGCGCCGCCGCTTCCCACAGGGCCTGTTCCCGATGCCCCCGAGCCGACGACGCAGCGGCGCACTCGCGGCGGAGATGCCTGAGCTTCGCGGGGCTCAGGTCCGGCGGCCCTTGGCGGATGATTCAGACGGCCTCTTGGTCTGACGACACAGGGGTGCACGTGTGGAGGGCGGCTGCGCGTTGCGGAGCTTCGTGGGCGCGCGGGTCAAAGCCCTTTGACCGTTGGCCACGATGTGTTCACGCCGACGACGCAGTCGCTCTCTCGCCGCGTGTCGAGCTGACAGTTCAGACGGAGTTCGGCGTGGTGGCGAGCCCGGTCCCGCTCGCGTGCAGGCTTCAATGTGTCTGCGTCGACGACGCAGTCACTCACGTCCCATGGTGGAGCTGACTGTTCCGCGGGGAGCTTCGCGTCATGGCGAGCCCAGCAGCTTGGGGTCGCGGATCTGGATGACCTCGCACGGACGACGCAGCTGCTCACAGGCCATGTGGCGGCGCTGACTGTCATGCGCGGAGCGTCGCGTAATGGCGCGGCCAGTACCTCGTATGGGCGGGACTCCAGGCGTTCGCGCGGCCGAGGCAGTCGCTCACGCGTTGCGTGGCGGTGCTGGCTGTTGGTGGTGGCGAGGCCATCATCTCTTGTGCGGAGGAAGCCATGCGTTCGCGCCGCCGAGGCAGTTGCTCACGCGCAACGTGGCGGAGCTGATGTGGGCTCGTGGGGCAATGCCTGAAGGCGTATCCACCACCTCCCGGGCCCAGGCCTCGATGACCTCTCGCCGCTGACGCTGTCGCTCGCGCGAGGTGTGGCGGAGTGGAATGTGCCTCACTGAGCTTCGTGGAGTCGGAGTGCTGGCGTCGTCCTGGGAACTCAGTCTCCGAGGCCCCCTGGTTGGCGACGCCGCGGACTCACACCCGGACGCAGGGCCCGAGCCGCGCGGAGCGGCTCGGGCTTGTGCGTCAGCACCGTCCTACAGCGAGTCGCCCATGGGCGAGGCTCCAGCGGGTCGCGGCGCACCATCTCCGTTCGACCGAGTCAGCCCGAGCTTCGTACGCTCCTCACGGAGGATGTGCGCGGACGCGACGGGGATGAGCGGCCGCACGAAGAAGCGTAGCGGCGCGAACGAGCCGATGAAGCGCGCGAGCGCCAGTCCCGCATAGGCCCACGGGTGCCGCTCCACGGTTGCCACCGGTTCGTAGACCTCCTGTGTTCGTCGGCTCCACATCGCGCCATAACTCTTGAGAAGTCCCCACCTGAGTCCAGGCACGTGGGTCGTGACCCATGTCCACGCGCGGATGAACCACGGAGGACGCTGTCCCTCCCGGGCCTCCCATGCCTGCCCGCTCTTGGCCGCCGTGAACACGAGCAGCCACCACATACCCCACAGGGTGGTGAGGCCCGTGAACACCTCGTTGCCAACGCCAACCCACCGGAACGGCAGCGAGAGCAACAGGGCCGCGGGCACTCCCGCCGCGAAGAGAATCATGGCCCGCACCCGCCGCCGCACCTTCTTGCGCAACCACTCGACATTGACCCGGATGCGCGGCTTGAGGTCTGAGTCATCGGGCTCGACTCGCGTGAGCAGCGCGGCTTCCCTCGAGATGGCGTCGTGGTAGTCACGAGAGAGCGCGATGATGACCCACTGCGCAATCTGCAGCGAACCGAGCAGCGCGAGCCAGAACGAGATGGCCGTCAGGGAGAAGCCCCGGTACGTCAAGTCCTCCGTCTCTGATGACCCAGGCTTCTCTTTCTCTCCGCGGCGCGTCCTCGCCGCGGGGGGCGATGGCGCCCGATCCACCTTCATGGTCCCGTCGTCTTGCCGTGTGACCGTGATGTTCCCAGGGCCGCTGTTCGCGGCGGCCGTCGTCGCCAACGCCATCAACGCCGCGGGCAACGAAGGGCCTCCATCCGCCCCCTCCGCCGCGGCCTCGACGTCACGCAACCTCCGCTCGAACTCCGCATCCTTCGCGGCTTGGATCGCGCTCCGTATCTGCTCGGCCTCCGCGTTCTTCTCGGCCTGGAGCTCGCGCCGCATCTCCTCGGTCGCCGCATTCCTTGCGGTCTGGAGCCCGCGCCGCATCTCCTCCCTTGCGGTCTGGAGCCCGCGCCGTAGCTCCTCGGTCGCCACATTCCTCGCGGCCTGAGCGTCGCGCGCTCCCGGTCCGGTCTCGGAGTCCTTCGTGGCCTGAGCATCGCGCGCTCCGTGCCCGGTCTCCGAGTCCTTCGCGGTCTGTGCGACGCCCGGCCCCTGCTCCGACTCCTTCGCGGCGTCGAAGTCGCGCGACCTCTGTTGGGACTCCGCCTCCTTCGCTGCATCGAAGTCGTGCTGTTCCCGCTCAGCCTTCGAATCCTTGCGGACTTGAACAGCCGGCTCTTCAATCCCGGCCTCGCGCAGGGCCTCTTGCACCTCCGCGACGATGTCTTCTTCGGAGATGGGGCTGTCCGCCGCGCTGGCGGCCTTCTTCGCCGAGCCCATGCACGACAGCGCCAACGCCAGGGCGGCGACCGTCTGCAAGAGGCCCACTCGAACGTACTGGCGCCGGGCCACTGGGTCGGCGAGCAGCACCCGAGCGATATGAAGTGGCAGGCTCAGCCCGTGGAAGAACTGACGCACCCGGCCCTTGGGACCTTGTGCTGAACCCTGCTCGTGAAAGTGGATGGCACCCTTTTGCAGTTCTTCCCAGAAATACTGGGCAGACATTCGACCGAGGCTTGGCTGCTCGCTCGCGGCGTCTGGTGGGTGCTCGCCTCGGGGTGAGGGTTGGCCCTTGGGGGCCAGGTCGTCCGGCACGGCCGCTATAATATCACGTCTCGAGTTGTGCTAAACGGCGCAACTGTGAACTCGAACCCCTTCTATCGCTCCCGTCCCTTCCGCCAGTCCCGCCTTTCGGGGGTGCTGGTCCTCGCGCTCGGCGCTTTGGCCGGCTGCGAGAAGAGCAGTCCTCCCCCCGCGGCCGCCGCGCCGGAACAGCCCGCCGCGCCCGCGAAGCCCGCGGTGCCCAGCGAAGTCACGCTGCTCGTCACGGGTGGCACCTTCGGTCAGCTCCTTCCCGTCGAGGGGAAGGGCGGCGCCGCCGAGTTGCTGGGCCAGTGGGTGAACACCGAGAAGCACTGTCCTGGCCCCGTGAAGGATGGACAGGCCACCTGCGCTGACTCTGGCACCCTGGCGCTCGCCACGGGTGACCACGGCAACGGCCCCGCGCTGTCGTCGTTCTTCCTGGGCGCGCCCACCGCCGAGGCCATGGGCCGCATGGGCTACGCCGCCTCCGCCATGGGCAACCATGAGCTGGCGTTCGGCAAGGAAGCCTTCCTGAGCAACCGCACCACGGGCGGCTTCCCGTACCTGGCCGCCAACCTCCGCGTGAAGGACCCCGCCGTCGCGGGCGACCTGTCGCTCCCCGCGTTCCAGGTGTTCGAGCGCCGCGGCCTGAAGATTGGCGTGGTGGGGCTCGCCGCGGAGAAGACGGTGCGCACGGCGATGGCCGGCCGCGCCGATGGCCTCGAGGTCACCGGTTACGAAGAGGCGCTCTCCAGCGCCATCCCCGAGGCCCGCAAGGCCGGCGCCGATGCGGTCGTCGTCGTGGCCGACACGTGTGTCACGGAGCTGCAGCCCGTGGTGGCCAAGCACCCCGAGTGGAAGCTGTCGCTCGTGGCGGGCGGCCGCTGCCCGCAGCAGGTCTACGCGAACGAGAACGGCGTCATCTTCGCCTCGCTGGACCGCGGCTTCTCCAAGTACCTGCGCGCCCACCTCACGTTCGACACGTCCAAGCCCGCGGGTGAGAAGGTCACCGGCGTCGAGGGCAAGTTCGTCGACGTCGTGGGCGCCACGCCCGACGCGGAGACCGCGCAGCTGGTCGCCAAGTGGAAGGCGCAGCTCGACGAGGCGCTCGGCCAGCAGATCGGCTTCACCAAGTCGGGCATCCCCCAGTCCTCGCCGCTGATGGCCAAGTGGGTGGCTGGCGCGGTGCGCGCGTCGCTCAACACGGACGCGGCCATCCTCAACCGGGGCGGCATCCGCGGCGACCTGCCGGCGGGCGCGGTGACCCGCGGCAGCATCTACTCGGTGATGCCGTTCGAGAACTCGTTGCTCGTCGTGAAGCTCAAGGGCGAGGACCTGGCCAAGCAGCTGTCCAACCCCAACGCGCTCATCGCCGGCTTCACGGCCGCCGGGAAGGGCAAGTTCAAGGACGCCAAGGGCAAGGCGCTGGACCCGGCCAAGGAGTACTCCGTCGCCACGGTCGAGTACCTCTACTTCGGCGGTGATGGCTTCGAGTTCGAGAAGCTGGCCCCCGAGCCCACCGAGACGGGCATGGCGTGGCAGACGCCGGTGGTGGACTGGACCAAGCAGCTCGAGTCCACTGAGAAGAAGCTGCTGGAGAAGCAGCTGAAGTAACCCACGCCCCGTGCGTGGCACCGAGGCGCCGGCCAGCCTGCTTCCAGGGCTCGCCGGCGCTTCGTCGTTCCGGAGGGCTACTCGCCTCCCGCGGGCCGGCCTGGAGTGCCCGCGGACGCGCCGCAGACGGCCTCGTAGCGGGCCAGGGTGTCGTTCATCGTCTGGCGCATCCGCTCGGGGGTGCCCTCGTAGAGCATCTCCACCGCGAACTGCTGCGTGGACAGGGCCTCGTGGCAGCGGCCGAGCTGGAAGAGGATGGTGGAGTACGTGTCGAGCACGCTGGCGTTTCCCGGGGCCAACGCGAGCGCACGCTGCGCCGCCGCCAGGCCCTTCTCGGGCTGCGCGGTGCGCGCGTAGTAGCGGGCCAGTCCGTTCTGCGCGCCCACGTGGTCGGGGATGAGCTCCACCGCGCGCAGCCGCGCGGCCTCCTGCGCCTCGGTGGCATCGCCCGCGGCATCCAGGGCCTGGGCCAGCGCGTTCCACGCAAGCCCGCTCTCGGGGCTTCTCTCCACCAGGGCCTGCGCGGCGTGGAGCTGCTGGTCCGGGTCCCCCAGGGAGCGGATGCGCAGGAGCGCCACGGTGATGTTGCCCGGGTCCTCCTTGAGCGCCTGGGCCATCTCCCACTCGGCCTTCTCCATCCGCACCTCGGCGGGCGCGGGGCCTGGCGTCATGAGGATGAGCTGGGTGCGCACGGCATGCACCTCCGGTGGTTCCAGGGGATGGGTGAGGATGTCGTTCGACACGGGCAACAGCGGCGCGGTGACCAGCGGGTAGCGCGCGCTCAGCCCGCCGAGCGCGTAGTCCCGGAGCTTGCCTGCCAGGTCCTTCACGCCTTGAAACGACTTCTCCCAGGCGCGTCGCGGTTCCTCGCCTCGCATGAGGGACTGTTGGAAGTGGCCGAAGCGCTCGGAGTGCTGGCTGATGACGAAGTGGACCCACAGCCACGCGGAGGCGTAGTGCTGACGGGACTCCGCGCTGCTCATCAGGGCCCGGTCGTCCCATTCCCACAGCTCGTCCAGCGAGCGCCAACCATTGCGCTGGACGTAGTCGAGGAAGGGCCCGTGGAGGGCGCCGAGCACCACCTCGCGGCGCTCGGGCTTGAGGGTGATGGTCTCCAGATAGGACGCCAGTCCCTCCGCCAGCCAGCGCGGCTGGCGCACCAAGGCGAACTGCGAGAGGTAGTGCGTCAGCTCATGTGCCTGCGTGGACTTGTCCACCGCATCCCGGCTGAGCGCATAGCTGTTGCCCGCCATCACCAGCAGCGGGCCGTCGGACGTGGTGGCGGAGAAGCCCTCGATGCGGACGTTGGTGAACTCGGACAACTCCTCGCGGTTTCGCAGGATGATGACGTCCACCGTGCCCGGCGGGTCGAATCCACCGCCCCAGGCCTGGAGCAATCCCTGACGCAGCATCTCCAGCTCGCCGGCGGCCACCTCCGCCGACTCCACGTCCAGGTCGGTCCGGATGATGAAGTGCGGGCTGCGGACCTCCACCCAGGCACCTCCGCCCTCCATGGGGCAGAGCGCTCGCATGGAGGTGCACCCCGACACGCAGGCCAAGACCCATCCCAGGAACACCCACCGACACGTCATTTCCGTGTTTTCCCATAACTGTCGGCCGTAGGGCAGGGTGGGGGCACGGCCCTCCTGGGCTAGACTGTCGTCATGGAGATGGCGGAGTTCATCGAGTCGCGGCGGCCCCATTGGGAGAAGCTCCAGAGGCTGTTGGACCAGTCCGAGGTCCAGGGCTTGCGCGGGCTGAGCCTCGACGACGCCAGGGCGCTGGGAAAGCTGTACCGCTCGGTGTCGAGCGACTTGTTGTGGGTCCGGGCGCGCAGCGGCTCCGCCGATGTGAGCGCGTATTTGAATGACCTGGTGGGCCGCGCCTATGCGCTCACCTACCCGGGACGCCGTCCGAGGATGGCGGACGTGTGGGGGTTCGTGTCGAAGGGCTTCCCCGCGCTCTTCCGCCGCGAGTGGCGCATGTACGCCGCGGCGCTGCTGCTCTTCCTGGCGGGCATGGGCTTCGGCTACCTGGGCATGTTGGTGGACCCGGACGCGGCGCCCTACCTGGTGCCGACGGAGCACCTGGAGCTGGACCCGACGCGGCGCGCGGCCGATGAGGCGGTGGACCAGGACATGACGGTGTCCCAGCAGGCCGAGTTCTCGTCCTTCCTCTTCACGCACAACATCCAGGTGGCCTTCCTGGCGTTCGCGCTGGGCGCGACGATGGGGCTGGGCACCGCGGTGATGCTCTTCGTCAACGGCCTGTTCCTGGGGGCGCTGGCGCAGGTCTACGCGGCCAAGGGACTGGCCGGTTGGTTCTGGGCCTGGATTCTTCCGCACGGCATCCCCGAAATCACGGCCATCTGCATCGCGGGGGCGGCGGGACTCGTCATCGCGCGAGCGATGGTGGCGCCCAAGGGACTGCGGCGGAGGCAGGCGCTGCGCGTCGAGGCCGTGACGGCGGTGAAGCTGTTGTTCGGGACGTTGGCGCTGTTCGTGCTCGCGGGCTTCATCGAGGGCACGGTGTCGCAGATTCACCCGCCCAAGCTGTCGGTGGCCTTCAAGGTGACCTTCGCGCTCGTGGTGGGCTCGGGCGTCTATTCCTACCTGCTGTCGGACTGGCTGAGGGGTGGGGCGCCGGAAGCGCCGCGCCCTGTCTCCTGAAGGGCCCGGCCGCTGTGCTAGAGGGGGACACGTGTCCGAGTCGCTGCTCCTTCCTCCGCTGCCTGACGCACCCGAGGTCCTCATCGAGTGTCCGCGCTTCTCCTTCGTGAAGCGGCGCGCGGATGGCTCGGTGGACTTCGTGTCGCCCGTGCCGTGCCCCTACAACTACGGCAGCATCCCCGGTCTCATGTCGGGGGATGGAGATCCGCTCGACGCCGTGGTGCTGGGCTCGCGGATGGCGCGGGGGCATCGCGTGCGCGTGGACGTGGTCGGAGTGCTCGGCTTCGTCGACTCCGGGATGCCGGACCCCAAGGTGATCTGCTCCACGCGTCCCATGAGCGGCGCCGAGCGCGTGGGACTGGAGGCCTTCTTCCGCGTCTACGCGTTCTTCAAGCGGGGCTTGCACCTGGTGCGGGGACACTCGACGGACACGCGCTTCACGGGGTGGCTGCCGGTGCCGCGCGCGGGGGCTACAGCACTCCCCGCGCCTTGATGTCGAGGTAGCGGTTGACCGCCGCCAGGCTCAGGTCGTCCGGCTGCACGTCCAGCATCTGCACTCCACCCTGGCTCACCCGCGCCTTGAGCTGCTCGCGGTCCATGAGCAGCTCCGAGGCGACCGCGTGCTGGAAGGATTCCTCGGGCCCGGGCGGAGGCGTCTGGAGCAGCTTCTGGAGCGCGGTGTCCTTCACGGACAGGCAGAGGGGCACGTGGCGGCGCGCCAGGCGGTGGAGCGGAGCCACCATGGTGGCGGCCTGCTCCTCGTCCAGGAAGTCCGTGAAGACACACAGCAGGCTTCGCCGGTGCAGGCGGACGTTGAGCTCCTTGAAGAGCGCCAGGTAGTCCACGTACGTGAGGCTGGGCGTGGTGGAGTAGAGCGCGTCCACCATCTTCCGGTACTGGCCTCGGCCCGCGGCGGGCGGCAGATAGGTCTTCACTCCGTCGGCGAAGACGGCCAGGCCCACCCGGTCTCCATTGCGCACGGCGACGAAGGCCAGGAAGAGCGCGGCATTCACCGCGTGGTCCAACTTGGTGAGCCCATCCACCTGCGCCGCCATGGAGCGCCCCGCATCCACGCAGATGAGGATGGACTGTGAGCGCTCCGACTCCAGCACCCGCGTCACCGGCTTGCCCCGGCGCGCGGTGGCCTTCCAATCCACGTCGCGGGCGCTGTCGCCCTGGGCGTAGTCGCGCAGGCGAGCGAACTCGCTGCCGCGTCCGTCGCGGCGGAGCTGGCGCAGGCCCAGGTTCACCAGGTCCAGCGTGGCGCCCGACAGCAGGAGCCGGTTGGCGCCTCGCAGGTCCGGGTACACGGAGATGGCTTGCGCGGCCGGGAACTCGCGCTCATGGAGCACGAGGCCCAACGGCCCCCGGACCCGGGCGTACACGGCCCCGAAGTCGAACCGGCCCCGCTTGGCGGGCGTCACGCGGTACACCCAGCGCGTCTCGCTGTCTGGCAGCAGCTCCAGCGGCGCCTCGTCGGGCTTCGCGGTGAAGGACTCCGGCACGCCGTCCTTCAAGTGCACGTGCACCTTCCGGCCGCCCCGGTGCACCACGCGCAGCTCCACCTTGTTGGGCACGCCCACGTTGAGCCGCTGGGGCAGCACGCGCCGCACCTCCAGCCGCGCCGAGCGCGCGACGAGGAAGTCCCCCAACGCCAGCAGCAGCGCCAGCGCGTCGAGCACCAGCACGGCGCCGCCCAGGCCCGGGAAGAACCCCGCGGCCATCATGGGAATCGCCAGGAGCGCGAACAGGGCCCAGAGGCGCCCGGTGGGAATCACCGGGGGACCTCCACCGCCTGCACCACCTCGCGCAGGACGTCCGAGGCCGTGGCCCCATCCAGCTCCGCGTCCGGCGACAGCAGCAGGCGGTGCTTCAGCACGGGGCCCGCGAGGAAGCGCACGTCATCCGGCGTGACGAAGTCGCGCCCGCGCAGCGCCGCCAGCGCCTTGGACGCCAGGAGCAGGTGCACACCCGCGCGAGGCCCCGCGCCCAGGCGGATGCGGCTGGACGTGCGCGTCGCCGCCACCAGCTTGCGGATGTACGCGAGGACGGGGGACTCCACGTTGACCTCGTTGAGCGCGGCGCGCGCGGCGAGCAGCCCCTCCTTCGTCACCGCCGTGCCCACCCCGGCCCGCGTCAGGTCTCCCGCGTCGAAGCCCCGGTGCACGGAGGCGAGAATCGCGTCCTCCTCCTCCGGCGCGGGGTAGCCCACGTCGATCTTCAGGAGGAAGCGGTCCAGCTGCGCCTCGGGAAGGGGATAGGTGCCCTCCGACTCCACCGGGTTCTGCGTCGCGAACACCGTGAAGAGCGGCGACAGTGGCTGGTGGCGTCCCTCCAGCGACACGCCGCGCTCCTGCATGGCCTCCAGCAGCGCGGACTGCGTCTTGGCGGGGGCGCGGTTGATTTCGTCCGCGAGCAGCAGGTCCGTGAAGATGGGGCCGCGCACCAGCACGAAGGCCTGCGTCTTGAGGTCGAAGATGCTGGTGCCCAGGATGTCCGCCGGCATCAGGTCCGGGGTGAACTGGATGCGCTTGAAGTCGGAGCCGATGCTGCGCGCCAGCGCCTTGGCCATCAGCGTCTTGGCCACGCCGGGCACGCCCTCCAGCAGCACGTGGCCGCCCGCGATGAGGCCACACAGCATCAACTCCAGCACCTCGTCCTGGCCCACGACGGCCTTGCGCACCTCGGACAGCACACCCTCGCGGATGGCGTGGGCGGCCTTCACGGCGGAGCCGCTCGGGGCAAGAGGGGAGGCGGGGTTCGTCGCGTTCATGGTGTTCCAGGAGGGCTGCGCCGGGGCTTCCCGGCGGGGTGGATGCTCTGGCGCAGCTGTGCCGCGTGGGCGGTGAGCTGCTGAAGGTCGTTGTCGCTGGTGGCCGACTCGGCGCGCGTCGCCACGTCGTCCAGGCCCTGGGCCAGGTCCTGGCGCCCGCGCTCCTTGAGGGCGTCGGAGACCACGCCGTGCGATGCGTTCGCGGGCAGTCCCGCGTGGAGGGCCAGCTCCTGCGTGAGGCCTCGGGACAGCAGCTTCGCCGCGAAGCCGTGGTGCCGGCCCTCGCGGTACAGCCGCGCCATGGCGAACAGCGCGTCGGTGGCGCCCACTCGCGCGGCCTCGAGCGGCGGGCGCGGACGGCCGAAGCGCTTGAGCGCCACGGACCACAACGCCACCCCCGCGAGGAGCTGGAGCACCGCGAAGTGCAGGCCGTAGCGGCGCGCGAAGTCCACCACCGAGCGTTCGTTGGTGAAGCCGTGATGGAACTCGTCGAACTCGTAGGGGCCAGGGCCCAGTGCCGCCAGCGCGGAGAGCCAGAACTGCGCGTTGTCCGCGCGCGCCAGCGCCACGTTCATGGCCAGCTCCGGCGCGCCCACCACCAGCACTCGGCCCTGTCCGTGGGGGATGACCGCGGCGACCATCCGGCCCAGCCGCTCGTCCTCCAACACCGCGACCGCCGTCTCGGGCAGCTCGAGGTACGCCTGCACCTTCACCTCCACCCGCTCCACGCCCAGCGTGTACGGCGTGGAGAGGGGAGGCACCAGCGTGCGCATGGGCAGCGTCGTGTCCGCCTTGACGAGCTTCACGCCCAAGGCATCCAACAGCGGATTCTCCCGCGAGCCCCAGGGCACGTAGACCACCGACCCGCCCGCCGCCACGTGCGAGAGCAGCTGCGTCACCTCCTGGTCGTCCAGGTGGCTGGCGCGGAACGTATTGAAGCCCTTCCTGGGCGTGCGCTCGTCGTCCAGCCCCGCATCCGGTTCGGCGGCCAGCTGCGTCTGCTCCAGGTCGTCCTCTCGCGAGCCTTCGACCTCCACGCCCAGCAACACCGGCATCGATGGGCCCGAGCCCGATACACGCAGGTCCGCCATGCGGCGAGTCACTGGCAGGCCGCTCTCCTCGGCCAGCAGGAACAGCGCGCGGGCGCCGTCCTCCTGCGCGCGGTAGGTGGACAGCGTGTCGGCGAACTCACCTCGGCGCGCGCCCTTCACGAGCTGCGAGGCCAACACGGCGGTGAGCACCAGTCCGCCCACGACGAGCAAGGGGAAGCGGTCACGCACCGGGGGCCTCCGGTGTTGGTGACAACATGGGCGCGGAGAGCGCGCGGAACTCCTGGTAGCCCGTGCTGGTGACGGGCGTGTTGCCATACCAGGCGAAGTCGAAGCGCAGCGTCAGCTCACGGAAGCGGGGCTTCCACTCGGAGCGGCCCTTGAACTGGCGAAGGTAGTCCCAGTTGGACAGCGTGACGTCATACAGGATGGCACCCTCTCGGTGCAGGCGGGACAGCAGCGCGAGGTAGAGGCCTCGCACCGCCTCGCGGTATTCGCCGCGCGCCGCCAGCTCGTCCGCGAGCTGAGCCCAGCCCTCCGGTGGGCGGGACAGCGCGTGGGCCGGGTCTCTCGCGAGCGTCGCGGCGTCCAGCGTGGACACCTCCAGCCCCGAGCCCTCCTCCGCCGGCCGCACCTTGCGCAGCGCGCGCCACAACACGACCGCGAGCACCGCCACAGTGAGCCCCACCAGCATCACCACCAGCGCATCCGCCGCCTGTCCGCCGCTGACGAGGCCTGGCGACGGAGGCTGTTGCGGGGGCGTGGCCTCGGGAGCCCGCTCGAAGAGTTCCTCGAGGAGCTTGGCCAGCCACGTGGTGAACTGCGTCCACCAACTCATCTGCATCGAGGCTTCCGGGTCCTTCGACTCCTCGGGCCGGGGCGGTGCCACCGCGAACTCCGGCCGCGCGAGGATGTCCCGGGCCCGGTCGGCCGAGCGCCTCGCGTTCGTGTTCGCTCGAGTCTGTGCGTCCATCGTCCCCCGGGCCTGCGTCAGCCCCTGCTCGAGGGTGTGCAACGCGGAGGCGCAGTCCTCTTCGTCGTACGCCTGGCGCTCCACGGTGCGCACCAGCCGGTCCAGCTTGCCGCGCTCGGCCGTGCTCAGCTCCGCCAGGCGCTCGAAGCGTCCATCCTCCGCGGGCGCGGGCCCTTCGCAGGCGTTCGAGACCTCTCCCAGCCGCCGGGAGGCCTCGCGCGAGGAGGTGACGGGCGCGCGGGGCGCGGCCTCCTCCGCTCGCGCGGGAGTCCCGGCGAGCAGGCTCCCTCCCAACACCACCGCGAGCACGGCCGCGCCGCGCACGCCCGGCGCTCTGCCCTTGTTCCGCTCCGGGAGCTGCTGCACGGAGGCGAGCAGGTCGAGCCCCTCCGAGCGCACCCGGCCATCCACCAGCAAGAGCGTGGAGGCCGCCGCGCGGACCGGCTCGAAGAGGGCGAAGGTCAGGGCGACGAGAAAGAGCACCCACTGCGCGTTGTCCAGCGATGCGAACCGCTCCGCGAACGTCAGGTCGACGCCCACGAGCTTGCGCGTCATCATCAGCGCGAAGTTGAGCGCGATGTGCAGGTTGAAGAAGACCAGCACCTGCACGCTCATGAGGATGCGCACCGTGGTCGCGGTGCCCCGGGCGGGGCCCAGCAGCCGGGAGCAATGGTCATACAACCGCAAGAGCTTCCCCCGTCCCTGCATCACCGCCGCGAAGCCCACGCTCTGCGCGGAGACCAGGACGAAGCCCAGTCCGAAGGTCAACGACAGCAGCAAGGCATTGAGGAGCACCAGGTAGCTCACCGCGAAGAAGAGCGAGGGCAGCCGGCCCACCGCGGCCTTCACCGAGTCCCAGACGCGAGGCTCTCCCTGGCCCTCCAGCAACAACGCCTGGACGTGGTGGCAGGCGGCGCCCTGGGTCGCGCCCCGGAGGAACCACGCCAGGGTGAAGAGCAGCGAGGGCAGCGCCAGGGGCTCGCCCATGCGCACGGCCTCCACCAGGTACAACATGGCGCCGATGACGGCGGCGCCTCCGGGCAACGTGAGCGCCCAGACGCCCACGTTGCGGGCGCAGAGATTCAGCGCGGCATCCATCAACGCGACGCCGTTGCGGGGACGAAGCTCGAGCGCGGAGACCGCCATGTCAGCTCGCCACCTGGGCCAATAGATAGACGCCGCCCCAGACGAGCCCGAACCCCACCAACGCCAGCATCACGTGACCCACCGTCCAGTCCCGCCGCTCACCCGGACCCTCCAGCGCCTTGAGGCGCTGACCCAGACAGCTCGCGCAGCGGTTGATGCCCTCGAACTGCGTGGTGCACTCGCGGCAGATGACCCGCCGGCACTCCACGCAGACGCCGACGCCCGCGCGCTCCGGGTGGTAGTGGCAGCGGCCCGAGCCCTGAATCATGACGCCACCTTATGCAAAGCCGGGCCCGCCACACCACCCCCTGGAGACGGCCTACAACTCGTCGAGGAACTCGTCGTTGTAGGTGTACCGGGAGAGCCGCTTGACGAGCGCTTCCATGGCCTCCACCGGCTTCACCGCGAAGAGCATCTGCCGCAGCTTCTTCACCTTCTCGTACTCGCGCAGGGTGAAGAGCTTCTCCTCCTTGCGCGTGCCGGACTGGGCGATGTTCACCGCGGGGAAGACGCGCTTCTCCGCGAGCAGGCGGTCCAGGGTGACTTCGGAGTTACCCGTGCCCTTGAACTCCTCGAAGATGACCTCGTCCATGCGGCTGCCGGTGTCGATGAGCGCCGTGCCGATGATGGTCAGCGAGCCGGCCTCCTCCGTGGCGCGCGCGGCGCCGAAGATGCGCTTGGGGCGCTCCAGCGCGCGGCTGTCCACGCCGCCGGACATGGTGCGGCCCGAGTTGTCGATCTCCTTGTTGTAGGCCCGCGCCAGACGCGTAATCGAGTCCAGGAGGATGACCACGTCCTTGCCGGCCTCCACCAGCCGGCGGGCGCGCTCCAGGGCCAGCTCCGCCACCTTGAGGTGGTCCGCGGTGGGCCGGTCCGAGCTGGACGCGAGCACCTCCGCCTTGATGCTGCGGCGCATGTCCGTCACTTCCTCGGGCCGCTCGTCGATGAGCAGCACCATGACGTGCGCCTCCGGGTGGTTGGAGATGACCGCCTGCGCGATGCGCTGGAGCATGATGGTCTTGCCCGTCTTCGGCGGGGCGACGATGAGCGCGCGCTGTCCCTTGCCGATGGGCGAGATGAGGTCCAGCACCCGCGTCACCATCTCCTTGTGGCCGCTCTCCAGCTTGAGCCGCTCGGTGGGGTCCACCGAGGTCAGGTCGGCGAAGTGCGGCAGCCGGGGCGCGCCCTCCAGCGGGCGGCCGTCCACCGTGTCCACCTTCTGGATGATGCCCTTGTGGCCACGCATCTGCGCGAAGGCCGTCAGGTACTGGCCCTGCCGCAGCCGCAGCTTCTGCACCAGGTTCTTGGGCAGCTCCGGGTCGTCCGGCGCCGCCAGCAGGTTGCGTTTGACCTGACGCAGGAACGCGTTGGGCCCCTTGGCCTCCGTGTCCAACACGCCCTCCACGGGCGCCAGGTTGGACTGCTGGGAGGGCTGGTTCTGCTGGCCACCGTGGTGCTGGCGCTGGTGCTGATGACCGCCGCCGTGGCCCTGCTGCTGGGGCTGCTGCTGCGCCTGCTGCTGTTGCTGCTGGGCCTGCCGCTGCTTGTACTGCTCCAGCTCCTGCGGCGTCAGGAAGACCTGGACCTGCTGCCCGTCCGGGCCCGGCTGCATGCGGTACGCCTGCCCGTCCGGCGTGAAGAGCACCTGTGCGCCACGACGGCGGCGGCGGCGGCGGCGGCGGCGGCCACCCGCCTGCCCGGGCTGCCCACCCTGGGCGCCACCGGCCGACGGAGCACCCCCCGCCATGTCTCCCTCGTCACCGCCCTCGTCGTCGCCATCATCGCCGCCGTCGTCATCGGCCTCCGGGGGAGGGGTGGGACGGGCCGCCGCGGGCATCGGTGGGGCATCACGTGGGTCGCGGTTGTCGGAGTTTTCGCTCATGGGGTTTCCAGACCGTGTGCGTCCCTCACGGGCCGTCCCGAGGGGAGGGCGGGGGGACGCAGGTGACTCAGGCTGTGGGACAGGGAGCCGGACGCGGGGCCCGCCAAAAAGGCAAAGGCCGAACCGCCGGTCCCTGAAGCGCCCTGGCGGCCCAAAGCCGACCGGGGTGCAAGAGCAACACTAACAGAGGACGCCCGGGGCGCTCCCGGTTTTTTCAAGGGGTGTTGGCGGGCGGACCTCGCGCCCGCCGGTTCGCGGGTTCTCAGCGGACGATGAGCTGGAAGGGCACCTGGGCCTTCATTCCTGGGCGCATCATCTCCAGGTTGACGCCCGTCTCGCGCGCCAGGGCCTTCAGCGCCGAGGGGAGGGACTCGGAGGACTTGGGCAGCAGCGCGAGGGCCGCTCGCACGCCTGGCTCTCCGCTCATGCCGGAGAACAGGCCCCGGGCCTCGCCCATCAGCACCAGGTCCAGCTCCTCCGACGCGGGCACCCCCGCGTGTTGGCGGGCGGACGCCACCGCGTCCATGAGGCCCCCCAGCTTGTCCACCAGTCCACGCGCGAGCGCGTCGTTGCCGCTCCACACCCGGCCTCGCGCCACGGCGTCCACCTGGGCCTTGTCCATCTTCCGCGCGCGGGCCACGTCGGTGATGAAGGTGTCGTAGGACGCGTCCACCCACTTCTGCACGGCGGTGCGCTGCTCCGGCGTCCAGGGCTGCCAGTAGTCGAACACGTCCGCCATGGGCGAGCGCGTGAGGCTCTCCTGGTGGATGCCCAGCTTGTCCTGCAGCAGCCCCTGGAGCGCGGGCTTGATGTAGAAGACGCCGATGCTGCCCGTCACCGTGGTGGGCAGGGCCATCACCTCCGTGGCACCGATGGCGGCGTAGTAGCCCCCCGAGGCCGCCACGTCGCCCATCGAGGCGATGACGGGCTTCTCCTTCGCCGCGGCCATCACCGCCTCGTACATCAGGTACGACGCCAGCACCTCGCCGCCGCCGGAGTCCACGCGCAGCACGATGGCGACCACGGACGGGTCCGCCTTCGCCGACTCCAGCGACCGCACCACGGTCTCCGCGCCGGCAATCTGGCTGAAGCCCAGCGGGTCCTCGCGGCTGGTGCCCCCTGCGATGGTGCCCAGCACCGGCACCACGGCGATGCGCCGCCGCCGGCCCCAGCGCTCGTCTCGCTCATCCCGAGGATGGTACGCCGCGTTGAAGTGGCCCCCGGGCACCAGCTCCCGCACCTTCTTGTCCAGCTCCGAGGGCGTGATGACGCCGTCCAGGAAGCCCAGCGCCTGCGCACGCGCCGCGGTGGGGAGGGCCTCGGCCCACAGCTCCCGCAGCCGCTCCACGGGCACCTTGCGCGCCTCCGTCACCGCGCGCTCGTACCAGGCCACCTCGTTGTCCAGGTACGCACCCACCGACTCGCGCGAGGCCTCGCTGGGCTCGGTGAGCGTGAGCTGCTCGGGCGCCGTCTTGTATTTACCCACGCGCGCCACGTCCCACGTCACGCCGAGCTTCTCCATCGTCCCGCCGAAGGTCTGCAGGTGCGCGGCAAGTCCGTTGATGTGCAGGAACGACTCGGGCACCGAGTAGATGCGGTCCGCCGCGGACGCGACGAAGTAGCCCATGTCGTCCACCGACATCAGCACCGCCATCACCCGCTTGCCGGAGGCGCGCAGCCGCAGCACGGCCTGACGCAGCTCCTCCGCCTTGCCCCAGTCCACCCCGGGCAGGCCCTCCATCTTCAGCACCACGCCCGTCAGCCGCTCGTCCTTGGTGGCCAGGTCCAACCAGCGCGACAGGCGCAGGTAGGGGTCCGCCTCGCTCACGCCCAGGAGCGTCATGAGCGCGCTGCCCCCGCCGCTGAGCATGTCGTTCAAGTCCAACATCGTCACCACGCCGCCGGGCGGGCGCAGCGAGCGGTAGTTCTCCATCGACAGGCGCACGCCGATGACGTGGTCCGTGCCGTTCTTCCCGCCGCCCAGCGCGTACGTGAGGCCCAGGTGGCTGGTGTCCAGCGTGGCCGCCACCTGCAGCGCCAGCGGCACGCCGCTCACGAAGCCGTGGGACACGCCCGCGCCCACCCGCACGCCTGGAATCACCTCCGCCAGCAGCGTGTACGTCGCCTGCCCTTCGCGGAAGGCGCCCTCGGAGAAGAGCCAGTCCACGCCCAACGTGTAGCGCTCGCCCAGCGGGCGCAGGCCCAGGCCCAGGTCGTAACCGCGCTTGATCTTGAGGCTGCCTTCCCTCGGCGCGTTGAGGTCCTTGACCACCGCCGCCAGCGACAGCGCGCGCACCGGCCGCGCGGTGACACCCACGTCGAAGGTGTCCAGCACGTCGATGTCGTCGCTGTCCTCGGAGCTGAAGCCGTGCCACGAGCCACCGAGCCGCAGCGTGGATGAGCCGAGTGACAGGCCCAGCGAGGTGCGGCGGTAGTGCGGCTCGTTGCGTCCGCGCATCCACTCCATGGAGGCGCCCAGTCCCAGGCCCAAGAGCCGCGCGCCCAGGAAGACGCCGTCGCCGATGCTGTCGCGCTCCAGGTTGCGCTCGTGCAGGTAGAACAACTGCCCGGATTCGACAAAGCCCAGCCCCGCGGGGTTGAGCGAGAGGGCGGTGGCCTCATCCACCAGCGCGGCGCCGGTGGGAGGCAGCGTCATCCCCCGCGAGGGGAGGGGGGCCTGGACGATGGAGCTCGTCTGGGCGAGCGCGAGCGACGGGAGCAGCAGGAGGGCGAGCAGGCGCATACGCCCCGGGACTCTAGGCGGAGCCCGCCCGGGGACAAGCGCCGTCTGTCACCAGTCCTCGGTACCGGACACCCCTTCGAGCGGGTCCTCTCCGCTCTTCTTCTTCTTTTCCTGGGCGCGGGTGCGGCCACCCCGGTCCTCGGCGCCCCAGTCCTCGGTGCCGCCCCGGTTGTCGAGCGGATCCGAGCTGCGCACCACCTTCTCGGCCCCGCCCTCGCTGACGTTGATGAGCTGGTTGACGATGCGCTCCATCTCCTGCTTGAGCTGACCGAACTCGTCGCCCTGGAGCACCATGCGGCGGCCCGCCAGCTTCCGGCCGGTGCGCAGGTCGTAGTAGCCCAGGATGAGCTCGGAGCCCTCGCCGGAGCTCGCGCCCTTCACGGTGCCCACCATGGCCCGGTCCAGGCTCAACGACTTGCCCATCGCCGCCACGCCCTTGGCCTCGGGGATGGCGCGCGAGACTTCGCTGGCCACCCGGTCCAACTGCGCGTCGTAGGCCTTGTACGCGGCGGTGGGCACCAGCTCCATGCTCACCTCCACGTCGTCCGGCGTCACCTCCATGAGCTGCCCGTACTGGCGGAAGCCCGGCCGCTCCACGCGCAAGAGGTGCTTGCCCACCGTCAGCGCGGGCACCGTCACCGGCGTGTGGCCCACCATCTCTCCGTCCACGTAGACGCGCGCGCCCGCCGGACGCGACTTCACGGTGGCGCTGCCTCGGAGCTGGGAGGTGCGGCCGGTGGCCACCTGCACGCGCAGGGCGATGAAGTCCCGGCTGAAGCGCTTGGGGTTGAGCTCGAAGGTGGGCGACACGGCGATGAGGTCGATGAGGACCAGCTTCGCCTCTTCCACGTCTCCGCGAAGGTGGAGCAGCGCCGCGTACAGCGCCAGCGACTCACACAGCGGCGAGCAGCCACGCATGGCCGCGGGCGCGCCCTGGAGCTCCTTGAGGGTGGCGCGCACCTTCGCCTCGGCGTCGTCGTACTCCTTCTTGTCGAAGGCCGCGGCGCTCTCCGAGTAGCCCTTGCGCGCGCGCTCGAGCGCGCTCTGGGCGGTGGGGTCTCCGGGCAGCCCGAAGAGGTCCTCGGACTTGCGCACGGAGAAGCCCGAGAAGTTCGCCAGCGCCTCGTTCATGTACGTCTCCATCTGGACGCTGTTGGCCTCGGAGGCCGGGTCCATGGGGACGAGGAGGCTGGCGGCTTTCCGCGCCGAGTTCGGCGCGGCGGCCAATGCGAGCGATGGAAGCAGGGCGAGGACGAGGGCTCTCATGGGGACACCTTTGGCACAGGCGACGCGAGCGGGCGAACCGTCATTCAACCCGTGGCTCAGAAGCCAACGCCTCCCGAAACAGGGTTGAAGGGCCGGCCATTGTCCTGCGTCGCCACGTAGACCGCACCCGCCGTCACAGCCGCCACGCCACCCACCACGGCCCAGAACCAGGGCCGCTTCAGCAGGGACTCACCGGAGCCGGTGCTCTCCGCGACGCGAGGCGCCATGGCGCCGTTGATGAAGCCGCGCACCTTCTCGGCCGCCGCCGCGGGGCTCTCGTCGCGCTCCTTGCCCGACAGGTCGATTTCCACGCCGCGCAGGCGCGCCTGGGTGCGCACATCCCACACCTGGAGCTCCGCGGAGAGGTAGCCCCGCTTGTTCTGGCTCACGGCGGCCAGCACCAGGTAGCGGGCGTCCAGCCGGTCCGCGATGGCCGCGGACTCTGGGGGAAGCGTCTCGCTCTCGAATGCGGCGTACGAGCCGGCTCGCACCGCGGCGTCGCGGATGGCGGACAGGCCGGGGCCTGGCTCCAGCGTGGCCTTCACCTCCGTGTTCCCGGACGCCTTGACCTCGGCGAGCTGCGCGTAGGGCGCGTGGCCTGGCAGCAGCACCACCACGGGGTGACGGCCCGGCCGAACGGACACGCCCTTGAGCGGGGTGACACCCACGTCCTCGCCCCGCACGCGCACCTGGGCGCCGGCGGGCAGCGAGTCCACCATGAGCGTGCCGGCGGGCTGCGCGGCCACCTCGGCGCGCGCGTCCTCGAAGGCCTTCTGCACGTCCTGGCCGAAGAGCGCCTTGTCGGGCTGGGTGGAGGCGTCGGCCACCACCGAGCGCAGGAAGGCCTCCTTCGCGCCCGCCGCGTCGCCGTTGAGCATGCGGGACGCGCCCAGGAACAGGTACGTCTCGCTCAGCCGCTGAGGCCGCAGGTCGCCGGGGGCCTTCTCGTAGGCCGCGGCGGCCTCGCGGAAGCGGGCCTCCGCCGTCTCCGGGTCCAGGTTGTCGTAGGCGCCGCGGCCTTCCTCGAAGAGGCCATCCGCCTTCGTCAGCGGCAAGGGCTCCGGGGGAGGGAAGGCCTGGCCCAGGTCCACGAACTGCACGTCCCCCCCGCGCTGCAGGTGGCCTCGCAGCTCCGCCTCCAGCTTCACCGCCGCCTCGGACGCGCCCTGGGTGCGGGGCACGGAGAACAGCGCCACCGGGCCAGCGGACGTGGACGGCGTGGCGGGCGTGTTGGCCAGCGAGGGCCGGGCGTCGGGCTTCACCGGCTCGGTGCTCGCGGGCGGGGGCGCCTTGACGGGCGTCGCCAGCGCGGGCTTGGGCTTGTGCTCGGGGGCCTTGGGGGAATCGGAAGGAGCGTCCTGCTCGCCGAAGACCATGGGCTCGGGGCTGGCGACATCACCCGTGTCGGACGGGGACGTGTCGTCGGCGGGCGGGGTCTTCTTCTTGCCCTTGGCGGCGGGTTTCTTCTTCGCGACCTTGGTCGCCACGGCCTTCTTGCGCGTCGTCTTCTTTCGCGTCGTCTGGGCGTGAGCGGGAAGGACGGCCAGCAACAGGGTGAGGAGCAGGGCGAGTCGGCGGAACGTGGTCACGGCGCCGGAATGTAACCGAGCGGACCCATGCCGTCACGGGGCCCCGTCTGCCCCCGGGGGCAGCCGGGGCGCAGGGGACCCGTGCGCGGCAGGATGACGGATGGCTAGACGTCCAGCGCCTCGACCTCACCCGCGCGCTCCATGATGAACTTGAAGCGAGCGCTCACGTCACGCCCCATCAGGTCATTGATGACACGGTCCGTTTCGATGGGGTTGTCGATGGTGACCCGCAGGCTCATCCGGTTCTTCTGGTCCAGGGTCGTCTCCTTGAGCTCGTCGGCCGTCATCTCGCCCAGACCCTTGAAGCGCATGATGTTGGGCTTGGCGTTGCCCTTGACCTTCTCGCGGATGATGCGGTCCCGGTCCGCCTCATCCAGCGCCCAGTAGGTCTCCTTGCCGATGTCCACGCGGAACAGGGGCGGCTGGGCGATGTGGATGGCGCCGCTGTCGATGAGCGGGCGCAGGTGGCGGTAGAAGAAGGTGAGCAGCAGCGTGGCGATGTGGTGGCCGTCGCTGTCGGCGTCCATCAGCAGGAAGACGCGGCCGTAGCGCAGCTTGCTGATGTCGAAGTCCGCGCCGATGCCGCAGCCCAGCGCGCTGACGATGTCCTGGAGCTCCTTGTTGGTGGCCACCTTGTCGGTGGACGCCTGCTCCGCGTTGAGCACCTTGCCGCGCAAGGGGAGGATGGCCTGGGTGCGCCGGTCCCGGCCCTGCTTGGCGGAGCCACCTGCGGAGTCACCTTCCACCAGGAACAGCTCGCTGACGTTCGGGTCCGTGGACGAGCAATCCGCGAGCTTGCCCGGCAGGTTGAGCCGGTGGCTGACGGCCGTCTTGCGGCTGACCGCCTGGGACGCGGCGCGGCTCGCCTCGCGCGCGCGGGCCGCCAGGATGATGCGGGCGACCACCGCCTCCGCGATGCTCTTGTTGTCGTTGAGCCACTTCTCCAGCGCGGGGCGCAGCACGCCGTCCACCTGCGCCGTCACCTCGGGGTTGTTCAGCCGCGACTTCGTCTGGCCCTGGAACTGCGGCTCCACGACGTACACGGACAGAATCGCGGTGATGCCCTCGCGGATGTCCTCCGCGGTGAGCGACACGCCCTTGGGCGTCAGGTCGTGCGTCTCGATGTAGTTGCGCACCGCCTTGACGATGGCGCCCCGGAGGCCCGCCTCGTGCGTGCCGCCCATGGGGGTGGGCACGCCGTTGACGTAGCTGCGGACCTGCTCGTCCGTGGCCTCCGTCCAGCCCAGCGCGGCCTCCAGACGGACTCCGTTGTCACGCGAGTGGTAGAACGTGGTGCTGCCCGCCGGAACGAGCGGCTTCTGGCGCTCCGCCACCACCTTGGTGAGGTACTCCGCGATGCCGCCGTCATGCTTGTACGTGATGGCGGCGACAGGGCTGGCCGTCTCGTCCTTCCAGATGACGATCATGCCCTTGTGCAGGTAGCTCTTGGCCTCCAGCCGCTCGCGCACCAGCTCCGCGTCGAACTTGAGCTTCTCTCCGAAAATCTCGGTGTCCGGCTCGAAGGTGATGGACGTGCCCGTGCCGCGCCCGGGGCCGTCCACCTTGAGCGGGCTGGTGGCCTTGCCCCGCGCGTACGTCTGGACGTGCCGCTTGCCATCGCGCTTGATCTCCACCGTCAGCTTGCGCGAGAGCGCGTTGACGACGGAGCTGCCCACGCCGTGCAGACCGCCGGAGTGGGTGTAGTTGCCCTGCTCGAACTTGCCGCCCGAGTGCAGCGTCGTGAGGATGACCTCCAACGCGGGCTTCTTGAGCTTGGGCATGATGTCGATGGGGATGCCACGCCCGTTGTCCACGACGGTGATGGAGCGGCCGTCCTTGTGGAGCGTCACCTCGACGGTGGTGGCGTGGCCGTTGATGACCTCGTCCACCGAGTTGTCGAGAATCTCCCACAGCAGGTGGTGATACCCGGTGCTGTCGGTGCCGCCGATGTACATCGCCGGGCGCTTGCGCACCGGCTCCAGGCCCTCGAGGACCTGGATGTCCGCGCCTGTGTAGCTGTCTTTCTTCGCCATGGCGTCCTCTGGCTAGTCCTTCTTCTCGGGCAACGCGATGAAGACGACGGGCCGAACCACGTCTCCCACCACGTCGCGCTTGGACATCTCGTGGCCCTTGCCGCCGCGGCCCGTCACCCCGTACTTCGCGGGGGCGAGCTGCAGCTTGCGGCCCTTCTGCGTCTCGAAGTCGACCTTCGCGTCCTTCTGGTTGGGCGCGGTGACGAGGAACTCCACCACCTGGTCGTCGTCATCCACCTTGATGACGGTGACACCCTTGCCCGGTCCGGCCAGCTCGTTGACCTCCGCCGACTTGCACACCAGCGCGTTGGTCTTCTTGGTGAGCACCGCGAGCAGGTCCTTCTCGCCCACCGGCTGCACGCCGATGATTTCGTCGCCCTCGCCCGTCTTGGCGTAGCGGCGGCCCGCGCGCGTGGAGACCTCCAGATGCGGCTCCAGCAGGAAGCGCATGCCCATGCCCTGCTTCGTCACGCCCAGGAGCTTCTCCGGACGAGGCAGCCGCGTATCCAGTGACAGGGCGGCCACCACGCGCTCGCCGTCGTCGAACTTGAACAGCTTCTGCACCGGGTCGCCGTAGCCCGTGGAGGCCGGGATGTCGTTGAAGCGCGTGACGTAGGCGGTGCCGAAGTTGCTGAAGAGCACCAGGTTGGCCTTGAGGCTGCCGGCCAGCACCGTCATCACCGCGTCGCCTTCGCGCAGACGCGTGGAGGACGGGTCCTTCACCTCGCGCACGCGCTTGACCCAGCCGTCGCGGGTGAGGACCACGTGGGCGTCCTCGTCCGCGATGAACGCGTCCGCGCTGAACTCCACTTCCTCGGAGCCCGCGCCACCAATCTTGGTGCGGCGCTTGTCGTTGTACAGGCCCTTGATCTCGCCCAGCTCGTCCTTGACGGTGGACCAGACCTTCTTCTTGTCGCGGAGGATGCCCTCGATGCGCTTGATCTCCGCGCGCTTCTCCTTGAGCTCCTTCTGGACCACCAGGATTTCCAGGCGGGCCAGCTTGTAGAGCTTCATCTCCAGGATGGCGTCCACCTGGAGCTCGTCCAGCTTGAAGCGCGCCATCAACTTCTGCGCGGCGTCCTGCTTGCCCTCGGACTGGCGGATGATGCGGATGATTTCATCCAGCGCGTCGTACGCCTTCTCGAAGCCCTCGAGCAGGTGGACGCGCTTCTGCAGCTCACCCAGCTCGTGCTGGAAGCGCCGGGTGACGACGCCGAAGCGGAAGTCGAGGAAGTACTGGAGGATGGCCTTGAGGTCCAGCCGGCGCGGCGTGCCGACCTCCGGGTTGTCGTCGCTGGGGACCAGACACGTGAGGTTGACGCCGAACGTCGTCTGCAGCGGCGTGTGCTTGTAGAGGTACGCCATCACCAGCTCGGCGTTGGCGTCCTTCTTGAGCTCCAGGACGATGCGCACGTCCTTGGTGGACTCGTCGCGCACGTCGACGATGAGCGGCAGCTTCCGCTCGCGCACCAGGTCGCCAATCTTGGCGACCAGGGTGGACTTGTTCACCGTGTACGGGATGGAGGTGACGATGATCTGCTGGCCACCGCGCTTGAGCTCCTCGGTGTCCCACTCGCCACGGATGCGGATGCTGCCCTGGCCCGCCTCGTAGATCTCCCGCAGCTCCTTCTTGTCGTTGAGGATCTGCCCGCCGGTGGGGAAGTCCGGCCCCTTGACGTACTTGAGCAGGTCCTTGGTGAGCAGCGCCGGGTTCTCGATGAGCGCCACCAGCGCGTCCACCAGCTCGCCCAGGTGGTGGGGCGGGATGTTGGTGGCCATGCCCACGGCGATGCCCGTGGTGCCGTTCATCAGCAGCTGGGGCACGCGGGCGGGGATGACGATGGGCTCGTTGCGGGTGCCGTCGTAGGTGGGCCGGAAGTCCACCGTCTTGCGCTCGAGCTCCCCGAGCATCTCGGTGGCCAGCTTGTCCAGGCGGCACTCGGTGTAGCGGTAGGCGGCGGCCGAGTCGCCGTCCAGCGAGCCGAAGTTGCCGTGCCCGTCCACCAGCGGGTAGCGCAGGGAGAAGTCCTGCGCCATGCGCACCAGCGCGTCGTAGATGGAGGCGTCGCCGTGCGGGTGGTAGCGGCCCATGATGGCGCCAACCACCTGCGCGCACTTCTGGTACTTCGTGTCGAACGACAGGTTCAGGTCGTTCCACATGCCGTACAGGATGCGGCGCTGCACGGGCTTGAGGCCGTCGCGCACGTCCGGCAGGGCGCGCGAGGTGATGACCGACAGGGCGTAGTTGATGTACCGGCGCCGCGCTTCCTCGGCCAGCGAGGCCGGGATGAACCCTTCACCACCCCCGCCCGCCGCGCCCGAGGCTCCACCCCCGCCCCCTTGCTTCTTCGGCGTCTTCTTTTCGGCTTCTGCGCGCATGCTCTTCAGACCCAGGTGAGAACGTCTCGTACCCGAACGCGGTGCGTGACTCGCGCACTCCGCGCCATCGACTCTCGAATCTGCAACAAGGGGCCGGGACTACCATGCCCCCCTGACAATTGGAACGAATTCGGGGGGTTGCACATACTCGGAGACATCCCACCTATACGCCCGTGCAGTTCTGTGTCCAAGTGAAACAGGCCTGTAACCACCTGAAATTCCGGGCGGGAGGGCTCCTTCGACTCACCCAGGCACGGGACGGTGGGTGCGGGTAGGCGAGGACGCTGGGTTGGCTCCTGGACCCTTCAAGGCAGGAGGGGTGGGGTGGGCCTGGCCGCCTGCCCGGCGCCCTGAGCGGGCGGTCAGGCACCTGGCGGAAGCCGATGAGGTCGGGGCAGGGGGACCAGGCGCCGCAGGTTCCGCGGCCTGTCGCGAGGCGGGGCCTCCATCGTCACACGGAGGCCGCCGCGACACAGCGGGACTGCATTCACATCCGAGGAATCGCGCGGCCCCTCACGGATTGGCCTGGGGCGCGCGGCCCCAGTTGCCGTCCTTGAAGATGCGCACGCCGTGCGTACCACCCCCGCCAATCAAGCCCGTCACCGTGGCCTGGATGGGCTTGCCACCGGGCGGCTGATAGACGACGCGCGCCTTGCGCCCCGAGGGGATGGCGGCGTTGGTGGTGTCGATGAGCAGGTAGACGGTCTTGTCCTCGGACTGGATGCGGTCGGTGTCGTGGCGGTGGTTGAGCTCGGCCAGGAGCTCACCGTCGTCCACGGAGCTGGCCTCGCTGCCCAAGAGCCGCACCTTCACGCGCAGCCAGTTCTGGGCGCCGCCACCCTCCGTGGCGTACTCGCGCACGCCCTGGATGATGATGGCCAGGTCGGCGCCGTTGCCCGCGGCCCCCTGGGCGAGCCGCAGCCCCGTCTGCTTGCTGTTGTCGGCGTCAATCAGCAGGGTGGCGTTGGCGCAGCGGTTCTTGCACTCCTCGCCCCACGGGGCCTTGTCGAAGCGCAGGCGCAGGGCGAAGTCACTGCCCTGCGGGCCAATGACCGCGTCGACGATGACCGGGCGCTCGCCGTCCGGAGGGGCGGTGTATTTGAAGGTGGACCGTTCCTTGGCGACGACGCTCGAGCCGGCGAGGAGGGTGCAGACGAGCAACGGCAGAGAGCGCTTCACGATGTGTGGACCTCCGGGGGACGGGGGCCCATTCAAGTGGGAAGACGCGAGCGCTTCAAGTGTCAGGCGCTAGAGTTCTTCCAGGAGGTCTGACCGATGCGAAATCCATACGTGCGGCAGCTGAAGCTGGGACCCATGGACAACTTCGTCTACCTGGTCGGCGCGGCGGACTCGCCCGATGTCGTGGTGGTGGACCCGGCGTGGGACGTGGCCGCCATCGAGCAAGCGGTGGCGGAGGACGGCAAGCGCCTTGCGGGCGCCTTCGTCTCGCATTGCCACTTCGACCACATCAACGGTCTGCCGGAGCTGTTGTCGCGCCACGACGTACCTGTCTACGCGCAGCGCGAGGAGGTGGACTTCTCCGCGGAGCTGCGGGAGCTGAAGGATGCGCTGCGCCCCTTGGGGCCCGGAGACGTCGTGCCCGTGGGCACCGAGCACTTCCAGGCACTCCACACGCCGGGCCACACGCCGGGTTCGCACTGCCTGCTCGCGGGGGACGCGCTGGTGTCTGGCGACACGCTGTTCATCAATGGCTGCGGCCGGTGCGACATGAAGGGCGGAGACCCGGAGGCGATGTACCGCTCGCTCTCGCAGGTGCTGCTGAAGGTGCCGGACTCGACGCGGCTGTGGCCAGGACACGACTACGCGGATGTGCCGGTGGCGCCCATGGGCGACGTGCGACGGCTCAATCCCTACTTCTCGTACCCGGATGTCGCCTCCTTCATCGCGTTCAGGATGCGCCCGAGGAAGTGACGCGGACTGGAGGATCAAGCCAGGGCAGCGAGGCATTCCGCCACGCGCCCCAGCCGCCCATGCTCGACCCCGTCAGATAGACGCGCTTGGGGTCCACCCGGAAGTTGGCGACGATGAACTGGACGAATCTCCGCCGGTGAAGAGTTGTCCACCGGTGAGGGCCCCGTTGGCTATGTTGAGTTGTTTCTGTTTCATGGATTTAGTTGCATATTGAGTTGCGATAATGATCCCGAAGGGGCGTGAGCCCGCGGGAGGAGCGGAGGCGCGAAGGGCCTCCGCTTCCGTCACGTCACGCGAGGACTACCAGTAGACGGCGACCGACGAGATGCGGTCGTTCCACGAGTGCCAGCGGCGGAACGGCCACCAGCCCGTGTACCAGCCGTAGCTGCCCATGTTGGGGACGGCCCACGCGCGGCCAATCCACAGCACGTGGCCGCCGTACCAGGAGTGCTCGGTGACCAGCGTCCAGCGGCCACACTGCGTGCTCCACATGGAGGAGATGCGGTCATTCCACCAGCCCAGGTTCGGGTAGCCCCAGCCCGGGTAGACGGAGAAGGCCGCGCCGCCGTACCAGGAGTGCTCGAAGAAGACCGACCAGGGATTGCAGTTCGCCAGCTGGCTCGTCGTGGGCTGCTCGGAGGGGAACTGCCCCGTCGCGGCGAAGTACTCCTTCAGCTGCTCCGTGGTGCGGAAGCCCTGCACCACGTTCATCTCCGCGGAGCGGCCATCCAGCACGTAGTGCGACAGGTGGATGTCCTTCTCCTGGATCTCCTTGGCCGTGTACGCCACGCCGTCCACCAGGATGGGGAGGTCCGGCAGGAAGCCCTCGACCGGCTCCTTCTCGATGTCCTCGCGCGGCGCATCGCGGAGAACCTTGCTCAACGGCACCTTCTCCAACTGGCCTTCCTTGTTCGGCAGGTCGCCCGTGTCATGCGGGGGAACCGGCTCGATGCCCTGCGCGAGGGCCGTGCCCCCGGTCAGCATCGCGGCCAACGTCAGCGAGCCAATCACTGTCTTGAGATTCATGTCTGCTCCTGGAGTGTGGGATTGCCCGTAGCTGGAAGTCGCTACGGCGCTCGCACTTATAGTGCGTCTGTTTTGCGGCAGACAAATCAGTGAAAGCTTGTTTCGCGGTTGGTTTAAGACCCGGTGTGCGGGAGGACCCGGGCGCACGGGAAGCCGTGCGTTCACGCAAACCCTTGTGGGCTGGTGGCGCGCGACAGTCCCCACGGAGGATGACCGTCCCTCTGAACCGCGCGTCCTCGCGGGCCCCGGGTCATTTCAGGCAATGATGAAACAATCCAGCTCGAGCAGCCGATGTCTCGGCCGGCGCTTCCGGGCGTTTCGAGCCTTGTAACCGGATTGATTCGGGAGATGTGACGCGGTGTGAAGCCTCTCGCGTCAGGCCCTGCCGCGGGCCCGGGTGCCCACGGCGGGCATCTGGAGGCCCTGGGGGCGGCTGTGCAGCGAGCGATACGCGGCGAAGCCGAGCAGTCCCACGGCGAGCAGGGTCCACAGCGCGGCCCAGACGACGGCGGGCACGTAGGTGAGGTCGGCCAGGAGGGCCGCGTCGCTGCGCGAGCGCACCGCGCTGTTCCACAGGTCATCTCGCAGGTCGAACACCGCGTACAGCGCGGTGAAGGCGGCGATGAAGAGGTTGAGGAAGTCCACCGCGCCATCCGGCAGGAACTTCGCCCCCAGGCCGAGCACCATGGCGGTGCCCACGCAGAACGCCAGCGTGAAGCTGTCGCCCGCATAGAGCACGCCCATGACGACCAGCCACACGCTCGCGGCGCCCAGCACCCAGCGGCGCAGGCGGAAGCGGAAGGTGGCCAGCAGCAGCCCCGCCCCAGCCACGGCGCTGCCCAGGTAGCCCCCCGAGTACACGGCAATCTGCCGGAAGACGCCCGGAGGCAGGCGGGACAGGCAGGCCCCTGACTCATCTGCCGCCAGGTGGATGCGGTCCACCGAGCCGCCCACCAGGAGCGTGGCGAGCGCGTGCCCGCTCTCGTGCATCATCACCACCAGCAGCTTCAGCGGCCAGAAGGCGGGGGCATCCCAGAAATACCAGCCCACCCCCAGCATCACGAGGAGGAGGGCCAGGCGGCCGAAATCGAGCTGTGCTCCGCTGGCGGTCCTCATGGGCTTCCCCGGGTATTCGACGACGTGACACCCCAACACATAAGCGGGCTTCCTCTTCCCTGGAAACTCCTGGCTTGCCGCGGAGCGTCGAGTGCGAAGGCCGCAGTCGCATGCGGGCGCCGGACGGGGTAGGGAAGTGGGTATGAAGAAGACGCTCCTCCTGCTCTCACTCGTGGCTGCCCCCGCTCTGGCCGGGGAAGGGAAGTGGACTCCTCAGCAGGTCCTGGAACTGGACCCGGCGTGGTTGCGCGGCCAGGGTCTCCAGGTGCCGCCGAAGAAGCTCTGGGACCCGCAGCGTGGCACTGGCCTGCTCGCGGGCGCGGTGAACGTGGGCGGATGCACGGGCGCGTTCATCTCCTCCACCGGCCTGGTCATCACCAACCACCACTGTGCCTTCGGCGTCATCCAAGAGCACAGCACGCCGCAGCGCGACCTGCTCACCCAGGGCTTCCTGGCCTCGGAGCGCAAGGATGAGCTGCCCGGCAAGGGCGCGCGGGTGCAGGTGCCTCGCAGCTTCACGGACGTGACGTCGCAGGTGCTCGGCGCGGTGCCCGCGGGCGCGGATGACGCTGTCCGCTTCAAGGCCATCGAGCGCAAGCAGAAGGAGTTGGTGGCCGAGTGTGAGAAGCGTCCGGCCACGCGCTGTCAGGTGGCGACGTTTGACGGTGGGGTCAACTACACGCTGGTGGAGTCGGTGGAGCTGGTGGACGTGCGGCTGGTCTACGCGCCGCCCCGAGGCGTCGGTGAGTACGGCGGGGAGGAGGACAACTGGATGTGGCCGCGCCACACTGGCGACTTCGCCATCGTCCGGGCCTACAGCGCGCCGGATGGCTCCTCCGCGGCGTACAGCGAGAAGAACGTGCCGTACAAAGCGGAGTTCTTCTTCCCGCTCGCCACCGAGGGCGTGAAGCCGGGCGACTTCGTGATGGTGCTCGGCTACCCGGGACGCACCTACCGCGCGCTGCTCGCCGAGGAGATGGCGGAGCGTCAGTCCCGCCTCTATCCGCGCATGCGCGACGTGTACGGCGAGGCCATCCGCATCCTCGAGGAGGAGGGGGAGAAGGACGCGGCCGGGAAGATCGCCGTCGCGTCGGTGCTCAAGGGCCTGCACAACGTGAACAAGAACGCGGGCGGGCAGCTCGCGGGCCTCAAGCGCGGGAACATCGTCGAGAAGCAGCGCCAGGCGGAGGCGGAGGTCGCGGCCTGGGTCGCCAAGAAGGGCGCGAGCGCGAAGGGCGCCGCGGCGTGGGCGTCCGCGGTCAAGGCGCGCGAGGAGCTGCTCGCCGAGCAGCAGGCCACCACGAAGTCTTTCGAGCGCGAGTTCCTGCTCGGGGCTGTCGCGCGGCTGGCCCGGGGTCCGGCGGTGGCGGTGACGCTGTCGAGGCTCGCCGCCCAGCGCGCCCTGCCGGACATGGAGCGCCGGCCGGAGTACATGGAGCGCGAGCACGTCCGCATCAAGGACCGCCTGGAGCGTGAGCAGAAGAACGTCTTCCTGCCCGCGGAGAAGCGCCTGGTGACGGCCTACGTGCGGCGCGCGCAGGCGCTGGGCGCGGACGAGCGCATCGCCGCGGTGGACAAGCACTTCGGCAAGGTGTTCTCGGAGAAGGACGTGGCCGCGAAGGTGGACGCGATGTACGCGAGCACCCAGGTGCTGACGCTCGCCGAGCGCATGAAGATGGTGACGGAGACGGTGGCGCAGTTGGAGGCGCGCAAGGACCCGCTGCTCGCGTTCGGCCTGGACCTGGCCAAGGAGTTGGAGGCGCTCGATGACACGCTGGACCGGCGCCAGGGCATGGGCTCCCGACTGCGTCCGGAGTGGCGCAAGGCGGTGCTGGCGCATGCGGGCAAGCCAGTGGCCCCGGATGCGAACGGGACGTTGCGGGTGACGTTCGCCAAGGTGCAGGGCTACTCGCCGCGCGACGGGGCGGTGTATACGCCGCAGACGACGCTCGCCGGCATGATGGCGAAGGCCACGGGGGAGGAGCCCTTCATCGTCCCCGAGCGCGTGTCGAAGGTGGCCGAGGCGAAGCGGTATGGCGCGTGGATGGACCGGAAGCTGAAGGACGTGCCTGTGAACTTCCTGGCGGACGCGGACACCACGGGCGGCAACTCGGGGAGTCCCACGGTGAACGGCAAGGGCCAACTGGTGGGCGTCAACTTCGACCGCGTCTGGGAGAATGTGGCGAACGACTTCGGCTACAACCCGGACGTGGCCCGCAACGTCAACGTGGACGTGCGGTATGTGTTGTGGATGCTGGACCAGGTGGAGAACGCGGACGCGCTGCTGAAGGAGCTGGGCGTGCGCAAGAGCTCGCCAGTGGCGGGGGAGACGCGCTGATGGGTGACTCGGCGGATGCGGCTCCGCCCCTGCCGACCTTCCGTCCGGAAGAGCAGGTGTGCGGCAATTGCAAGCTGTGGAGCCCTCACTCGGTGGATGAGCGCCGGGGGTGGGTGGGGCCGTGCCGGCTCCAGTCCTCGCGGGGCATGTTTCCGCCGTCGGCCCCCATTTGTGACAAGTACGCGCCCCGGGGCACGGCCGTGGCCCCGGCGGCGCAGTCGCCCACGCGCGAGCGCACGGCGCGCAGCGTGGCCCCGGTGGTGGTGCGGCGCCGGGTGGTGGACCCCAATGAAGTCGTTGACCTGGAAGGGTTGAGCATGACGCGTGAAGAGCTGATGGACATCTTCCGGGAGGCGTCCGGCATGGCCGACTCGCCGCCGCTCGCGGGCAAGTGGGAGGGCGGTACGGTGCGCCTCGTCCCGGGCAACCCGGAGCTGCAAGCCAAGGACATGCCCATCGACAACCTGTTCCACAAGGTCGTCATGGTCCGCGACAGGCTGCGCGTCCTCGAGCAGAAGCTCAACGCGCACCCGAAGCTGTCCGACGCGGAGAAGGTGGAGATGCAGAGTTACATCACCCGCGTGTACGGCTCGCTCACCAGCTTCAACGTCCTCTTCAGGGAGAAGGGCGACCAGTTCGTGGGCTCGAAGGGGGAAGAGTAGATAGTGTCTGATTGACACGAATATGGCGCCAGGAGGATGCTGGCGCCATGTCCCTGACTGAAAAGCCCTTGGACCACGCCGAGCGGATGGCGCGCGCCCTGCTGTCGTTGGAGGGGCTCTCGGTGGGGGATGGTTTTGGTGAGCGCTTCTTCGCGGCTCGGAGCCTGGTGGCCGAGTCGGTGGAGGCGCGCCAGGCGCCGGCGCCTCCGTGGCCGTACACGGATGACACGGAGATGGCGCTGGCCCTGGTCCAGGTGCTCGACGAGCACGGGCGGGTGGCGCAGGACCGGCTCGCGCAGCTCTTCGCGAAGCGGTTCCGGGACAACCCCTACCGAGGCTACGGCGGCGGGGCGATTGAAATCCTGGAGCGAATTCATCTGGGGATGGACTGGCGGCCGGTGTCCTCCCAGGTCTTCAACGGCACAGGTTCGAAGGGGAACGGCGCGGCGATGCGCGTGGCTCCGTTGGGGGCCTATTTCGCCGAGGACCTGGGGCGCGCGGCGGAGGAGGCGCGGCTTTCCGCCGAGGTGACGCACTTCCATCCGGAGGGACAGGCGGGGGCCATGGCCGTGGCTGTCGCCGCCGCGTGGGCTTCGGGGGCCCGAGGTCCCGCGCGCGAGCTGTTCGACGTGGTGTTGGAGTACACGCCCGCGGGAGCGACCCGGCGCGGGTTGGAGCGGGCGCGGGCGTGGCCGCTGGACACTTCACCCACGGCGGCGGCGAAGGAGCTGGGCAGTGGCTCCCGAGTGCTGTCGGAGGACACGGTGCCGTATGTCGTGTGGTGCGCGGCGAGGCATTTGAATCACTTCGAGGACGCGCTGTGGGCCACGGTGTCGGGGCGGGGCGACATGGACACGACGTGCGCGATGGTGGGCGGCATCGTCGTGATGGCGACGGGGCAGGGGGCGATTCCCGCGCCGTGGAGGACGGCTCGGGAGCCGCTTCGGCTTCGGGCGGGCCGTTAGCCCTGGAGTGCTTCAGGGCTGGTGCCCGCGCTCCGCCATGAGGCCGAAGGTGCGCTGCCGGGCGCGGTGGAGGGTGCTCTTCACGGTGCCCTCGGGGATGCACAGCATGCGTGCGATTTCGGGGTAGCTCAGTCCTCGCACCTCGCGCAGGTAGAGGACGTGTTGCTGCTGTTCGTTGATCTCCCGCATCGCGTCGGTGAAGTGACGCTTCATCTCCGTGCCCATGGCCTGACTCTCGGGGGAGAGGGGCTCGAGGGGCTCGTGGCTCAGACGCTCGCGGCGCTTGCGGGCGCGCAGCCAGTTGATGCTGCTGTTGACCATGACGCGGTGGAGCCACGTGGTCCACGCCGCGCGGCCGCCGTAGTCGGGTGACTTCCAGGCCAGCCGGGTGAAGACGTCCTGCACCACATCCTCGGCGTCGTCGGCGTCTCCCACGATTCTCCGGGCAATGGCCAACGCGCGAGAGCGGTGCTCGTTGTAGAGCTCGGTCAGAGGCGGCAGGTCGATGGCTGCGGCGTGAATCACGGGTGGGCTCCTGAAGGCCCCCAGCAGGGGAGTTCTCCCTGAAACGCACCTGCTGCCAAAAAGATCTACGGGCCCTCGATTCCCGGGTCAGCGCCGGGCGGGAGGAATGGTGACCTCCGTGACGCCCCGGTCATCGAACTCGAGGACGGTGGGAGGACGCTCGCACTCCCAGGTGGTGACATTGACGAAGCACGTGGGGCCTGCGCGCCAGAGGCCCCCGTCGTCGTGGATGTGACCGAAGAGGTGCAGCCGGGGGCGGACGGTGAGCACGCGCTCGCGCAGGTCCGCGCAGCCGCCGCGACCTCCCACGGAGGAGCGATCTCCGAAGCCCGCGGGAGGTCCGTGGGTGACGAGGACGTCGAGGCCCTCCGGGATGAGCGCCCACTTGCTGGCGAGCGGGGCTCCTCGCGGGAGGTTGAAGGCCCAGTCGTTGTAGGCCGGCTGCCAGGGGCTTCCCCAAAAGCGCAGTCCCGCGACCGTGGCGCCGCTGTCCTGGAGGTAGACGATGCCGTCCCCCAGGAGCGCGCGAGCCTCCTCGGGAGTATCGGCGAAGGGCCCATCATGGTTGCCCGCGATGACGACCTTGTGGCGGTAGGGGAGCCCGCGAAGCCACTTGGCGGCCCGGGCAAGCTCCCCGAGGTCCCCCGCGCGACACATATCGCCCGCATGGACTAAGATGTCACCCGGTGGCATCAGCAGCTCATCATGGAAGAGGTGAGTGTCCGAGACGGCGACGATGCGCATGGGTGAATCCTGGCTCAGGGCATTCTCGAAAGGCCATCGGTTGCGAAACACCGATGGGGCCTGGGGCGGTGGCCGCTTCACCACGTGGTGTGGCACCGAGAGACGTTCATCCCTTTCTCCCATCCGTTCAGAGAAGGGGAGCGACACCTTGCACGGGAGTCCTGCTCGATGAGTGGAAGGAATGGCTGGAGGGTGGTCGCGGGCGTCGTGATGTCGTTCGTCCTGGCGGGGGCGATGGGATGTGAGCGGCTGGAACCAGCCCCGGCGCCTGCGCCACCGCCGCCGAGGTCTCCGCCATCCCTCGACGGCACTGGGACTGTTCAGGTTCGCGTCGTCTCCCAGAAGGATAAGCGTCCGCTCGCTGGCGTGACGGTGGCATTGCTGAGAGAAGAGATTACTGTTCCCGAGAGCGCGCCACTTGAGTCAGCGCTGACGGACGGGGAGGGGATTGCTCGCTTCTCCTCGGCGCCCGCCGGGCTGTTCAATATCTGTGCGAGAGGCGCGCGGCACGCGGAGTTCTGCGAGGAGGGCGTCGGGCTCGTCGCGGGAGGCACTGTCTCCAGCGTCTTGACGCTGCCACCGGGGGCCTCCATCCGGGGACAGGTCCTGCTCCCGGATGGTTCGCCGGCGGTGGGCATTCGGTTGACGGCTTGGGGAGACTCCTTCGACCCTGGGCATCTGATGCCTACGCAGGCGGTGACGGATGTCATGGGCAACTACCACCTGGATGGAGTGACGTCAGGCTGGGCCGAGATTCTTGTCGACGCGCCCGTTGCCTTTCCCTTCCTGGATGAAGGGCGATACTCCCCCCGCACGGTCGAGGTCGTGGGGGGGATGGATGTCTCGTTGGATATCCAGCTCGGAGCGCTCGTCCCCGTGTCAGTGAGGCCTCACCTGAGGCACACGCGAGGCGCGGAGTTCAACCCAGACATCGCGAATGTTTCGATAACGACCCGATGGAGGAGGAACCTGCTGGTTCGCCAAGAGGACGGAAGCTGGACAGGGCGTGTCGAGTCAGGTCCCCACCACATGGCCTTGGTGGCCTCCTCCGGAGAAACCCTCGTCGTGGTTGACCGGGCCGTGGATGTGAGGACGGACAAGCCCGTGGTCATCCCCGTCACTCATGTCACCTCCGTCGAGACCCGGCGGGTGGGCCCTCGCCAGAGCGCCCCTGTGCTCCATGAACCCGGCACGTTCGAGTTCGCGGGGCATGTCCTCCTTCCGGATGGGACCCCCGCGCGGGGTTTCCGAATCTCGGTACGCCCCTCGTATAGCGGCCCCACCCCGTGTGGAAATGGTCCTTTTGTCTATCGGCACGTGCGCTTCGAGGGCTCGGCGTTCGCGGTGAGGTTGCCGGCATTTCAAACGTTCGCCTTCGTGTGGACCGACAATGGCTTTGCCGGTTTCAGTTCATTCTATGGCACGAAGGCTGGGGAGCCTGTTGTCAAGGACATCCAGTTGGAGTCGGCTGGTGCCATCCAGGGGCGCGTGGATCTCTTCCCGGACTTTGCTCGCCGCCGTGCACCCGACTTCCGCTTCGAGAATCAGTCCATCTTCGAGTTGAAGCATGTCACGCAGGATGGTCGCTTTGTTATCGCGGGCATTCCCCCGGGCCGTCACTCCATGGAGATTGAAGGCAACTCCGCCACGTATCGCTTTGACGTCCAGGGGGGCGTGGCCACGGACTTGGGAGATCTGCGGCGAGGTACGCAGTGACGCTGGCAGGCTACTTGAGCGTGATTGCGAAGCTTGTGACGTCGTTCATCCTGGCGGGCGTGCTGGGATGTGATTCGGGAGTGTCGACGCCGGTGTCGGCGCCTGCGCCCGTGCAGCCTCCCCCGAGGCAGCCACCGTCGCTGGATGGCACGGGGATGGTTCATGTCAGAGTGGTCTCCGCGAAGGACGAGCGTCCGCTCGCAGGGGTCACCGTGGTGGTGCTGCGGCCGGGAGAGACCCTCGACCTGGATGATCCATTGGCGAGGAGGGTGATGACGGATGGCGCGGGTGTTGCCCGCTTCTCCGGGGTCGCCGCTGGGGAGTACACCCTTTGTGCACGAGGCGCGCGACACGGCGAGTACTGTGAGAATTCCGTCGGCCTCGTCGCGGGCGGTACGGCCTCCAGTGTCTTGCCTTTGCCTCCAGGGGCATCTCTGCGTGGACAGGTCTTCTTTCCTGACGGCTCGCCAGCGGAAGGGGTGCGGTTGCGCGCCATCAGTGCTGAGTCTCCCCCTTGGGCTGAGATTGATTCAGAGGCGGTGACGGATGTCATGGGTTTCTATGACCTGGGTGGCTTGACTCCAGGTGTGAATGTGATTCATCTCCAGTCGCCCTTCACCGTCCCTTTTCCTTCGCGAGAATGGTACGCGCCCCAAGAGGTCACCCTCGTGGGCGAAATGGATGGCCAATGGGACATCCGGCTCCCAGCGCTTGTCTCCATCGTGGCGAAGCCTTGCCACGCATTTCGTTCAGGCAAGGCGCTCAATCTGGACGTGAGCCGCGTCTCGGTTCGCCAGGACTGGAGAGAAGCCAGCCTCTCGCGCCAGGAGGGTGGTTTGTGGACAGGGCGTGTCGAGGCAGGCGTCTATGTCTTCAAGGTGGACGCCACTTCTGAGGAGACCGAGCTTTCAGGCGAGCGGGAAGTCGATGTTCGTCCAGGGCCACCCGTGGTCGTCCCTGTCTCCTGCGAACCTGTCTACCGAGGACGGAGTTTTGATTGGGCTCATGCCTTGTCCTCCTATCCAGAACCGTCTTCATTTGAGCTTGCCGGGCATGTCCTCATGCCTGACGGTACACCTGTGAGGGGTGCGCGAATCTCGGTGGAGTGGCCCGTATCGCCCAGGGTGTATCGCTGCAGTCAGTGGACGCCTTCGTATCGTCACGTGCGCTTTGACGGTTCGGGCTTCGCGGTGAGGCTGCCGATTGACCAGCATCAAGTCTATGCGTGGATCGACAATGGTCTGGCCGGACACATCTCGGTCTCAAGCAAGAATGGAGAGCGAGTCATCGCGGACATCCGCTTGAGGGATGATGTCGGCGCTGTCGTCGGCCGCTTTGACTTCCTGGAGAGCTCGGGCTCCATGAGCCTCCGGCCGCCGACGGTCCTGTTCGACGGAGGCCCGCTCAGCAGCCCTAGCCGCTATCTGCTGACCGTTGCCGAGCAGTCTGGGCGATTTGTCGTCGCGGGCATTCCTCTGGGCGAACACGCCGTGTTCCTCGATGGAAGCAGCACGAAGAAGCACATCACGGTTCGGAGCCGAGTGGCGACGGACGTGGGGTATCTGCCGCCCGCGCAATAGTCTGGCGCGTCTGCTCTCTGTGTCACGCGGAGGCAAGAGACGCGGCTCGCTGTGAAACACCTTCCCGAGAAGTGGGAAGGTGTTTCACGCCGCCGGACCCAGTCGACTACTCCTGCTCGTCCTGCCGCGTCAGTCCCCAGTCCTTCAGGCGCTTGAAGAGGGTGGAGCGGGCCACGCCCAGCTCACGGGCCACGCGCTCGCGGTTGTTGTTGAACCGGCGCAGCGCGGCCTCGACGATTTGCCGCTCGAGCTTCTCCAACATCTGCTCCAGCGTCATCCCAGGCGGGAGCTCCGGCACCGCGATGCCCGTCTCCTTGTTCATCTCCTGGTCGAACGTCAAATCCGTCGCGTCGATGGACGGGCCCTTGCGCATGAGCAGCGCGCGGTGCACCACGTTGCGCAGCTCGCGGATGTTGCCGGGCCATCCGTGCCCCTGCAGCCGGTCCAACGCCGTCGCCGTGAAGCGCACCGTCTGCCCGCGCGGCGAGTACAGCTTCACGAAGTGCTCGGCCAGCGCGGGCAGGTCCGTCTTGCGGCTGCGCAGCGGTGGCAGGTGCAATGGAATCACACAGAGGCGGTAGTACAGGTCCTCGCGGAACTTCCCCTCGCGCGCCGCCGCCAGCAGGTCCAGGTTCGTCGCCGCCACCACCCGCACGTCCACGTGCATGGGGCGGCTGGCGCCCACGCGCTTGATTTCACCGCTCTCCAGCGCGCGCAGCAGCTTGGCCTGCAAGTCCAGCGGCAGCTCGCCAATCTCATCCAGGAACAGCGTTCCGCCGTCCGCCTCCTCGAAGGCGCCCTTGCGCGCGTTCGCCGCGCCCGTGAAGGAGCCCTTCTCATGGCCGAACAACTCACTCTCGATGAGCTCCTTGGAGATGGCCGCGCAGTTGACCGGGATGAGCGGACGGTTCGCCCGCTGCGAGCACTGATGAATCGCCCGTGCCACCAGCTCCTTGCCCGTGCCGGACTCACCCAGAATCGTCACCGCCGCGGTGGACGGCGCCACCCGCTCGATGACCTCCGACAGGTTCCGCACCGCCATGTCGTTGCCGATGATGCCGTGGAAGGACGTGGGCTCCTTCTTCGTCCCGGACACCGCCGGCTCCAACACCAGCTCCGTCTCGCCCACCCTCAGCGTCGTGGGCAGCGTGACTTCCGCCTCGAACACCCGCACCGGCCCCAGCCACGTGCCATTCGTCGAGCGCAGGTCCACCACATGGAACACACCCTCTCGGCGCGTCACCTTCAGGTGCTTGCTGGAGGCGAAGCGGTCCTGCAACACCAGGTCGCACCCCGCGTCCTTGCCCGCCGTGAAGCTGTCGCCCGTGAGCCGGTGCACCGACTCATTCACGCCCTGCTTCACGCGCACCTGCGCGGGCTGCCATCGCTGCGCCTGGGCATCCCGCGCCTGCACCGACGTGGTGTGTCCAATCTCCGTGGTGACGTCCGTGCCCTCGCCACCCCCGCTCAACCGGAACACCGCGCGCCACTGGCCCAACGCCAGGTCCGCGCCATCCGGGAGCTCCGCCGTGGTGACGGACTCGCCACCGACCACCGTGCCCTTGCCGGAGAGGTCCTCCACCCGGCACCGCGTTCCGTCCCACAGCAGGGCCACCTGCTGGCGGCTCACCTCGGGGTCTGGAATCGCGACGTCGCTCTGCTCGCCTCGCCCGAGCACCATCCGTGCCCGGTCCACGCCCACCCTCAACACCTCCTCGCCCCGACGAAAAAACACCAGCTCCGGCATCCCGCGGACCTCCCTTGTGTCCGCGCTTTACACGTCCCGGCACGCGGACTTCAACCCCACGTGCCGGGTGCGATGCGCCATCCTACCGGCGGGGGAGGAACGTGGGCCGGTTGAGGAAGCCGCCCAGCTTGGCCGCCCGGAAGCTCGGGTCCTTCTTGTCCGGGGGGAAGATGGTGATGCCCGCCGCGAGCAGGCCCAGTCGCTTCTGCGCCTCCGGGTCCAACCGCAGATTCACGTCCATGGCGGGCTCGCTGTACTCCAGCCGCTTGCCCAGCTTCAGCGTCCCGGTGGCCAGCGCCTCCACGTCCTCGCCCTTGAGCTTGAGCTCCTGCACCGTGCCCATGCCCTTCTCGAAGTTGATGCGCCCCACCAGCGCCCCCAGGGCCACCTGCGGCAGGTCCATGGCCATCGCGTTGCCGCCGCCCATGGGGATGGAGGCCTTGCCCCCCTTGATGATGAGCCCCTGCGAGTCGAGCGACAGCTCGCCGTTCGCCAGCGACAGGTCGAGCTCGGGGCTCTTGCCCTTGGGCACCGTCAACCGCAGCGCGCCGTTGAGCTCGCCGTCCACGTCCACCCCGAGGAAGGCGGGCAGGTTGCCGCTGCTGACTCGGAGCTTGTCCATCTCCGCGCGGACCTTCGTGTCGCCCATCCAGCCCACGTCCACCGTCGCCGTCCCGCCCAGCGCGCTGGCGCGCACCGCCAGGCCCGGCGGGAAGAGGGTGGGGCGCACCGCCACGCTGTCAATCAACACCGCCTCGCCCAGCTCCGCCGCGCCCGGAAGGCCCTCGCCGCTGACCAGCTTCGCCAGCGTCTCCGCGCTCAACGGTTGAGGTGGCTTGCTCACCCGCACGTTGGTGGCGGTGATGCCCGACAGCCCGGGCCGCAGCGAGCCGATGCGCACCGCGAGCCCCGCCTGACCCGCCTCCGAGACGATGCGCGTGCGCACCGTGTCGTACGGGAAGGTGAAGAGCAGGCAGAGGATGAAGGCCACGAGCGCGAACGCGCCGTAGCCCACGACAACCTTCCAACGGGCGGACTTGGAGTCTGAGGACATGGCTTATTGCTTCATCCGGTAGGTGGCCACGGTGGTCCACGCCGTCAGCAGGTCCGACGGCCGGGGTTCGATGCGAAGGTACTTCACCTTCACCACGCCCGGGCCGCTCTCCACCGTGCGCAGGAAGTCCGTCAGCTTTCGCAGGTCCACGTCGGAGAACGTCAGCTCCACGGAGCTCTCCAGGATCTTCCCGTCCCCGATGCCCACGTCGCCCTTGGGCGTCATGTTGGGCGCCTGGAGCCCTGCGGCCGTGGCCTTTTCGTCGATGTATGAAATCAGCTGCACGTTGCTCGACGTCAGCTGCGACTCCACCGACTGACGGTTGGCCTGCGCCTCGCGGAAGCTGGCCGCCAGCGCCTGCACCTCCTGCAGCTTCGCCAGCTTGTCCTGCGTCCGCTTGCGATAGCCCGACGCGCTGTTGGCGAACGTCATCACCACCGCGAAGACGATGAACACCATCACCGCCGCGCCGGCGATGGACACCATCCGCCGCTCACGGTCACTCAGCCGCTCGAACCACGTCTGCAGCGGCGCCAGTGCTTCCTGAAGCTTGGCCATGACTAGCTCTCCCCCCCTTCCGTCCCGGGGCACTGCACCTGGACATCCAACCGGAACGTCACCTTCTGCCCGTCCCGGGTGCGCTCCACCTTGCCCTGCTTCACTTCCTTGAAGCAGGCATGGTTCCGCAGCGCGTTGGACAGCGTGTCCACCTGCTTGGAGGAATCCGTCTCGCCCTGGAGGATGACGCGCTCCGTGTCGATCTGGATGCGGTCGAATTTCACGGGCAAGTCCTTCGGCACGTTCTGCGTCACCTCCGCCAGCAGGTTGACGGCCGACATCTTGGGCAGCGCCGCCGCCGGGCTCTCCACGCCCTTGAGCATGTTCAGCGCGCGGTTGTAGTCCTTCTCACACCGCCCCAGGATTCGCTGCGTCGTCTCGCACAGCGCTGCGTCCACCTGCGCCTCGCGCCGTGACAGCACCGAGTTGCGCACGACGCCGAACGCGATGAGCAGGAGCAGCAGCGTGGCCGCGAAGGACGCCAGCAGCCCCAGCTTGTCCTTCACGTAGTCGAAGTCGCCCTTGAACGCGAGCTCCCCCCGCCGGTAGTTGAACCGGGGCGCGCGAGCGCCGGACGCGTTGCCCCGGAGCGCCAACGCGTACGCCTGCGCCGCCGTCGGCTGCTCCGCGGGAGCAATCGCCTCGGACGTGTCCGCCGGCAACGCCAGCACACGCACCGGGAGGTTCAAATCCTTGGAGAGCTGCTCCGCGAGGCCGGGCATCCGCGCCGAGCCACCACACAACACCAGCGCGCCCACCTGCTGCCGCGTGCGCGCCGTATAGGACTTCAGCGTGGGGCGCAGCTCGCGCAACACCGGCTGGAGCCCGCGCATGAACGCCGCCGCCGCGCGCTCCGCGTCCGGCCCGCGCGCCGCGCTGGCCATGGCCCCGTGCTGCTCCTTCCAGTGGTGCGCCTCCGCCAGCGTCGTCTGGAACTCCGTGGCCAGGGCCTTGCTCAAGTCGCGCCCGCCACCCGCGAAGGTGCGCGCGAACTGCACGCCCGAGCCCGGCTTGCCAATGGCCACCGAGGTGCGCTCGTGGCCCATGTCCACCACCGCCACCACACCGCCCTCACCGGCGCCCTCGAAGAGCCCCGCCGCCTGCTGGAGCAGGTTCTGGTAGGCCAGCCCCGGGTGCGTGACGATGCGCGGGTCCACCTTCAGCTCACCGAGCAGGTCGAGCAGACCCTTCAGCTCCTCCTTGCGCACCACTCCCACCAGGAGGTCGCTGGCCTTCTCCTTGCTGTCCGTCTCCTTCAGGCCGACCACCTGGTAGTCGTAGACCACCTCGGAGATGTCGAACGGCAGCTGGCTGCCAATCTCGAAGGGCAGCGTCGCCTCGATTCGCTTGCCGTCGGAGAACGGCAGGCTCAGCGCGTGGGTGATGAGCGCCGGGCCGGGGAGGGCGACCACGACCTGGTCGGCGTGCCCCGGGGGCAGTTTGCCGAGCAGCTCCGTCACCGCCGCGCGCAACGTGTCGACGCGCTCGCCCTCTTGAGCGCGGCGCACCTCCACGTAGCTCCGGGTGGCGTGTCCTTTTGTCCGCGCCTCGAGCACCACGCCCTTCACGGAGTGGCTGCCCAGGTCGAGGCCAAGAATGCGGGCCATGCTATTCCTCTCTCCAGTACAGGAGCTTGCCCAGCGTGTCGTCCAGCCGGACCACGGCGGTCAGCGTCTTCTGGACGTTGCCCGCCTCTCCCACCGATTTGATGGTGAACGTCTGACTCTTGTCGCCGACGAGGCGGTTGCCCGCCACGTTGGACCGGATGGCGGGATTGACGGCGATGCCGGCGCTCTCCACCACGGCCACGAAGTCCTGCACGGACATGCCGAAGAAGCTGAACATGCGCGCCGAGCGGATGCGCGTGATGAGCTCGTTGAGGAACACCGGGTCCCTCAACCGCGGGTCCGGCCGCGCCGGGTCCGCCACCGACATGATGGCCAGCCCCATCATCACCGGGTCGTCCGTGTTGATGTTGGGCTTCGAGTTGATGTCCGGATACACGGTGAGCCTGTCCTTGAACGCCGCCATGAACTGGTCGTTCACCCCGTGCACCCGGTACAGCTCGTCGATGCTGTCGAAGCGGGCGTTCTTCGGCTCGTAGTGCGGCTCATAGCGGCTGTAGGGCGCGCCTTCGTCGGAGAAGGCGGAGGGCAGGGGATTGGTGGGGTCGGTCCGGTTGACGGTGGACCCCGTCTCGTCGTCGTCCGCCCAGTCCTTGATGGCCAGCATCACTTCCTCGGGGTTGCTGCGCACCCGGTTGGCGTCGTCCCGCTCCCAGAGGAACTCGAAGCGCTTGTCGCCCAGCATGTCCATCATCCGCAGCGCGGTGGGCAGCGCGTCACCCGCGCCCGCCATCAGGCGGTGCACGTTGAGCTTCTCCTCCTCGTCGGAGATGGTGGACAGGAAGCAGCCCTCGAACCCGCCGAACGAGCGGCGCGTCATCTGCGCGGTCATCTCCCGCGAGGCGGGGTCCTCTTCTCCATCCATCTTGAAGCGGGCGTCGTCCTCGTCCTTCGCCTCCACGGGAGGGATGTCGCTTGCGCCCTCCTGACCCTCGCTCTTCACCAGGCCCTTCAAGAGGTGGCAGTCCACCCGCGCCATCTTCCAGAGCTGGAGGTTGAGCGACGTGGGCTGCGGGGTGTTGCCCTGGTTGCCCTGGCCCCCGCCCATGAGGCTGCCGAGCAGGGACGCGGGGTTCGGGATGGGCGTCTGGTCCACCTGCCGCTGGAAGCGCAGGAGCAGGCGCGACATCGCCACGCCCGAGCGCGCCATGTAGTACGCGCGCACCTCGTCCCGCTGGTTGGCCGCGAGCTGCAGGTCCACCCGGCTGTTGTACGCGAACTCGGTGGCGATGACGGTGAGCAGCGCGATGGACACCACCGCGATGATGAGCGCCACGCCGCGCGAGCGCCGCTGACCCTGGGGGCCGCGCGCCGCGCCGGACGCATCGGATTTCGGACGGCGCCGCCGGGGCGCCTGCTGGAAGAAGGGCAGGGGCATCAGTACCTCGGCAGCTCGGTGTTCAACATGATGCGCGCCTGGGTGACATAGCGCGCTTCCTTCCCCGTCTCGTCCACGGCCGTCACCGTCATCCGCACACGCGTGGGCAGGATGCTCTTCTGCTCCGTGCGCCGCGTGTCCCACTCGTCATCCCATTCCTTCTTGTCGGAGTTCCAGTACTCGAACTCCAGCTTCTTCACGCCCTCCAGCAGCACGTCCGTGGTGCCACCCCGGTCCATGCGGTCATCCACGTTGGGATTCTCCCGCCGCTTGAGGTCCATCCGCCCCTTGGCCTTGCGGTCGTCGCTGGGCTCCACGAAGTACTCCACCACCGCCTGGTCGGACTCCTTCACGTCCGTGTACAGCCGCTGGTGGGCGAACGTGGTGAACAGCAGCCGGTCGCCCTCGCCGATGAAGTTGGTGGGCCGGTCCTGCTGGTCGCGAAAGCGCTTCGTGTCGTAGCGGTCGCTCACGTACGCGGAGCCAATCTCGCGCGACATGCGGTTCATCGCCACGCGCAGCTGCCGGTAGTGGTCCGCGTCCGCCTCGACGGTCTCCTTCGCCGTGATGCCCGTCTGGAAGGCCATGGCCACCACCGTGCCCATCAGGGCGGTGATGGCCACCGCCACCATGACCTCCATCAGCGTGAAGCCGCGCGCGCGCCGGGTCATCGGTCCGTCCTTGGCAAGCCGCCTGGGAAGTTCGGCATGTTGGGGAATGACGGCCGGTTGCCTCCGCCCAGGATTCCGCCGCGGGGAGGAGAGGGATTGCCGCCACCACCGCCCTGCTGCGGCTGGCCTCCGTTCACCCGCTGCAGCCACTCCGAGCGGCGCATCAGCGGCTGGCGCGTCTGGGGATGCAGCATGGTGCCATTGGGGCCGGGGATGGGGTTCTGCACAATCATCCCGGGGCTGTTGGGGTCCACCCATTGGTTGTCGGCGCCCGGCGTGGAGCCCTGGTTGGGCGTGAAGCCACCGTTGCGGTCCGAGCCCGGCCCGAGCGACACCACGTGCGTCACCAGGTCGATGCTCTCCACCTGGGTGCCTTCCTGCCAGTACACGGTGAGGTGCACCTCGCGCACCGCCTGGGTGAGCTGCTGCACCATCTGCGAGAACATGGGCTGTGCCATGCCCATCGCCGCGCCGCCCAGTCCACCGCCCGCGGGCTGAGGGCCACTGGGCGTCTTGCCGCCCTTGTCGCCTCCCGCGCCCCCGCCGAACAGGCTGGCGATACCGCTCATCGGGTCGCTCGAGTCCCCGCCGATGGGCAGGTTGAAGATGGCGCCGATGAGCTGGTCGGGCGTCACGCCATCCAGCTTCGGGGCGATGATGCGCGCCTTCCACTTGAACTGGGACCAGCCCTCCTCGGAGAAGTCGCCGGACTCCTCGTCGTCATCGGGCGAGAAGCCGTCGTCGTAGAGCTTCTGCTCCACGTCCGTCATCTTCGAGCGCGCCAGCAGCGAGGCCACCGTGAGCCGCTTGGTGTAGACGTGGTTGGCCACCGCGCCCGCGTTGAGGTCGAAGATGGCCATCAGCGCCAGCCCCAGGATGGCGAGCGCGACGACGACCTCCAGCAGCGTGAAGCCTTGGGCTCGCTTCATCGCGGCACCTCCAGTGCTTCATCGACGATGTTCACCTTGCCGGTGAGCGGGGACACATCCAGTGTCCAGACGTTGTCGCCCTGGCTCAGGTACACGTAGGCCTTCTCCGTGTAGCCCTGCGGGAAGAAGTAGAGATACGCCACGCCACTGTCGACCGCCGTGCGCTGCTGGCGGGTCCAGATGGAGACGCGCACGTCCCCGGGCAGCTCCCTCGCGGGGAGCTCCTCGGACGTGAAGGAGGAGAAGCGCGATGCGTTCTCCACGCGCACCTTCTCGCTGTCCATCAGGTCCTGCGTGCTGGGCGTCTCGCCGCCGGAGGCCACGAAGCTGCGCTGGTCTCCACGGCCGCCGCGGTTGGAGCGCCGGGACAGCTCACGCTCGCGGTTCTCGTCGCGCAGCGCATTGTCGCGGTCCCGGGCCGTCGTCACGCCGCTCTCCGCGCACTCCGCATGGTAGCGCGTGGGCTTCTCTTCCTTGGGCTCGGGAATCTCGAACACCAGCCGGCACGTCTTGCCGCGCAGCGCGGCCGAGTCGTAGAGCGAGCGGATGGTGCCCGCCAGCTCCCCCGCGGCGCCTTTCGCCTTGGCGCCGGTGAGCGAACCGATGCCCATCACCGCCGCGGAGAACAGCATCGCGACGATGATGATGGCGATGGAGATTTCGATGAGCGTCAGGCCCCGCTGGGCCCGGTGAAGCGCCTTTCTCTTCATGGTGCCCCCCCGTTCGCCAGCACGCCTCCGCTGCTCAGGTCCGCGTCCAGCCCCATGCCGCCCTTCTTGCCGTCCGCGCCGTAGGAGACGACGGCGCCATTCTTGCCGTCGGTCCAGTACACGTACGGGTTCCCCCACGGGTCCAGGGGCACGCCCTCCATCAGCTTCGCGTCGATGAGCGGCTGGAAGCCCTCCTCCTGCGAGGGGAAGCGGCCCATCAGCCGCTGGTGCGCCTTGAACTTGCCCTCCATCCTGCGGATGGAGTCGCGAGCGCGGCGCTGGTCTGGCTCCAGCGTGCGGTCCTCCGTCACGTACACGAGGACGAACGCCAGCCCGGTGGCCACCAGGAAGATGAGCCCCAGCAGGATGCGCCCCATGCGGTGGGGGCGGGCGGCCCCCGCGGGCGAGGGCGTCTGGGATGGAAGGGAGTCGTGCTCGTTCATGCCCAAGCCCTGTCAACACGCGGGAGGCGCGCGTTCTTCACTTGTTGTTGGCGGTGGCCGAGTCCGCGGAGGAGATGTCCGCGTCATTGCCCTCGCCGCCCGCGGTGCCGTCCGCGCCGTAGGAGATGATGACCGGCTTGCCGCCCTCGTTCAGGTACACGTAGTCGTTGTTCCACGGGTCCTTGGGCATCTGCTCGAGCGACTGCGTCTCCACCAGCGCGTTGAGGCCCGAGGACGTGTCCGGGTACTTGCCCTTCTTCGTGTAGTAGAGCTTCAGGGCGCCCTGGATGTTCTTGATGTCCAGCGCGGCCCGGTCCCGCCGGGCGGCCTCGAGCTGGGGAATCACCGCCACGCCCACGGCGGCGGCGATGAGGCCGAGGATGGTGATGACCACCATGATTTCAATCAGGGTCATGCCGCGGCGGTTGCGGCGGCGGCGCTGCTGCTTGCTGTGGGTCGTCTGGCTCATGTCTGCTCTCACCTCGGGGTGACTTTCTGGCAAGCCACCGCATCGTGTTCAGGACTTCCTGTCAGGGGGCCCGGGGCCCGTCCACCACCCCGGAGGGAGGAACGGAGGCCTGGGGCCCGTACAACCGGGCCCCCACCGTCACCAGCGCCGCGGCGACGGCAATCATCGCCACCAGCGTCACGCGCTGAATCCAACGGTCGAGCGTGTCGTTCATCATGTCCGCGGCACCTCTCACCGGATGGCCGAGTTCACCTGGAGAATCGGCATCAGGATGGAGAGCGCGACGAATGCAATCACCGCGCCCATCACCACGATGAGCAGGGGCTCCAGGAGCGAGGTGAGGGCGCCGATGCGCACGTTCACCTGTGTTTCGTAGTTGTCCGCCACGTTGGTGAGCATCTCCTCGAGCTGGCCGGAGCGCTCGCCGATGGCGACCATGTGGTAGACGAGCGGCGGGAACTCTCCGGAGCGCTTGAGCGGATTGGCGATGCTCTCGCCCTCGCGGATGGAGTCGCGGGCCTTCTCCACGACCTCGGCCAGCACCGTGTTGGTCATGATGGCCTTGACGATGTCCATGGCCGCCAGGAGGGGAACACCGCTCTTGAGCAGCGTGGACAGCGTCCGGGCGAAGCGGGAGATGGACAGCAGTCGCACCAGGTTGCCGACGATGGGGGCGTTGAGCGTGATGCGGTCCCACTTCGGCTTGCCCTTGGGGCTCTTCGTCCAACGCAGGAAGAGCCAGCCGCACAGCACCATGAAGGGGACGGCGACGAACCACCAGTTCTGGAAAAAGTTGCTCGTGGCGATGAGGACCCGCGTGCTCAAGGGCAGCGTGGCCTTCATGGTCTCGAAGATCTTGGTGACCTTCGGAACGACGAACACCATCAGCGCCACGAGGATTCCGCCGCCCACCACCATCATGATGGCGGGGTAGAGCATGGTGCTGAGGATCTTCTGCTGGAGCCGGGCCTGGTTCTCCGTGAAGTCGGCCAGGCGCGTGAGCACCGCGTCCAGGGCGCCGGACGCCTCGCCCGCGCGCACCATGTTGACGTAGATGCTGGGGAAGATTTTCGGGTGCTGGCCGAGCGCGTCCGCCAGGGACGAGCCCTCGTTGACGCGCTGCTTGATGTCGGAGAGGGCGCGCTTGAAGCGCTCCTTCTCCACCTGGTCCACCAGCGCGGTGAGCGACTCCACCAGCGTGACGCCCGCGCCCAGGAGCGTGGACAGCTGACGGGTGAAGATGGCGACGTCGTCGGTGTTGACGCGGCCGCGACCCAGCTTGCGCAGGTCGATGTCGCGCGCCACCAGCGCCGCGTTGGCGCCCTTGGCCACCGCGCCCCGGCTGCCCTCCGCCTGCGCCAGCACATCCGTGAGGAAGATGCCGTCGGCGCGCAGCTTGGAGCGCAGCGTCTTGGGGGAATCCGCCTCAAGCAGGCCCTTGACCTGCTTGCCCGTGGCGTTGAGACCTCTGTACTCGAAGACCGGCATGGCTCGATGACCCCGGCCCCTCCCAGGGAGGAGCTGTCGGTTACATGTCCTCCTGGGTGATGCTCAACACCTCGGCGATGGTCGTCTCTCCCAACGCCACCTTTCGCGCGCCATCCTCCAAGAGCGTCGTCATGCCCTTGCTGGTGGCGGACTTCTTGATGGTGGAGGCATCCACGTTCTTCAACACCAGCTGGCGCACATCGTCATCCACGGGCAGGAACTCGTAGATGCCCGTGCGGCCGCGGTAGCCGTTGCGGTTGCACGTGGGGCATCCGGTGGCCTTGTAGATGCGGTCCACGCCGTAGCGCTCCTTGAAGGAGGCGCGCGAGTGGCTCAGCTCCTTGAGCTCCGCGTCCGTGGGCTGATAGGCCTCCCGGCAGTCCGGGCACACGCGGCGCACCAGCCGCTGGGCCAGGATGCCGGTGAGCGAGGACGCCACGAGGAAGGGCTCCACGCCCATGTCCACCAGACGGGTGACGGCGCCGGCCGCGTCGTTGGTGTGGACGGTGGAGAGCACCAGGTGGCCCGTGAGCGAGGCCTGGATGGCGATTTCCGCCGTCTCCTTGTCGCGAATCTCGCCCACCATGATGACGTCCGGGTCCTGACGCAGGAAGGAGCGCAGGCCCTGGGCGAAGGTCAGTCCAATCTTCGGGTTGATGGCCATCTGGCCAATGCCCTTGAGCTGGTACTCCACCGGGTCCTCGACGGTGAGGATGTTGAGGTCCGGCGTATTGATTTTCGACAGGGCGCCGTAGAGCGTCGTCGTCTTTCCGGAGCCCGTGGGGCCCGTGACGAGCACGATGCCGTGCGAGCGCTTGACCACGGCCTCCATGGACTGGAGCGTGGCCTTGCTCATGCCAATCTCGGCCAGGTCCAGGAGCGTGGCCGTCTTGTCCAACAGACGCATGACGATGCGCTCCCCGTTCGTCGTGGGGATGGTGGACAGACGGATGTCGATGTCGCGGCCGGCCAGCTTGATGCGGATGCGGCCGTCCTGCGGCAGGCGCTTCTCGGCGATGTTGAGCTGCCCCATCACCTTCACGCGGCTGACGATGGCGTTCTGGTAGCGCTTGGGCGGCTTGATGACCTCTTGCAGCACGCCGTCCACGCGGAAGCGCACGAGCAGCTCGCGCTCCATGGGCTCGATGTGGATATCGCTCGCGCGCTCCTTGGCGGCGCGGAAGAGGACCGAGTTCACCAGCCGGATGACGGGCGCCTCGTCGTCGACATCGAGCAGGTCCTGGGGCTCGTCCAGCTCGTGGGCGATGGCGTCCAGGTCCTGCGTCTCCATCTCGTCGACGAGCTGTTCGGCCTCGTTGATGGAGCGGTCATAGACGCTGTTGATGGCGTCGGTGATGGTGCTCTCGAGCGCGAGCCGCGGGCTGATGCTCTGCCCCAGCAGCAGGCGCGCGTGGTCCAGCGCGGAGGTGTCCAGCGGGTCCGCCACCGCCAACACCACGGTGTCCCCCTCCAGCGCGAGCGGGAGGATGTGCGACTGCTTGGCGAAGTTGATGGGGATGCGCTTGACGAGCTCCGCGTCCACTTCCTCCGTGAAGATGCGCGCCAGGTAGGGCAGGTCCAGCTGGTGCCCCAGGGCCTTGGCGACGTCCTCGGCGGAGACCGCCTTGAGCCCCACCAGCACCTCTCCAATGCGTCCGCCCTTCTCCTCCTGGGCGGCGAGCGCCTCCTGGAGCTTCTCCTCGGTGAGGGAAGGGACGAGCGCGCGGAGAATCTCTCCCAGGGGCCTTCCGCAGAGGAATGCCTGCCCGTGGGAGACGACCTGGGTGGAGTCGTTCCGGACGGTGGCCACGGCGGGCGTGGCGGCAAGGGTGGGATCGGCGGTCACGGTCATGGGCTCAGGTTCCCGAGTCCGGCTGGATGCGCAGACGCTCTTGCGAGGCGTCGTCGGAGGACTCCGGCGTGGGCGCCTCGGGTGACGGCTTCACCGGCACCATCGGGGTGGACTGTTCGGAACCCGTGGTGGGAGGCGGCGCTTCCCGCACCTCGGGGTTGCGCGGCGCGGGGGCCGGCGACGGAGCAGGCGGCGGGGCGCTCTTCTGGTTGGACGCGGGCGAGATGACGCGGTCACCCGGCGCGCCGTTCTCCACGCGCTGGCGCTCGCGGATGACGGCCTGGTTCATCTTCGCGAGCGGGCCGGGCTTGCGGCTGAAGTCCACCGCCACGTCGTAGCCCGGCAGTTGGCCGTAGAACTGCTCCACGAACTGCTGCCGCTCCTTCATCTTGCGCTCGAGGATGGTGCGGAAGTCCTCCGGGCCCCGGATGATGTACGGGGTCAGGAACAGGAGCAGGTTGGTCTTCGTCTTCGTGCGCGAGGTGTCGCGGAAGAGGTTGCCGATGAGCGGGATGTCGCCGAGCACCGGAATCTTGTTCACGGACTCGATGGTGCGGTCCTGCATGATGCCGCCCAGCACGACGGTCTCCTGGTCCTTGGCGATGACCGTGGTCTTCGCGCTGCGCTTGCTGGTGGTCGGGCCGAGCACCGGGTTGTTGGAGGCAATCTCCTCCGTCTGCTCGGTGATGGCCATGCGGATGTAGTCGCTGTCGTTGATCTGCGGCTTCACCGTCAGCTTCAGCTCCACGTTCTGGCGCTGGATGGGCGCGTACAGCGAGCCCAGGCCGCCCAGCGCGCCGAGCAGCGACGGGTTGAGGCCGCCGTTGGCGCCCGTGCCGGTGCCCACGTTGCCGCCCAGCGAGGAGGGCGAGAAGCCGGACTGGAAGGGCACGTTCTGGCCGACGGTGATTTCCGCCTCCTCGTTGTCGCTGGTGAGGATGTGCGGCGTGGAGAGCACGTTGACGTCCGCGCTCGTCTGGAGCGCGTGCAGCACGATGCCGAAGGCGGGGATGTCCAGACCCAGCTTCTCCAGCGCCGGAATCACCGGACCCTGGAGGCCGGCGAGGAAACCACCGTACTGCGCCAGGTTGCCCAGGCTGAGCGAAGGCGGCAGGCCGGTGCCTCGGGTGTTGGTGCCAATCAGGCCCGGCGCCGCGCCCCGGTCCGTGTTGAGCGAGTAGCCGGTGTGCATGTTGATGCCGAGCTCGGCGGTGCGCGTCAGGTTCACTTCCATGATGACGGCCTCGACGAACACCTGGCGGCGGGGCGCGTCGAGCTGCTGGATGACCTGGACGATGTTCTTGTAGTCCGACTGGCTGGCGACGATGACGAGCGAGTTGGTGCCCTTGTCGGCCGAAATCTTCACCTCGCCGCTGAACAGCTCCGCGGCCTGGGTGGCGGTGCCGCGGGGCGCGCCGGGCGGCATGTTGGGAGCGCCGGGCGTGCGCGGGCGGTTGGCGGTGCCCTGGGCCAGCGACTGGAGAGTGCTGGCCAGCTCCTCCGCGTTGGCGTTCTCCAGGTAGTAGACGTTGATGCGGCCGCCGGTGCCGGAGGGGATGTCGATCTGCGCGACGATGTCCTGGATGCGCGAGAACGCCGCGGGGCTGGCGACGATGATGAGCTTGTTGGTGCGCTCGTCCGGGATGATCTGCGACAGCGTCACCGGGCCGCCGCTCGTCTCTCCGCCACCGGCCACGGGCTGGGCCATGATTTCAGGCTGGCCACTGGCGGGCGGGACACCCTGCACGAACGCGCCCGGGCGTTGACCGGGGCGCGAGCCCTTGGCCTCGAAGATGCGCTGCACCGTGTTGGCCACGTCCTGCGCGGAGGCGTACTGGACCTGGATGACGCGCAGCTCGTCGCTGGCGGCGCGCGTGTCCAACTGGTCGATGAGGCGCTCCAGGCGGTGGATGTTGGAGCCCACGTCGTTGACGATGATGGTGTCTGGCGGGTACGGAATCGTGTCGCCGTCCTTGGACACCAGCTGCTGCAGAACACCGCGCAGCGGCTCCACCTCCACGTTGCGGATGCGGAACAGCTTGGTCACCATCTGCTCGTTGGTGGTGTACGGCTCGCCGTCACCAACGATGGTGGGGATGGGGTTCTGCTTCGCCGACCGCTTGTCGACGATCTTCATGAAGCGGCCGTACTGGTAGGTGGCCAGGCCGTTGGCGTCGAGCGCGGCCAGGAACGCGGAGTAGAACTGGTCCGCGTTCACCTCCACGCGGCCATTCTCCGGACCGATGATGGAGATTTTCCCGCGCACGTTCTCCGGGAGGATGAAGGTGCGGCAGGTGGCGTCCGCCACCGTCTGGACCAGCTTTTCAATCTCGACCTTGTCGAAATAGATGCCGTAGCGCGCGTTGCGCCGGGCCTCTTCGCACGTGGGCGTGCGGCGCGTGCCCTCATTGGACTCGTCGGCGGTGGGCGACTGGGGAGTGATGGTCCGCTCACCCGGCGCCGAAGGCGTGGCGTTGCCGGGCGGCGGGGGGCGGCGCTGGGCCTGCGCGGGGACGGCGAGCGCGAGGCACAGGCAGAGCATCCAGGACGGGAGCGTCTTCATGGAGGAGCGGGCGCGACGTGGGGTTTAACGGACGTTGTAGGACTTGCGGATCGGCGCTCCGTTGCGCTCGATCTCGATTTCAATGCGGGATGCGTCCTTCATCTTGGAATAGACCTCCAGCGCCTTCTCGGGGCTGTTGAGGTCGAATCCGTTGATGCGGCGGATGACGTCACCGTTCTGGACGCCAATCTTCGAGTAGATGGAGTCCGGGCGGATGGAGAAGAGCTTGAAGCCCACGGCCTGGCCGTCCTTGAAGGCGGGGACGATGCGCGCCTGCATGGCCACGTCGTTGAGGTTGTTGAGCGTCTTGTCGATCTCCGCGCGAGGCACTTCGTACTCGTTGTCGCTGACCGCGCGGATGCCGCTGGTGGAGTTGGTGGTATTGGCATTCGCCACCGGCGGCGTGGGGGGCGTATACGCTGTCGCGCCGTCACCCGGGTTGCCGTCGATGAACTCCTTGCGGCCGTTGTTGATGATGATGACGCGCTCGCGCTCGATTTGATGGACTTTGGCGCCCTGCAGCTCGTTGCCCTTCATGTACGTCTGGGCACGCTGGGTCACCATGTCCTGGATGGAGGCGAAGGACCAGTCCGGGTTGCCCGCGACGAGCGTGCCCAGGAGCTTCACGCGAAGGCCGCTCTTCACGGGCTCCGCGTTGAGGTCCGCGACCGGGGTCGTGGGCTCAATCACCGGCTTCTCCAGCTCCGGAATCTTGATGCCCGTGATGCGCGACAGTCCCTCCATGTCCGGCAGGGCCAGCGCTGCCTGCTGACGTGTCTGGGTCGGCGCGCGCACGTTGGCCCCCGACGTGGGCACCGGGGAGATGGCGGACTCGACGAACAGGTTCACCGTCTTCGCCGCCAACAGGGCGACGAGCGCGATGAACAGCAAGGTCACTGTCCAGAAGTATTTGCGAAAGAAGAGTTCCATCACGCTTCCGAGTGAAAGCCGAACCCGTGGAGAGCAAGTCAGGTGCCACCGTGGGCCAGGCGGGCCATCCAAGGGGGACGGCCAAGCGCTCGAAATTATTCCAGAAAGGGGGACCGTCCCGAGCGAGGGAGCAGGCCGCCCCGGGCCTTCGGACAAATTGTCAAAGCGGGGTGGGGGCTGGTGTGACGGCCTGTCAGTCGTCGGTGCCGGGGGTGGGTTCGCCGCCGGACGACTGCTCGCGCTCCAGCTTGCGGTAGATGGTGCGCGCGGCGATGCCCAGCAGCCGCGCGGCCAGCGTCTTGTCGCCCTTGGTGTGGCGGAGCGTCTCGTGGATCACCCGCCGCTCCACTTCTTCCATGGGAGTTCCAATCGGGATGACGAGCTGTGACGCGGCGCCGAGCGGGCCCTTGCGCACCGCCTCTGGCAGGTCGCTGGCTTCCAGCACCTCGCCTCGCGCCAGCACCACCGCGCGCTCGACGGCGTGCTCCAACTCTCGCACGTTGCCGGGCCAGGCGTAGTTCTCCAGCGTCTGGAGCGCCTCGGGCGAGAAGCCGCGCAGGGCCTTGCCGTTCTTCGCGGCGAAGCGGCGCAGGAACGCGTCCGCGAGCAGCGGGATGTCCTCTCGGCGAGAGGCCAGCGCGGGGACCCGAATCTCCACCACGTTGAGGCGGTAGTAGAGGTCCTCGCGGAAGCGCCCCTCGGCCACTTCCTTCTGCAGGTCCTTGTTGGTGGCGGCGACCAGCCGCACGTCCACCTTCACCGTCTGCGTGCCGCCCAGCCGCTCGATTTCGCCCTCGGCCAGCGCGCGCAGGAGCTTCACCTGGGCGGGCAGGGGCATCTCGCCCACTTCGTCCAGGAAGAGGGTGCCACCGTGCGCGCGCTCGAAGCGGCCCTCTCGCCGGGCCACCGCGCCGGTGAAGGCGCCTCGCTCCACGCCGAACAGCTCCGCCTCCAGGATGTTCTCCGGCAGCGCGCCGCAGTTGACGGCGACGAAGGGGCCCTTGGCCCGGCTGGAGTACTCGTGCACCGAGCGCGCCGCCAGCTCCTTGCCGGTGCCGGACTCGCCCAGGAGCAACACGGTGGCGGTGGAGGGCGCCGCCTGCCGGATGGTGTCCAGCATGGCGCGGAAGGCGGGGGATTGGCCCACCATGCTCCGTCCGCCCGCGGCGCTCATCTCCGCCAGCTTCGCCTTGAGCGTCTGGTTCTCCGAGACGAGCGCCCGCTTCTCCAGTGCCTTCTGCACCGCCTTCACCAGGGCGTGGCGCTTGAGCGGCTTGGTGATGAAGTCGTAGGCGCCGTCCTTCATCGCGGCGACGGCTGTCTCCACCGTGCCGTAGGCGGTCATCAGCACCACCTCCACGTCGGGGCGGATGGTGCGCGCGGCGCGCAGCAGCTCCTGCCCGTCCATGCCGGGCATCATCAGGTCCGTCACCATCACCATCACCTCGGGCCGGCGCAGCATCTCCAGCGCCTCCGTGCCGTTGGTGGCGGCGAGCGTGGCCATGCTCTCCCGCTGGAAGATGCGCGTCACGGAGTCGAGGTTGGCGCGGTCGTCATCGACGACGAGGACGGTCGAGGTGGTCATGGTGGGGCCGCTGCTTGCAATCCTTGTTCCCTACGCGTGCTCTTCGTCGGGCTCGAGAGGACCGCCGCCCATCCGGCCAATGTCCTCACGCTTGACGGAGTCGAGGTTGAACTTGCGTGCGCTGGCCAGCATCTTCTCCACGGTGTCGTCGAAATCAGGCTTTGCTCCGCCCTTGCGGAAGCGCAGGAAGTTGATGCGCGCGACGACGAAGTTCTTGAGGTAGGGGCTCTGCATGCCCTTGTCCTTGAGGGCGTTGACCACCGCCACCACCGCGTCGTCGAGCTCCAGGAGGCGCTGGGCCCGGGCCTCGCGCACGGCGAGCGCCTTGTCCAACGGCAGGTCCAGGAAGTCCTCCACCACCTTGACGAAGGGGTGGTACGCGCCCGCGGAGAAGCGGGGGCGCTGCTCATAGGCGGCGCCCAGGGTGATGAAGGCAGGCTCCTCGAAGAGGTGCGCGAAGGTCTTCTCCGCGCCCGCCCGGCCCGCGCCCACCAGGCCCCGGTACATGCGGACCACCTCCAGCGAGCGCTCCTTGAGGTTGTGGGCCTTCTCCGTGTTGAGGGCGAGGATTTGATAGGCCACGTCCTCGTCGGGGAGGAGCAGCGCGACGATGGATTTCGCGCCCAGCATCTTGCTGGCGTGTAGCCGGTGGTTGCCGTTGGGCGTCCAGTAGCGGCCGTCCTTGCGCACGGCGATGACGGGGTCCAGGAAGCGGTCCAGCCGCTCCATGGCGCTGGCGAGCCGCTTCACGTGAGGCTCGGACAGGTCGCGCTGGTACGGCGTGGGCTCCACCTTGTCGATGGGGAGCACCGCGAGCACCACGGGGTGTCCACCGAGCGGCTCGCGGTAGACGCCGAGCACCTCGCCACCGTCCTCGCGCACGGCGTCGAGGATTTCAGTGGGGTACTCCACCGAGTCGCTGGCCACGTCGGCCGGAGACAAGCCCCGCGACTGGGGTGCCGCCTTCTTGCGGCGAGGCTTGCGGGGAGTCGTGGCCGCGGGCTTCGGCTTCGCGGCGGCCCTCTTTCGTGCGGACTTCGCTGCCATGAGGTGTGCCCTCCTTCGCTGCGGACGACGAAAGGTGTAGCCGGAGGCCCTGACATCCGGCTCCCCGAGCGGGTGGGGTGACTCACTCCCGCGCCGCCCACGCTAGGAGGACGCGGGAGGTAGGGCTACTCCCCGGAGAGCGTGAGACCCCGGAAGCGGACAGTGGGCGCACCCGTCGCGCCGCCGCGAAACTGCAAGTCGTTGCCCACGCCGTCCAGGTCCTGGAGCATCTTCAGGACGTTGCCCGCCACGGTGACTTCCTGCACCGCGTGCGTCAGCTCGCCGTTCTCGATCCACAGACCGTTGGCGCCCGCGGACAGCTCCCCCGTGACGGGGTTTGCGCCATGGCCGAGCAGCGACGTGACGTAGAAGCCCCGGTCCACCTCGCGGATGAGCTGCTCGGGAGGCTTCTGGCCCGGCTCGAGGTAGAGGTTGCTGGCGCCGATGGAGGGCAGCGCGTTGTAGCCGCGCTTGGCGTTGCCGGTGGGGCGCGCCTTCGCCTTGCGAGCGGTGAACGCGTCGTAGAGGAAGTGGGTGAGCACGCCGCGGTCGATGATGGGCGTGCGCCGGGTGGGCACGCCCTCGCCATCGAATGGCGCGGTGGCGAGGCCTCGGGGCAGCAGGCCGTTGTCCACCAGCGTGACGTGTTCTCCCGCGAGCTTCTGGCCCATGCGCGAGGCGAACATGCTGGCCTGCTGGTGCACGGCGTTTCCGTTGGCCGCCCTGGCCACGCCCGACACGAACGACGCGGCGACGAGCGGGTCGAACACCACGGGCACCTGCTGCGTCTTCACGCGCCGGGCCCCGAGCATCCGCACCGCGCGGCGCGTGGCCTCGCGGCCGATGGCCTCGGGCGACTCCAGGTCATCGAGGAAGCGCTTGTAGTCCAGCCAGTAACCCCTCTGGAGCTGGCCGTCCCCGGAGGCCACCGGCATCGCGAACAGGTACACGTACGTGCCCGAGTAACCTCCGGACATCCCTTCCGAGGACGCGACGTAGACCTCGGAGACGAAGTCCCCGGCGCCCACCGAGTTGAAGGTGGCCACGCGCGCATCCTCCGCGCGCCCCGCCTTCTCCATCTCCAGCGCGGCCTTCACCTTCCAGTCCCCGGGCAGGTTCGCCACCGCGGCGTCGTACAGCGCGCCGGTGTCGCCCAGCCGGCCCAGCTCCTTCGCGCCGGGCAGGCCGTTGAGCTTGTTGGGCGCGGCGGCCTCGGCCAGCTTCAGCGCCTGGTCGACGAGGCGCTCCAGGCCGGAGGGCTCGAAGTCCGACGTGAAGGCGAAGCCCAGCCGGCCCTTCACGACGACGCGCAGGCCCACGCCCTTGGACGTGGACTGGGTGAGGTCCTCAATCTGTCCTTCGCGCACGCGCACCGTGCTCTGGCGGCCCACCTCCAGGAAGGCCTCCGCCTGGCTTGCGCCCTTCTTCGTGGCGCGCTGGACGATTCGCTTTGCGAGCTTTTGGTAGTCCATGGTGTTGGGTGCTCTTTCCTTCAGCCGACCTGGGTTCCGCCCACGGTGACGTTGTCGATGCGCACCGTGGGCAGGCCCACGCCCACCGGCATCGACTGCCCGTTCTTTCCGCAGATGCCCATGCCCGGGTCCGGCCGCGGGTCGCACCCCACGCGGGACACGTTCTTGAGGGCCTCCGGCCCCACGCCGATGAGCGTGGCGTTCTTCACCGGACGACCCAGCTTGCCGTCTTCAATCTGGTACGCCTCGCTCACCTCGAAGACGAAGTTGCCGTTGCTGATGTCCACCTGTCCGCCGCCGAACGTGGCGCAGTACAGGCCCCGCTTCACCTCCTTGAGGATGTCCTCCGGATGGTGGTTGCCCGGAGCCAGGAACGTGTTCGTCATGCGCGGGATGGGCAGGTGGCGGAACGACTCCCGCCGCCCGCTGCCCGTGGAGCGCTGGCCCATCAGCTTCGCGTTGAGGCTGTCGTAGAGATAGCCCTTGAGCACGCCGTTCGCGATGAGCACCTTGCGCTCGCCCGGCGTGCCCTCGTCGTCGATGTTGATGGAGCCCCGGCCGCTGGACACCGTGCCGTCGTCGATGACGGTGACAAGCTCCGAGGCGACCTTCTCTCCCAGCTTGCCCACGAACAGCGACGTCCCCTTGCGGATGAAGTCCGCCTCCAGGCCGTGGCCCACCGCCTCGTGCAGCAGGATGCCGCTCCAGCCCGGCGCCAGCACCACCGTCTGGGGGCCCGCCGCGCAGTCCACCGCGCCCAGCGTGGCCACCGACTGCCGGGCCGCCTCGCGCGCCACCTCCTCGGGCGGGAAGGTCTCCCAGTGGGTGAAGGGCACCCGGCCTCCGCCGCCATACATGCCCGTGCGCCGCTCGTTCTTCTTGCCCTGGGCCACCACGTGCACCGACAGACGGCACAGGTCCTGGGTGTCCTCGGTGTAGCGCCCCTCCGTGTTGGCCACGGCGATGCGGCGCGTCTGGTCGCCATACGCGGCGTTGACCTGTGTCACCCTCGAGTCGAAGGCCCGGGCGGCCTTGTCCGCGCGGGTCAGCAGCGACGCCTTCAGCGCCACCTCCACGTCCGACAGCGGGGTGGGGACGTGGTAGTGGCTGGGCACCGCGACGCGCGAGACGGGGAAGGCCCGCTCCGCGCCGGTGGACTGGGCAATCATAGCCGCCGTGGAGGCAGCCCGCAGCAGCGCGGGCTCGTCCCAGTCGTCGGAGAAGGCGTAGCCCACCTTGCCTCCGGAGATGACCCGGACACCCACGCCCTGCACCAGGCCCGTCTGGGCGCTCTTGATGCGCGACTCCTCGAGCACCACGCTGGTGCTGTGGGTGCGCTCCACGTAGACCTCCGCGAAATCTCCTCCTCGCTCCATGGCCACGGCGAGCAGCCGCTCCAGGAGCCCCTGGGGCAGGAGGGGCGCGGGCACGGGCCGCCGGGCCGCCAGGGGGGCCAGTTGGGACGGGGGGGCGCGCCGGGGCGGCGCGGACGCTCGGGGCATGTCGATAACTCCCTCGGTGAAGCGCTGGGGGTGTGGAAACCTACATAGAAAGAGGAATCTCCCAGAGCAACGGACAAAGGTCGCCCTTCTTTCCCCGCTGGCTGGCTTGTCGCATTCCCACCGTGGTGACGGCGCTTTAAGATGCGCGACGTTTCGGAACCTGGACCCCATCTCATGCCCGCTCGTCCTCCATCCTCCTCCCGTTCTGGTGCCGGCCGTTCTGGCGGCAACGCGGGGGCGGACTCTCCCTCGGCGAAGCCGTCGGCCAAGGGCCGCCCGCCGCGTGAGGCCTCCTCGTCCGATGAGGACTTCGCCGCGCCAGACTCCGGGGATGACTCCTCTGATGGTCCCGCGAACCCCGAGCTCTACGGGGATGCCTTGCCTCCCCGCTCGCGCGCGGACGAGACGCGCGTGGGGGCCATGCCCGAGTCGCGCGACGATGAGCCCCGCAGGGAGGACGACGACGACAACTCCGACGCGACGCGGGCCGGGCCGCCGGTGCAGATGCTGGTGCTGGCGGGGCCGGACCGGGGCCGCAAGAAGCGCTTTCAGGGCGTGCGGATGGTGGTGGGCCGCGGCAAGGACTGCGACTTCGTGCTGGACGACCAGTCCGTGTCGCGCCGGCACCTGGAGCTCGTCTACAGCCAGAACGGCGTGGCGATGCGGGACCTGGGGAGCATCTCCGGCACCCAGGTGAATGATCAGCGCGTGGACGAGTGCATCCTCAAACACGGGGATGAAATCGCCATGGGCAAGACGCGGCTGCGCTTCGTGGACGAGGCGGAGCAAATCAAGGAGCTGCGCGTCCAGGCGGAGGCCCGCGAGGCCGAGGAGAAGCGCGAGCGCGAGGAGGCGTCCAAGGAGCGCGACGAGGCCCGCAAGTCGGCGAACTCGGCGCGGGGCTCCGACGTGGACCCGAACGACCCTCGCCTCAACGAGGCGACCAACGCCAACTACCGCGTGCCCGAGCAGCTCCTGGCGAAGAACCGCGAGAACAAGGGCAAGGGCGCCATCGCCATTCCCCGCACGCGTCCGCCTCCGAGGGCCTCGGTGGCGGAGGGCAACCCGAAGGTGAAGCTGCTCATCGGCGTGGGCGGCGCGGTGGTGGTGCTGCTCATGCTGGGGCTGCTGCTCGTCCCCTCGAAGCCGCCCCCGCCGCCTCCTCCAGACCCGAGCATCGAGCGGGCGAAGCTGTTGATGCAGAAGGCGCGCGAGGCGGTGCGCTCGGACGACTACCCGGCGGCGCTGGGCTTCGTGGAGGAAGCGGAGCGGCTGCGGCCGGGGGTGGACGAGGAGGGCCTGCTCAAGGCGGTGGCCAAGGAGGTGGAGGTCCGCAAGGTGTTCCAGGCCGCGCGCGAGCTGATGGACGCACAGAACTTCGACGAGGCGCGGAAGATTCTCGCCGCCGCGCCGATGGGCACGGCGAAGTCGGACGACGTGAAGCGCAAGCTGGAGGCGGAGCTGGAGGAGAAGGACACGGCGTTCCGCATCGCGAAGATGGAGGATGCGCTCGCCGCTCGGGACGCCGACGCGGTGCGCGCGCTGCTGGACCGGATGCCGGACGTCAGCAAGCCCGCCTATTCGCAGCGGTTGCAGGACCTGGTGGCGGAGCTGGCCAAGGAGTCCGCGGACGACGCGCGCCGGGCCCGGGCGGGACGCGCGCGCGCCGAGGAGCTGGCCAAGGAGGAGCGCAAGCGCTTCATCGAAGAGGCCTTCACCGACGTGGAGCGGCGCTTCAACGGCGGGGACTACCAGCGCGCGGTGCTGGAGTGCGACCGCGTGGTGGAGAAGTACAAGGCGGACAAGGACGTGAGGGACCGCTCCCGCCAGCTCAAGACGCTCATCCCCCAGTTCCAGCGCACGCTGGATGACGCGCAGAAGAAGCTGGCGTCCAACGCGCTGGAGTCCGCGTCGAAGCCCCTGCGCCGGGCCGCCGAGCTGTACCGGCAGATCGGCTTCCAGGGCTCGCTGGGCCGCACGCTGGATGAGCAGCTCGCGTCGGCGGCGCTTGCGGCGGGGCAGGGGGCCTTGAAGAAGGGCGACCTGGCCGCCGCGGGCTCCAACTTCCGCGAGGCGCTGCGCCTCAACCCTGGCGACCGCCGGGCGCGCGACGGCCTGGATGAGCTGCAGAAGAAGGTGGAGGAGCTCTACATGCGCGCCTATATCGAACGCGACAGGGACCCGTCCGCCGCCGCGATGAAGTTCAAGATTGTCATCGAGACAGCGCCCGAGGGCTCGGATACGAAGCGCAAGGCGGAGATGTTCCTGAGCGAGCTGCAGCCGTGAGCGTGCGCTCGCCAACAACGAAGGCGCGTGGAGATTTGGGATGAGCGAGTCGTCGCTGCGTGAGCTCGGGATGGACCTCCTCGAGGAGCGTCAGTTCGAGCGGGCCCTGGCCGTGTTCGCGGAGGCGGTGCGCCGGGTCCCGGCGGACCACCGCTCGCGGATGCTGGCGGCCCGGTGTCTGGCGGAGCTGGGCGAGCGCGAGCGCGCCGTCACGTCGTACCACGCGTGCGCCGAGGGGCTCCTGCGCCGCGACTACCTCCTGTCCGCCATGGCCGCGTGCAAGCTGGCCCTGGACCTGGCGCCCAACGAGCGGCGCCTGCGCGACACGCTCATCCGCGTCCACTCTCGCGCGGTGCGCAGTGCCCCGGGCCGGGCCGCCGTGCCCCCGCCGCTGCCGCCGGAGACGCTCTACGACGGCAAGGTGGACACGGACTTGATGGGCCTCGTCGGCGAGGAGCTGTCCAACCGCGCCATCGAGGTGCTGGCCGCTCCCGACCCGGGCGGCTCCGCCGACCCCAACAGCCGGCCCCCGCTGCCGCTGTTCGCGGACCTGGACCGCGACGCGTTCATCGACCTGGTGGGCCGGATGAACTGGCGCCGGGTGCGGCCCGAGGAAGTGGTGAGCCGCGAGGGCGAGCCCGCCGACCACCTCTGCGTGCTCGTCGCGGGCAAGGCCGAGGTGACGCGGCAGATGGACGGTGAGGCCAAGACGCTGGGCTTCCTGGGCGGCGGCTCCATCTTCGGGGAGATTGCCCTGCTGACGGGCGCGCCGCCGACGGCCACGGTGGCCGCCGTGTCCGACACGGAGGTCTTCGAGATTCGCCGCGAGCACCTCAACGCGATGGCGAAGCTCTTCCCCGCGGTGCCGCAGGTGCTCGCGGACTTCGCGCAGCAGCGCATGGCGCGCAACCTGATGGCCACCTCGCCCATGTTCCAGGCGCTGCCGGAGTCGGAGCGGGGCGCGCTGCTCCAGCGCTTCACCTTCCGCGCGCTGCAGGGGAACGAGAAGGTGCTGGTGGAGGGTGAACACTCGGCGGGTCTGTTCATCGTGCTCGCCGGTGAGCTGGTGGTGCAGAAGGAGGACCCGGCGGGTGGCACCGTGACGCTGGGCGTGCTGCGCGAGGGAGAGGTCGCCGGGGAGATCTCCCTGCTGACGGGCCTGCGCGCCACGGCCACCGTGGTGGCCACGCGCAAGACGGCGGCGGCCTTCCTGGAGCGCAACGCGTTCCACGAACTGGTCCGCGCCTTCCCGCACATCCGGACGTACCTGGAGCAGCTGTCGGACCGGCGGCTGAAGCAGATTGGCGAGGCCCTCCGCCCCGCCGAAATCATCGACGCGGACGAGCTGGTGCTCGAGCCCGAGGCGGCGTGAGGCGTGCATGGTGATGTTGTCGCGTTCGAGGGTGGTGGGGCTGGGGTTGGCGCTGGCGGCGGCGGGGGCGGTGCTCTACTTCTGGCCGCGCCAGGAGCCGGGCGTCCCCGAGGCCATCACCCGTCAGGTCATCACGATGGCCCGCGCCGCGGAGCAGAAGGACGTCTCCGGGGTGATGGAGGGGGTGTCCGAGCGCTTCCGCACCGACAGCAACTGGGACCATCGCCAGGTGCGCGGCGTGTTGACGGGCCAGGTGCTCAGGGGCCAGTGGGTCCGCGTCTTCGTGACGAACCTGGAGGTGCATGAGGTCTCCCCCACGCAGGGCGACTTCCAGGCGCGCTTCATCTTCGGCCGCTCGCAGGCGCAGGACGTGAAGGACCTGGCGGCGGACAGCGTGCTGAACGCCTACCTCATCGAGGGAACGTTCGAGAAGGAAGACGACGGCGTCTGGCGCGCGGTCCGCGCCAAGTACCGGCCGCTGAGTCCCGCCGAGCTGCTGTAGTCACTTCATTGCAGCAGCGTGTTCGTCTCGTTGACCCACGCCTTGGCCATGGCGCCCTGGCCCGCGGACTCCAGGCCCTTCTTCACGGTGTCGATGCGCGCGGCCAGCTCCTCGCGCGGCGTCCCCTGGGCCCGGGCTCGCACGAGTCCGAAGTAGTAGTGCTGGCAGCCGGCCGCGTACGCGTTCTGCGCGAAGAGCAGGTCGCCCATCGCCGCGTAGGCCTCCGGCAGCGTCCCGGCGCCCGTGTCCGGCGCCACCGTGGCCAGGAGCACCTTCGCGTTCTCGTAGTCCTTGCGCAGCACGAGCAGCGCGCCCTTGGCGTACTGGGCCCGGGCCAGTCCCACGCCCTTGGCGGCGATGGCCTTGTCATAGGCGCCCAGCGCGTCGTCCTGCCGCCCCGTGGCCTCGAGCAGCCCGCCCCGCGCCAGCCAGTAGCGGCCGTCCTGCTCCAGCAGGCGCACCTGCTTCCCATCGGCGGTCGCCACCTGGATGGCGCCGAAGGCCCCTTCGTAGGCATCCAGCAGCGCCAGCGCGCCCGCGTTGTCGCCCGAGGCCTGGAGGCTGCGCGCGCCATCCAGATAGAGCAGGGGCGCGGTGCGGCGCCGGGCCACCGCGGCCTCGAACGCGGCGCGCGCCTGGGCGTCCTTCCTCGTGGCCAGCGCCCGGGCCCGCGCGAAGAGCGCGTAGACGTCATCCGGCACGGCCTTCAGCGCGGACTCCGCGTCCTGGAGCGCCTGGTCCGTCGCGCCGCGTGTCAGCGCGAGCTCCGCCTTCAACGCCCCCACGCGTGAGCGCAGGACAGGCGTCAGCTCGGCCTGCTTCTGGCTCGCGGTGTCCACGGTGTGCTGGGCCTCGTCCAGCTTCTTGCCCTGGTACACCTGCGCGAGCCCCATGCTCAGCTTCGCGAGGAGGTGGTCCGGGTTGGCTTGGATGGCCTTCTCGAACGCCTCCACCGCCTGGTCATGTTGGCCCTCATCGAGCAGGGCCAGGCCGTACGCGCTGGTGAAGCGCGGGTCGCGGTAGGCGTTCTCCGCGGCGCGGGCGAAGGCCTGGCGCGCGCCGGGAAGGTCTCCCTTCGACTGGAGCGTCAGGGCCATGGCCAGGGTCAGCCGGGGGCTGCTGGCGCCTTGGGCCTGGAGTTCTGAGAGGAACTTCTCCGCCTCGGCCGTCTTGCCTTCCGCGAGCAGGTGGAGCGCGCGCGTGGCGAAGCGCTCGCCGGAGCGCGAGTCGAGCTCCTCGGCCCGGGCAAGGTGCTCGCGCGCCTTGGCGTCCGCGCCGGGCTGGTGGTGGTCCAGCCACAACACCGTCTGGAGGTCCGCGGCCAGCGCCTGCGCGTCGCGGGCCTGGTCATCCACCTGGAACAAGGTCTCCAGCTCCGCCATGGCGCGGGCGAGGTCGGCCGGATTGCCTCGAGCGGCGGCGGCTCGGGCGGCGCGCAGATGCTCTTCTGTCTGCTTTCGCACCGTGCCGCGGTGGACGAACCAGGTGACCGCGCCCGCGAGCACCACGGCCGCCACCGCCACCTGCACCAGCGCGCTCTTCCAACTCTCGCGCCGCTTCCAGTCGGTTTGACCTTCCGTGTCCATGGACCTGTCTCCCCGCGCTGGCGTTGGATGCTATTAGGTACGCCCCTCCCAGGTGTCAATGCATGCGGCCGGGAGCATGGAGGAGTGAGCAATGGCGGTTCACACGGCGCTGTCCCCCGAGGTCTTCACCCGCATCGCCGAGACCTTCGGGTTGGGGAGTGTGCGCGGGGTGACGCCCATTCCCCAGGGCTCCATCAACACCAACCACCGGCTGGAGACAGACAGCGGCCGCTACTTCGTTCGCCACACGACGGTGCGCTCTGCGGACGACCTGCGCTTCGAGTCCGCGCTGCTCAATCACCTGGCCGCGCACCACTTCCCCTCGCCGGTGCTGATGACCACCCGCGACGGCGCGACCTTCGTGGAGATGGAGGGTGGCCGCGTCAGCGTCTTCCGCTGGCTCGCCGGAGAAGAGAAGCGCCACCCGGGCCTCACCGCGGAGCACCTGGAGCGGCTGGGCACGGAGCTGGGCAAGCTGCACCGCGACACGCAGTCGTTCACCGGCTCGCGCGGCAATCCCTACTCACCCGACGTCGTGCGTGGCTGGCTGGTGGAGCTCGCCCGCCATCCCGACGCGACGCTGTCCGGGCTCGCGGGGGAGTTGGAGCAGGCGCTCGCCACGGCGGAGTCGCGGCGCCAGGGCCTGGAGCCGCTGGGCGTCATCCACGCGGACCTCTTCACCGACAACGTGAAGTGGCTGGGCGACAGCGTGGGCGCGTTCTTCGACTTCGAGATGGCCTGCCGCGAGGCCTATGGCCTGGACCTGGTCATCACGTTGAACGCGTGGTGCTTCGACCAGGGGCAGTACCAGCCGGAGCTCTGCCGGGCGCTGGTGCGTGGGTACCAGGACATCCGGCCCCTGGCCCCGGTGGAGCGGGCCAACCTCTTCGGCCACGCGCTCTTCGGGGCGGTGCGCTTCACCTCCAGCCGCATCCGCGACTACCACCTGTCGCCGCTGCCGGCCGACAAGCTGGTGCGCAAGGACTACCGCACGTATCTGGCCCGGACGCGCGCGCTGACCGCCATGGGGCCGGAGGGCTACGCGGCGCTGCTCGGGCTGTGAGTCGGGTGTGGCACCCGGGGCGGGACATGCGCCCCGGGGCCCGCCGGACTAGATGCCGGTGATGATCTTCCAGGTGTTCCCTTCCCGGCGGAACACCATCTGCTCCAGCTCCGCCTCCCGCTGGGGGCGGGGGTTGAGGCTGGGCATGCGCCAGTTCACCTTCCAGTAGTAGATGGCCGAGGCCACGTCCTGGCCCACCTGGATGCGGCGCACGTCCAGCTCCACCTTGGGCGACTGGAGCTGCTGGAAGAGCGTCTCCAGGTACGCGCCCAGGTTCGCCGCGGTGAGGTCGTCCTCGGGCTCGCCGGGAGTCCCCGCGTCCTCATGGAAGTCGTTGGACACCAGGGCCTGGATGGCCTGTGCGTCGCGTGCCTCAACGGCAGACCGATACTTCTCCATCACTGCCAAAATGGCGCGCGTATCGGAGGTGTCGTCGATGTCGGTGCCGGGGATGCGCTTCGGAGCGCAGGCGGCCAACAGGGACAGGGCGCAAACAGCGAGGAAGCGGATGAGCATGGCGGGGCCTTACGTAGACAATGGCGGGGAAGTCAACCCATTCCCCAGGCCCCACCTGCACTCCGCGTGCCTCAGCCCTTGCGGATGACCTCGGAGATGAACCGGTTGAGGACGGGAATCTCGTTGTCGAGAATCTTCAGGCCCTCGCCCTGGATGATCTTCTCGCCGATGAGCGCCAGGGGCTTCATGAGCAGGGGGAGCTTGAGGGTGATTTCCCCGTCCATGGTGCGCTCCGTCTGGCCCGCGCCCAAGTCGCGGAAGCGCATCTTGCCGGTGTTCACCAGCATCTTGGAGATGGTGCCGGACGTGGGCGTGTTGGTGAAGGTGAGCTCCTTGCGGCGCTTGTCGTAGGTGGACGACTCGATGAAGGCGAACCACTCCGGGGGCACGCGCTTGGGGCCGATGCTCTCGATGACGGGCTTGGGGCGGTAGCGCACGCGGCGGCGGACCAGGTCGCCCTCCGTCTTGACCTCCAGCGGCTGGAGCTCCAGCAGTACGCCGTGATGTTGGAGCAGGAAGGCGAAATACCGCTCGTCGAGGAGCGCTCGCTCGACCTCATCCACCGTCCCCTGGATTCGCTGCCTCGTCTCGAACCGCATCGTGTCCCTCCGGATGACCTGGCCCGTCGCCGCTGTGTGGGCTGCCTGCCTAGCGGAAAGCGGGGCTAGCGGAAAGCCTGTCGTGGCACGAGAGGCCCCCGGAAGGTCTTCTCCTCGAAATCACAACGCTCCATCCACTCCAGCGCCGTCGCCTTGAAGGCGGTTCCGAAGTCTGGAAGGACACCGACCTCGTGGCGCACCGCGCCGCAGTCCCCGGCGAGATAGGCCGCCTCCACCTTCACGCGCAGGGCCTCGCGGCGCAGGAGGGGGGGCAGGGTCTCATCCGCCAGGGCGCGCTGGAGGTACTCACCCGCGAGGATGGGCGAGCCCACCTGTTGCAGCCGGCGGCCCAGCAGGTAGTTCAGATACGGGTCCGAGGGGATGGCCTGGAGGGAGCGCGCGAGCATCAGCAGGCGCAACTCCTCTCGGGGCGCGAGGAAGTACGCGTCGATGGCCTCGCGCCTGGCGGTGGACTCCAGCGCGGCGAGCTTCACCTGGGCCGTGCGCGTCAGCTCGGGAGTCGCGTCCAGGGCCAGCACGGTGTCCAGGTACACGCGGGCCTGGGTGGGCTGCTCGCGGCGGGACTCGACGTCCGCGCGGGCCATGGCCACCTCGGCCTCCGTGACTTTTTGTCCCTTCACCTGTTGGGCGAGGGTGGAGAGCACGGCGGTGGCCTCGTCGTAGCGCTCCAGGGAGGACAGCGCGGCGGCCTCGCCCAGGCGGAACGAGGGCTCCTCGGGCTGGAGCGACGCGGCGCGGGTGTAGCTCGCCAGCGCCTCCGCGGGGGCGGTCGCCAGTGTGGAGCGGGCGGACTCGGTGAGCCGGGCCACCTCGCGGGCACAGGCGCGGCTGAAGAGGCTGCCGGCGCGGAAGCGCGCGAAGGCACGGGCGACGGCGGCGTCATCCAGCGGGAGGGCGTCCACGTAGCGCTCCCACTCGGAGACCAGCTCCCCCAGGGGGCGACCGTAGGCGTCCTGAAAGTCCGCGTGGGCGTAGAGCGCGCGGAGACGGTCGGAGCCGTACGTGTCCGCCAGGTACAACAGGAAGGAGCCGGCCACGGTGTACGCGCGCGCGGGCGCGGATTGGTAGAAGCCCTCCGGCCCCATCAGCTTGCGCATGTCCGGGGCCAGCTTCTGGCGGCGCATGCCCGCGGCCCACTGGTGCAGCGTGAGGTCGCCCTGGGCGGGGCCATCCGCGGCCACGGCGAACCCTTCGATGACACCCATGAGGGGCCAGAGGCCCAGGCGCGTGGTGACGCGGAAAGGGCCGCTGCCAGCGGGAGCGGCCATGACGTGCGCCAGCTCGTGGTGCAGCGTGGAGTGGGGGAAGGGCTTGTCCTGGATGTGCAGCTCGTGGCGCCAGGGCTTGGCGTACTGCGTGCGGCCCGCGCCCACCAGCAGCTGCTTCTCCTCCTCGTTGCGATAGAGCCACACGCGGATGCGCTCGGTGGGGGCCACCCCCAGGAAGCGGTGGACCTGCATCCAGCGGAACTCCAGGTCCCGGGCGAACCGGTCCACCTCCTCGCTCGGCTTGCCACGGGGGTAGTGGAGCCGGAAGTGCTCCGTGTCGCGCACGCCGCCCAGCGTCTCGGCCAGGTACGCGTCCGTCATCCGGGTGCGCAGCTGAGGACCGTTCACCTCCAGCCCGATGATTCCGGCCAGCGGCAGGAGCAGCCATGGGATGACCCGGGGGCGCAGGCCCGCGCGGCCCACGGTGCCGGTGCTGACGCTCAGCGTCGCGGTGGCGACGGCCGCGAACAGCCAGACCCACAGCAGCGTCTCCAGCCGGAACCACGCCAGCGCGGGCGTCAGGACCAGGGCCTCGTCGTAGAGCGGACCCGGGAGGTGTCCCAGGAAGTGGTTGAAGGCGTAGACCTGCGGACCCGCGACGATGGGCCACACGGTGGGGATGAGCGAGAGCAGGACGAGCAGCACGTACAGGCCCACCCCTCGGGTGGGCGTCCGGGCGCGGAAGCCACAGAGGACACCCGCCGCGGAGGCCAGCGCGGCCGAGGGGAGGGTGAGCATGGGGTAGAAACCGACCAGCTCGAACGGATTGCACTCGGTGCGCAGCCACGCGAAGACGGTGGAGGCGACGAGGGGTGGGATGAGCGCGGCCACGTTGAGGAGCACGGCCGTGCCCAGGGCAAGCCCCACGGCGGTTCCAGGGCGCTCCGGGCGGCGGGCCTGGGCGGGCCGGGGCTCCTGGGAGAGAAGAATGCGGCGCTCCTGGAAGGCCGAGGCGACGCCCGTGCCCCCTCCGAGCAGGCCCACGGCGATGGCCAGGGCCAGGGCCAGCTCGAAGCCCGGCAGGCCGAAGAGGGGCAGGAAGATGAGCGCCGAGCCCCCGCCCGCCAAGAGGAGCAGGAGGGCCAGGACGGCCGGGCGGCGCAAGAGAGCGCGGGCACGGGTGAGGACTTGCTCCATGGCCTCACCTATACTCTCCGGCAGCATGTCCGAACAGAAGCCAGGTCCCGAGCACCGCCAGCACGGGCGCGCGCCCATCGAGCTGAAGGTCGACTACAAGAAGCTCAACTCGTTCTTCGCCGACTACACGAAGAACATCAGCAAGGGCGGCACCTTCATCAAGACGAAGAAGCCGCTGCCCATCGGCACGCGCTTCCTCTTCAAGCTGACGGTGCCCCACCGGGAGGCGCCCTTCGAGCTGTTGGGCGAGGTGGTCTGGTCGAAGGCCGACGGCGACGAGCCGGGCATGGGCATCCGCTTCATCTACAGCAGCGATGCGCAGCGCGTGGAGTTCGAGACGGTGGTGGAGCGGCTGATGTCCGACAGCCTGGGCCCCGAGCTCACCGAGAAGCTGCTCAACAAGCCGCTGCATCCCCAGCATCCATGATGACTCCGCGTCGGCTCGCGCTCGTGGCTCTTGCGTTGCTCGTGGGCGCCTGCCAGCAGGACGCGGAGGGCCGACAAGCCACCCCGCCACCGGCCCCCGTGAAGCCTCCCGTCACCGACGTCACCGCGAAGGACTACGTGAGCCCGCCCTTGCCTCGTGCGCACGTGCGGCTCAAGGACGCGTTCGGCGGGGTGCACCGCGTGGAGGTGGAGGTGGCCGCCACGCCCCAGTCCCGCACGCGCGGCTTGATGTGGCGCACGGAGCTGGCGGAGGGCAAGGGCATGCTCTTCCTCTTCCCGTCGCAGGAGATGCAGGGCTTCTGGATGCGCAACACGCTCATCCCGCTGGACATGTTCTTCATCACCTCGGACCTGCACGTCGCCGGCATCGTGTCGCGCGCGGTGCCGAAGACACTCGACTCCCGCTCGGTGGGCGTGCCCAGTCAGTACGTGCTCGAGGTGCCCGGCGGATGGGCGGAGAAGGTGGGCGTGCGCAAGGGCAGCCCCGTCGAGTTCGAGGGCGTGGCGGGAATCCAGATCGTTCCCTGAATTCACCGCGGGGCGCCGCGCCCGTTGCCCGCACGTGACGTGGCGAGGCGTACCGTGATGAAGAAGTGACGCACTGAACAAGCCGCTGCCACACGGCCTCCTCAGGATGTGTCCGGGCCCCTAACCCCCCTTTGTATCGGGGGCCCTTGACCCCTGGAGGAAGTGCTTCATGTCTTCTCGACTGCTGCGGCTCGCGACCGGCGCGATGCTTCTGGGTAGCTCCTTGTCCCTCACCGCGTGCGACGGTGACGTGGGTCCCTCCGGTCCACGCGGCGCCGATGGCGACGACGGCGCGCCGGGACAGCCCGGAACGCCGGGCCGCGATGGAACGCCAGGTCCGACAGGTCCCACGGGGCCGGGCTCACAAGGACAGCCGGGGCCTGGCGCCGTGACGCGTGCTCCCGGCGTGGAGGCGGGCACGCCCCTGTCTTCCGTCATCGCGCTGACGTTCCGGGGGGACCTGGGCACCGGCGCGACGAACCTGGCGGAGTACGTGAAGGCGCGCGTGGACCAGGTCGTCGCCGGCACGTTGCCCACGCCCTTCGTCTTCCCGTTGTCTCCCGCGTCCACGGACTCGGTGCGCACGGTGCCGGGCCTGTATTCCACCACGGTCATCAAGTGGATGGACCCCATCACCTTCAGCAAGTCCGGCGCGCGCTTTGGCTCGAACGTGGACTACATCGCGTTCTTTGGTGACGGCTGGAACACGCAGGGCAACGCGCCGCAGTACCAGGGCAGCGGGGCGGCCGGGTGGATGTGGATCAACCATGAGTACATCTCGGGCTCGAAGCCTCGCGTCGGCACGGCGCCCACGGGTCAGCACCTGGACTTCGCCCGCTTCCTGCGCAACAGCGGCACGTTGTCCAACGCGGTGACGGATGGCACCACGTGGCAGGACGACGCGCTCGTCACCTACAACAAGGAATGGAAGAAGCAGGTGGGTGGCACCTGGATTCGCGTGGTGCAGGACCCGGCCACGGGGGAGTGGGCCGTGGACCGCAACGCGGCCAACCTGCGCTACGACGCCACCAGCGCGACGCTGGCGAAGGTGGTGGGCGTGACGTTGTCGGGCGTGGACCACGATGACTCGGGGACGGCGCTGCCTCCGGGCGTGGTGGCAGGAACGCACAACAACTGCTCGGGCGGCCAGACGCCGTGGGGCACCATCTTCACGGGGGAGGAGAACGTCCAGGGCGTCTACGGCGACCCGGAAGGGGGCTTGTGGACGGGCAAGAACGACTGGGTGGCCAACGCGCCCGGGATGATGCCGGGCGCGCCGCTCGCTCCGGACTTCTCGCCGCCGGTGTCCGGAGACATGGTCAGCCGGGACTCAAGCTCCTCGCACCTCAAGGATGGCTACGGCTTCCTCACCGAGGTGGACCCGGGCCAGCCCGCGGACCTCTGGTACGGCAAGGACGCGTCGAAGCCGGGCGTGGGTCATCGCAAGATGGGCGTCATGGGCCGCGCGCACTGGGAGAACGCGGCCTTCGTCGTGGATGCGAACTGGAAGCTGCTCGCCGACCAGCCCATCGTCATCTACGGCGGCGATGACCGCCGTGGTGGCCGCATCTTCAAGTTCGTCTCCAGCCGTCCCTACCGGGCGGGCATGACGAAGGCGGAGACGCGCGCGCTGCTCGACGAGGGCAAGGTCTACGCCGCGCACTTCGCGGGCCTGGACAACAACACGGGCGACACGCTCGTGGGGGGTGTCATCCCCACCGACGAGAAGCCGGGGCAGGGCCGCTGGGTGGAGTTGAGCCTGGAGAGCGCGGACCTGGCGCCCAATGGCGAGGCCTGGGGCCAGCCCACGATGACGGTGGGCACCGCGCTGCGCGACGCCAGCTACAACGCCATTGGCGGCTTCACGGACAACGACCAGGTCCGCAAGCTGCTGTGGACGGCGGCGAACAAGGTGGGCGTGATGGAGCTCAACCGTCCCGAGGACCTGGAGTGGAACCCGAAGGACCCGAGCGGCTCGCCGCTGCTGTATGTGGCCTTCACCGAGCACGGTGACCCGACGGCGCTGGACCAGCAGGGTCGCGTCGCCACGGCCACGCGTGGGCAGGATGGGGCGTGGGTGGCCAAGGCGCGTGGTGCCACGGACAACCGTGCGTCGGACCGCGTGGGCTCCATCTTCGGCATCCGCGAGGCGAACACCGCGGCGCCCGGGAGCTCCCGGACGTTCACCTTCTTCCGCGTGTGGAAGGGCGAGTCCGCGGCCGCCAGCGCGGCGCCCGAGTTCTCCGCCGCGAAGCCGGACAACCTGCTCATCGACCGCGATGGCGGCGTGTGGTTCGGGACGGACGGCAACTTCGGCGTCAACAAGGTGGCGGACGGCGTCTACTACCTGAACCAGAACCCGGCGCACCGGGGCAACGCGAACTTCCGCCGCGCCTTCCGAGTGCTGTCCATGCCGAGCGACGCGGAGGCCACCGGCCCCACGTTCAGCCCGGACATGAAGACGCTCTTCGTCAGCGTCCAGCACCCCGGCGAGGACCAGTTCAGCGTCTGGCCGTAGCCGCGAGTGAAGCTCAGGAGGGCGCCCCGCATGTCGTTCATCTCGAAGGGAGTCGCGCGAGGCGCTCTCCTGCTGTGTCTGGCGTTGGGAAGTCTGTTCGCATCCGCGGCGGCGTGGCGGCGCGGTGAGTCGCAGCCCGCCGTGGAGCCTCTGTTTGATCCGCTCGCGCAGGCGTTGGCGAGCGGGAGCGTCGTGGCCAACCGCGAGGCTCCCATTCCGTCCATGTGCTACACGAAGACGGACGGCGTCTCGAACCCGTGTTGGACGTGTCACACGGGCGGCGTTGGCTTCAACGTCATGGACGACGAGTCGCTCCAGGCCGAGTACGCCTTCAGCGACGTGGGGCTGTTGAACCAGTGGAGCAACCTCTTCGTCGACCGCTCCGCCGAGATGAAGGCCATCTCCGACGCCCAGGTGCTGCAGTACATCCGCGAGGACAACTACGCGCCGCTGCGCGAGTCGCTGCTCCAACGCCCGGGTGGTTACAAGGGCTGGGTGCCGGACCTGGACCTCTCGCGTGGATTCGACGCGGAGGGCTTCGCCAGGGACGGCAGCGCCTGGAGGGCCGTGCGCTACAAGCCCTTCCTGGGCACCTTCTGGCCGACGAACGGCAGCACGGATGACGTCTTCATCCGGCTCCCCGAGGCGTTCCGGCAGGACGAGGACGGCAAGCCCTCGCGCGAGGTGTACCGGCTCAACCTGGCCATCCTCGAGGCCGCGATGACCCTGGACCCTCGAGTGTTGGACGTGCGCCAGGCGCGGCGCCAGGTGGAGCCGGTGGACGAGCGCGCGGGGGGCGTGGACGTGAATGGGGACGGCGTGTTGTCCCGGGGCGTGGAGGAGGTGCGGGGGCTGCCGACGCACTACGCGGGCGGCGCCGCGAAGGTGGCCGTGCGGCGCGACTTCTATCCGCGAGGCGTCGAGTTCCTCCACACCGTGCGGTACGTGGACCCGGACGCGCCCACGCTGTTGTCGGCGCGCATGAAGGAGGTCCGCTACTCGCGCAAGGATGAGGAGTACGCGGGTGACCAGGTGATGGCCTTCTACGCGGAGGAGCAGGAGAAGAAGATGCGCAACCGGCTTCCCGCGTTCCCGGGCACGCCCGAGCTGGGGCTCATCAACGAGTTCGGCTGGCGCCTGCAAGGCTTCATCGAGGACGCGAAGGGGCGGCTGCGATTGCAGACCCTGGAGGAACACGCGTTCTGCATGGGCTGTCACACGAACCTCGGCGTGACGGTGGACCAGACCTTCGGCTTTCCGCGCAAGGTGCCGGGAAGGGAAGGGTGGAGGCATCAGGACCTGCGGGGCATTCCCGACGTGCCGCAGGCCGGGCACGCGAAGCCCGAGGTGTTGACCTACTTCGAGCGCGTGAAGGGCGGCGACGAGTTCCGCGCGAACGACGAGGTGCTCGCGCGCTTCTTCCCGAAGGGGACGCTGGATGAAACCTCCGTGCGGCGCGCCGCGCCTGGAGGTGACAAGGACCTCGCGTGGCTGTTGACGCCTTCGCGTGAGCGGGCGCTCGCGCTGGGCCGCGCATACATGGTGCTGGTGCGCGGGCAGGGGTTCGCGAAGGGCCGCGACACGCTGCTTTCGCCTCCCAAGAACGTGCTGCCGCGAGTCGAGAACGGCTCCACGGGGCTGGAGGACGCGGGCCTCATCTTCGAGGACGGCCGCCTGCACCTGACGTGGTGATAGGGCGGAGCGAAGGCTCCCTATCCGCGGAGGGAGCTACTTCGTCCCGAGGCGCGCCGCGAGTTCGCCGGCGCGCAGCAGCACCTGCTTCATCGTGACGGTGCCCAGGAACGCGCCCTGCGCGTCGGTGACCACCACCGGGTCGTAGACGGCATCGGCCGCGCGCGCCATGGCCAGCTCCACGAGCGCCGTGACGGCCATCTGGTCCTCGACGATGAGCGGAAGCTCCATGGGCGCCTGGCCCAGGGCCCACGAGGCGAGGCTCCGGCGCGTCACCAGCGACGTGGGGCGTGCTCCAGCCAGCATCACCACGTGGTCCACGTGGGGCGCGTCGTGGAAGAGCTTCTTCACCGCGTCGAACGAGGTGGAGGGCTCCACGGTGGTCCGCCGGATGACGAGCCCTCCCACCGTGGTGTCGTCCGCGTGCTCGCGCAAGAGCAGGGAGCGCATGGCCTCGCGGCGCCGGGTCTCGAATGATTCGGAGGGACGCCCAGGCGAGGGGCTCGGCCGCGCGAGCAGATAGCCCTGTGCATGACGGATGCCCAGCCGCAGCAGCACCGTCATCTCCTCCCACGTCTCCACGCCCTCGGCGATGAGGATGGCGTCGACGCTGGAGGCGAACGCGACCAGCGACTTCACCAGGTGCTGCCGGTAGTCGTGCTGGTGGATGTCTCGCACCAGCGCCTGGTCCAACTTGATGAAGCGCGGCAGGCAATGCACCAGCGTCACGAGCCCCGAGTGCCCCGCGCCGAAGTCATCCAACGCGAGCCCGAAGCCCTGCGCAGAACACTCGCGCGTCAACCGCTGGAGCAGCGCGCCATCCTCGATGACGGCCTTCTCGGTGATTTCGAGCACCAGGTGCCGCGGCCCCAGTCCATGCCGCTCCAGCAGCGCCAGCGTGGAGCCATCTCCAAAGCGCGGGTCGCTCAATACATCTGGACTCACGTTGAAGAAGAACGGCGCGCGCCGCAGCTCCTCGGGGAATCGCGAGATGCTGCGCAGCGCGGACGTCCAACACGCGCGCTCCAACTCCCACGTGTAGCCGGAGGTCCTCGCATGCGTGAACAGCTCATGCGGTGACTCGAGTGAGCCTTGCCCGCGCGACAACACCTCGTAGCCGATGATTTCGCCGTCGCGCAGATCCACGATGGGTTGAAACCAGGAACTCACCCCAGGCTCGGTGCCGTTCCACAACCAGAGAGGAATCACACCGGGCTGTCGGACGAGGGGGTGGGTCATGACGGGGCAGATGTTACCTGACGGTACCCACGTCTACAGTTCATGCCCAGAGACCACCGTAACAACTGTGACTCAGCGTGCGGGCGGATGCCTGTTTGGCCGCTGACCCGCACTCGACATCCGGGAAATCCCGCTCACGAGGGCCGGATTCGGGACGGCTCCACGGGTGCCGCAGGCCCCTCCTCCACGGGTTGGATGGGGGAGGAGGCGAGGGTGGCCTGCGTGGCGACGGCGTCCAGACTCTGTCCCTCTTCCCACTGGACGGAGGACAACGCGCGGAATCGTCGAGCCAGCGCGGACAGCTCCGCGGCCTTGAGCTGTGCCTGTCCACTGCGCAGCGACAGGAGGGCCACGCGTGCTCTCTCCAGCAGCGCCACTTCCGCGCGGAGCCTCGCGAGGATGCGCTCGCGACGCAGCTTCAATTCGCCCAGCCGCTCCACTTCCTCCGCGAGCGACGCGGCCGCCGCCTCCAGTTGCCGGCGCGCCACCGCGTCGGTGCTGGCCTTCGCGCTGCGCTCCAACTCCTCGCGCTCGGCCTGCAACTCCGCTTGCGCGCGCTCCTCGAGCTGGGCTTCCACGCCGGCCCATTCGGAGGCCAGCTCCACCGCGTCGCGGGTGATGCGCGCCAGCGTGCGAGCCAGCTCCTCGCGCGCGGGCTCCCGAGGCAGCAGCGCGAGCGACTGACCACACTGGCGATACAGCGCGAGCGCGCGTTCGCACTGCGTCCGGAAGTCTCCTTGGAGCCGGGGAATGAGCTCCTCGGCGCGAGCCTCCACCGGGTCCGCGGTGAGGGCCAGATGCGCCGCCACGGAGCTGAGTCCCACGAAGAGCCCCAGGATGGCGCCCGTCGCGCCCGCCGCGAGCAACGCGGGCGTGGCCAGGTCCGCCAGCCGCGCGGAGAACACGCGGGAAATCTCCACGCCGGCCAGGGTGAGTCCCGCGCCCAGCAGCGCTCCCAGGCCCAGATGCACGAGGGTGGGGCGCGCCTCAGCGACTTGTCCCTCCACTCCCTTCTCATTCAGCCGCGCGCGCACCAGCAGCGAGCCCGCCGCCGCCGCGCTGCATGCCACCGTCCAGGCCGGCGCCATGCCCATGAAGTAGGGCACCGCCGTGAGGGCCAACCCCAGGCCTCCGAGCAGGACGCGGTCCCACTTGTCACCCTGGGCGCAGGCCAGCACCACCGCCGCGGGGACCAGCCACGCCAGGGGCAGCGTGAGTCCCAGCTTCGCCGTGACGAGCTGCATCAAGCCCGCGCCGGCCCCCGCGGCGAGGGCGCGTGTCACGGTGCGCTCGAAGGCTTCTCGGTGGTGAAGCTGCAAAATGGTGGCGTTCATCGACACTCCAGCACCGGGAGGTAGGCGAGGGGCTCCCCCTTTCACGTCCGGGCGAATTAAAAGGTCTGCCGGATGAGAGCCCCCCCTGTCCCCGTGGCGATGCGCGCGCTGGTCCTCAATGCCTATGACGGGCGCCCCGAGTCGCTCGAGGTGCAGCGCCGCGCGGTGCCGCGTCCCACGGCCGGACAGGTGTTGGTGCGCATGGCCGCATCCCCCATCAACCCGGCGGATCTCCAGTTCGTGCGAGGCCAGTACGGCATCCGCAACACGCTTCCGGCCGTGCCGGGCTTCGAGGGCAGCGGCACGGTGGTGGCGTCGGGTGGGCTCGCGGGGCAGCTGCTCGTGGGCCGCCGCGTGGCGTGTGTGGCGCCGGTGGGTGGGGACGGGCTGTGGGCGGAGTACGCGGTGGTGCCGTTGCAGCAGTGCATCCCGTTGCGTTCACACATCTCCAACGAGCAGGGCGCCAGCCTCTTCGTCAATCCCTTCACCGCGTGGGTGCTGATGGAGCGCGCCCGGGTGGGAGCGCACGCCGCGCTGGCGCAGACGGCCGCGGCGAGCAGCGTGGGCCGCATGCTGGGCGCGCTGGCGAGGCGCCGGGGCATCCCGATGGTGCACGTGGTGCGGCGCGCGGAGCAGGTGGAACTCTTGCGCGGGCTTGGCGCGGAGCACGTGCTGAGCAGCGACGAGCCCGAGTTCCAGGAGCGGCTGCGGCTGATGTGTCACCAGCTCAAGGTGACGCTGGCCTTCGACGCGGTGGCGGGTCGGCTGACGGGCCAGTTGCTCAGCGCGTTGCCGGAAGGGGGGCGGGTGACGGTGTACGGCGCGCTGTCGGAGCAGGAGTGCCGCATCGACCCGGGCGACGTCATCTTCGGGGGCAAGACGGTGGACGGGTTCGCGTTGTCGGAGTGGGCGCGCCGGGGCTTTGGCCGCGAGCAGCTCAAGGCGTTGATGGGGGTGCCGTCCCTGGTGGGGCGTGAGCTGGAGACCCCCGTGCGCGCGAGGTTGCCGCTGGAGTCCGCGGGCGAGGCGGTGCGCATCGCCTCTGCGGACATGACCTCCGGCAAGGTGCTCTTCGTGCCGGAGCAGGGCGCGGCGACCTGAGCGGAGGGCGGCTCAGGTCTTGTCGCGAGAGATGGGGCCGACCTTGGCCTTCGTCACCCGCAGGTAGTCGGCGGGCGCGAGCACCATCTGCGTGCCTCGGATGCCCGCGGAGACGGCCACCTCGTCGAACAGCTCCATCGTCTCGTCGACGTAGACGGGATAGTCCTTCTTGCCGCCAATGGCCGTGCAGCCCCCGCGCACGTAGCCGGTGAGCGGCTGGAGTTCCTTGAGGGGAACGGTGTCCACCTTGCGGTCTCCGCTCAGCCGCGCGAGCGCCTTGAGGTCCAGCTCCGCGTTGCCGGGCACCACCGCCATGAGCACGCCCGTGCGGTCTCCCCGGGCGACGAGTGTCTTGAACACCTGCTCGGCCGGCATGCCGACCTTGGCGGCGACGGACTCCGCGGATTGGTCCTCGAGGTCGACCTCGTAGTCGCGCAGCGTGTATTTCACGCCCAACGAGTCAAGCAGCCGCGCGGCATTGGTCTTCATGAGGTCGTCAGACTCCGAGCACGGCGGCCGCGGCCTTCACGCGTGCGAGGGCATCCTCGGGCGAGGTGCCCACGGCGGACAAGTGCCCCATCTTCCGGCCCTTGCGAGCGTCGCGCTTGCCATACAGATGCAGCCGCACGCCGGGGAGCGCCAGGGCGTCCTCGAAGCGAGGGCCTCCCTCGCGCAGCCACAAGTCGCCGAGGAGGTTGACGATGGCCGCGGGCCGCACGACCTCCACCGAGCCCAGCGGCAGGTTGCACGCCGCGCGCACGGCCTGCTCGAACTGGGAGGTGAGGCAGGCGACCTCCGTCGAGTGGAAGCTGTTGTGGGGCCGGGGCGCCAACTCGTTCACCAGCACGGTGCCGTCGCGCAGCAGGAACAGCTCCAACACCAGGAGGCCCTCCACCTGGAGTGCCTCGGTGATGCCGCGCGCGAGCTCCGTGGCGCGGTCGGCGACGCGGGGAGGGAGGGGACCTGGGAGCAGCGACCACGCGAGGATGCGCTCTTCGTGGTGATTGAAGGCGGGGGGATACACCGCCATCTCACCCTTGGGGCTGCGCGCCACGAGCACGGACAGCTCCGACTGGAGGTCCAGCGCGGCTTCGACCACGACGGAGCGCTCACCCAATTCGCGCCAGGCGGCGGGGGCCTCGGCGGCGGTCTTCACCTCCACCTGGCCGCGGCCGTCGTAGCCGCCCTCGCTGGACTTCACGAAGCAGCGGCCCCCGAGCGCTTCGATGGCCTGCGCCAGCTCATCGGCGGAGTGGGCTTCGCGCCACGGGCCCACGGGGAAGCCGTTGCGCGCGAGCCAGCCCTTCTGCCGGCCGCGGTGCTGGATGATGTGCAGCACGGAGGCGCCCGGGCGCATGGGCGTGTGACGGGCCACGGCCTCGAGCGTGGGCAGGGGGATCTTCTCGATTTCGAGCGTCACCGTGTCGCAGCCCTTCGCCAGCTCCTCCGCGGCGGCGGTGTCCGCGAAGGACGCAGTGATGCAGCGGTCCACGACGGAGCGCGAGGGGCACGACGCATCCGGGTCCAGCGACTGCACCTGGAAGCCCAGCGTGCGCGCGGCCAAGGCCATCATGCGCCCCAACTGGCCGCCGCCCAGGATGCCAATGGTTCCACCCGGCAACACGACGCGAGGACTCATGACAGCTCCCGATGCGCGAGCACCTCATCGGTGCGCGCCTTGCGCCAGGCGGCCAGCCGCTCGCGCAGCTCCGGATACTTGAGCGCGAGGATGGACGCGGCATGAAGGGCGGCGTTGGCGGCGCCCGGCTTGCCGATGGCCTGCGTCCCCACGGGCACGCCCTTGGGCATCTGCACGATGGACAGGAGCGCGTCGATGCCGTTGAGCAGCGTGGTGGGCATGGGCACGCCGATGACGGGCAGCAGCGTCTTGCTGGACACCATGCCCGGCAGGTGCGCGGCGCCTCCGGCCGCCGCGATGATGAGCGACAGGCCGCGAGACTCCGCGGTGGAGGCGTACTCCATCATCCAATCCGGCGTGCGGTGCGCGGACACCACCCGCACCTCGTGCGGGATGCCCAGCTCCTTCAGCACATCGATGCCCGGCTGCAGGTACTCGAGGTCACTCTTGCCGCCCATGATGACCCCGACCCAAGGGGTGTTGCCGCTCGCCATTCGGTCCAGCCTCCGTGCGTTCTCCAGCCGAAGCCAGGAGGAACGCGGAGATAGGGCGGGGTGATTCCGACGGTCAACCTGGAAGTCGCCCGGCATGCTCGAGCACACACCAGGTGCACACGCCCGCTCACGCTCCAGCCGGTCCAGCGTGGACACACCGTGCACCCGAACGGTTGTCTGCTGGCAATCCAGACAGGCCGGACTATTCCAGAGGGGGGCCCGTGCCGCGTGGCTGCGTGGCGTCAACTGTTCGACGCAGGACGCCACTGGACTCGAGTTCTCGGCAGGGCGCGGGGCCGCGATGCGAGCGCTGCTGCCTCGAGCCGCGTGAGGTATCCAGAGCTCGGTGCATCCGCCATCGACGCGGCACGTCCAGTGGAGGACGTGCCGCGCGGTGGACTCAGTAGGTGGAGCCCACGCGCCCGAAGTCGCGCAGGGCCTTGGCCTTGGAGCGCTTGACGGCGGAGCGCATCTGCTCGTCGCTGGTGGCGCTCTCGTACTCATCCAGGGTGGCCTGCTGCGCGGCCTTCTCCGGAGCCACGGCCGCGGAGCCCGCCACGGTGCTGGCCTGGTCGAACATGGCCTGGTTCTGGCGGATGTAGAGGGCGGCCTCCTCGCGGCGTCCTTCGCTCAGGGCCTCGGCGGCCTTCTTGAGGTTGGCCGCGCTGCGGGCCCGCACCGAGTACAGCGTCGCATCCTTGTCCTGGCGGGCGAGCACCTCCTCGGCGCGGTCCGTCACCACGGCGGACAGCGCGGCGGTGTTCTCCGCGCCCACGTTGCGGATGAGGTCCGTGTACGCGAGCTTCAAGTCCAGCACCCGCACCGTCTGGCCCACGCTCTCGCCCGTCGTCACCAGCCGCACGACGACGCGCTCGAGCTGGCCCGCGGAGAAGTCCGGCAGCGCCACCGTGACCTGGTTGCCGGACTGGTGCGCGTTGTAGCCAAGCACCTCGCCCAGCGACGTGCCCGGGGGCAGCGTGAAGGTGAGCGACACGCCCCGAGCCACGCTGGTGGAGGCCTGCTGCAGGTCCTTCTGGAAGAGGGCGGCGAGCTGCCCCGCGTCCTCGAGGAATCCATACGCGCCGCCGCCGTACTCGGCGAAGCCCTGCATCAGGTCCTCGTTGAAGTCGGTGCCCACGCCGATGGAGCTCACCGTGACACCCGAGGCCCGCAGCTCCTGCACCAGCCGGGTGAGGCCATCGTTGTCGGTGATGCCCTCGGTGGGCTGTCCGTCGCTCATGAGGATGAGCCGGTTGACCTTGAAGTCGCTCTGCGCGGTGGAGAGCTGGTAGCGGCCCGCGGACAACCCCGCTCCAATGTTGGTGCCGCCGTCATCCCAGATGCCATCCACGTACTGGAGCATCCGCTCGCGCTGCGCGGGCGTGACGCTCGACGCGGGCAGGCTCTTCACGTCCGAGCCGTAGTGGACGATGGCCAGCCGGTCCTCCTCACGAAGCAGGCCCACGAGGTGCCGCGCGGCCTGCTTCGCCTGCGCCAGCTTGTAGCCGGACATGGAGCCGGACCGGTCGATGACCAGCGCCAGGTTCACCGGGCTGCGCCTGGCCCCGGGGACCTCCGCGCCCGTCAGGTCCACCGTGGCGAACACCTCCGAGCTGCCCGAGGGCACATACGGATGCGACAGGCGGCTCGTCATCGTCAGCGAGCCGGGCGTGTTCTGGACGGGAGGCGGGGGCGGGGGCCGAGGAGGAGCCGCGACCTCGGTGGGGGGCTCCTTCCTCGATTGGGTCACCTGAGGCAACCCCAACACCAGGGCGGCGAGAGCGAGGCTTCCCGCCAGGGAGAGGAAGAGGACCGTTCGGTTCATGAGGCAGGGCTCCTTGCGCTTGCGACGCGGGCCCTGCCTTTACGAACCAAGCGCGGGAAAAGGTCTACGTCCCGCGCGGGAAAGTGTCAGCCACCCTGCCCGGCGGTAAGCGCACCCGCGCAGAAGAAGGGCGAGTTGTTCTCTCCAAAGGTGTTCCGGTAGAAGGTCTCGTCCGCGGCACGCAGCGCGTTGAGCGTCTCCTGGTCCAACAGCAGCGAGCGGCACGACATGCGGCCCGGCAGGTTCGGCTCCACGTCGGACGTGTCCGTCACCTCGCAGGCATTGCTGGCGCCGCTCACGCAGGGCTTGCTGCAGTAGCCAAAGGCCACGGCGTCCACGGCCAGCGAGCCGTCCGGGTTGCGCGCGCGAGGGAAGTCCTGATCTCTCACGCAGATGAGGTCCTCACACAGGGGAGAACCAAAGGAGATGAAGTCCTGCTGGTCCGCGATTTCGCCCTCCAGCAGATCGACGGTCTTCTCGGAGCCCGCCGCGAGCTCCTCGGGGGTGGCCTTCCGGACCAGCTTGCATGACTTGCCAATCTCGCTGCTCACGCTGCACCCACCCAGCAGCAGCGCGGTGGATACGAGGAGGGCGGCTCGCACGGACATCTTCATGAGACCTCGACAATGGGGGGAGGGGGCACGGGGACCCACGACTGACGGGGCCAGGGTAGCACAGCACCTTGTGACGCCAACGCCCGTGCGACGCGGTGTTCCGCCTGGAATTGTTCAGGAATACCGAAGAGATACGGGGTGGACAGGGATCTTCAGGGCGGTTGCCGCTCGGGAATGTGGCCGATAGGATGGAGCAGCAGAAGAGTCGCGCTGAACCCCCGGTGGAGTCTTTCCCCCCCTCCCCACGGAGCCCCCGGTTTGAATCGCCACACGTTGCTGCTCGTGCTGTGCCTGGTGCCCGGTCTGGCACCTGCGCAGAGCCAGGAGGGCATGGGACTCGACCTCACGGAAGAGACCACGCCCAAATCGGAAGAATCCCCCACGCCGCCGCCGGCGGAGGAAGCCGCGCCCGCCGCGACGGCCTCTCGTTCCGTCGAAGAGGAGGCTCCACCCCCAGAGGCTTTCTTGCCGCTGACCGACATCACCCAGGAGGACCGGGTGAAGAGCGTCCAGCGCAAGGTGTACCGGAAGAAGGGGCGGTTCGAGCTGTCACCGCTCATCAGCATCTCCGTCAACGACCCGTTCTATTCGAAGGTGGGCGCGTCCCTGCGGGGCGCCTACTACCTGGCGGATACGTTGGCCATCTCCGCGCGCGGCACGCTGATGCAGGTCGTGCCCTCGGATGACGTGCGCCTGGCCAAGGGCGCTTTCTTCGCGAAGATCTACAACTCCGTGCCCGAGTGGTCCGCGATGGGCGACGTCGAGTGGAGCCCGGTGTATGGCAAGGTGGCCTTCCTCAACTCCATCCTGCACTTCGACGGCTACCTGCTGGCGGGCGCGGGCGTGGTGAAGACGGAGACCTCGTCGCTGGAGGGCCGTGGGCTCAACCCCGCGGCGGACCTGGGCCTGGGCATGCGCTTCGTCGCCAAGGACTTCGTGGCGGTGAACGTGGCGCTCATCAACACCACCTATGTGGATCAGCCCCTGGGCAGCGCGAAGGGGGCCATCCAGAACATGATGACTCTCAACGCCGGCATCTCGCTGTTCCTGCCCTTCCGCTCGACGGGGAGGGACGCGGAATGAAGTCGCTCTATCGTTGGCTGCTCGCCCTGTGTCTCGTGGCGCCGGTGCTCTCGCATGCGCAGTCCACCTCCGAGGAGGAGGAGGCCGGCGACGTGTCCGAGGTGGACAAGGACCGGATGGGCCCCTTGCGTGATCGCGTGCGCCCCGTGTCGGGCCACGTGTTCCTCAAGAAGGGCCGCTTCGAGTTCAGCCCCTCGGCGACGCTGTCGCTGCGCGACGCGTTCTTCACCAAGTACATCTTCGGCGGCACGCTCACCTACCACCCCGTGGAGACGGTGGGTGTGAGCCTGCGGGCGGGCTACGCGCTCAACGCGGTGTCCGGCGCGGCGCAGATCTGCGAGTTCTCGGACGACTCCACGCGCGGGTGCGCCTCACCCAAGCTGGCGGAGTTGGACGGGAACGCGCCCGGGCAGATCAAGATGATGGGTGGCGTGGACGTCCAGTGGGCGCCCATCTACGGCAAGCTGTCGCTGCTGGCGGAGACGTTCGTCCACTTCGACCTGTACGGCGTCGTGGGGGCTTCGGCCGTCCAGTACCGGGGGCCGGACCTGGATGACGCGACCCAGAAGCTGGCGAAGAACTACCTCACGCCGGGCGGCAACGTGGGCGTGGGCATGCGCTTCTTCTTCAACCGGTGGGTGACGCTGCGCACGGAGGTGCGGGACCTCATCTACGTGGAGAAGGGCCGCAACGAAAACTTCCTGCGCAACCAGCTGTTGTTCGAGCTGGGCGTGTCCTTCTTCTTCCCCTCGTCCAACCCCGAGTCATGATGCGCTCCTTCAGGCTCATCCGTCTCGCCGTCCTCGGGCTCGCGCTCGCGTGGTCGGCTCCTTCCTTCGCCCAGAACTTCGAAGGACTGGACCTGGGTGGTCAGTCCAAGTCCAAGAAGAAGAAGAAGGGCGCCTCGTCGGCCAAGTCCTCCAAGTCGAAGAAGAAGTCGACGCGCAACGCGAAGGGCAAGGCGCCCGCCGCGGAGCCGGAGGAGACCGCCGAGGAGGCCTCCGCCCCCACTCCCGTGGCTCCGGCCTCGACCGCGACCCCGGCGTCTCCCGCCGCGGCCACGTCCACGCCGACGCCGCCCGCTCCCACGCCCGCGCAGCCGCCGGCTCCCGCGCCGAGCAGCGGCGGGTTCGGGCTGGACCTGACGCAGGAGGCCCCCAAGGCCCCCGCGCCCACCATGTCCTTCGACGCGGTGGATGTGTCCGGCAAGACGGCGGACCGTCAGCGGCTGGACATCGCCGTCAGCCTCTTCAAGAACGACGAGTACGAGAAGGCCGCCATGGCGTCGCACGAGCTGCTGGCGGACCCGAAGCTCGCGGGCCTGCACACCGAGGCGCGCTACGTGCTGGCCAAGTCGCTCTACCGCATGGGCATGTACCACTCGTCGCTGGGTGAGTTCTCCAAGCTGCTGGCGCTGGGGCCCTCCACCAAGTTCTTCAAGACGAGCCTGGAGTGGCTGTTCTTCATCAGCCGCAAGACGAAGAACGAGACCGTCATCCTCGACGAGATTGCCCGGCACGCGAACCAGGAGTTCCCGGAGAAGTACCGCAACGAGTTCCGCTACCTGCTGGCGCGCTACCACTTCGTGCGAGGCCGCGCGTTGGACCAGGTGGGGCAGAACGCGGACGCGGACAAGAGCTTCAACGAGGTGAAGCGCCTGACGCTGATGATTCCCAAGACGGACCTGTTCTATCCGCGCGCGCGGTACCTGGACGGTCTGGCGTCGTTCCGCAACGGCAGCCGTCAGAAGGACGCGGCGGCCAAGCGCGGCAACGGGGAGATGCTGGCGTCCGTGGACGCGATGAAGGAAGTGGTGCGCCTCACCCGTCCGATGGCGGGCAAGTCCGCCGACCAGGCCAAGGCGGACAAGTCCCTGCGCGAGCTGGCGTTCATGCAGCTGGCCCGGACGCACTACGGCATGCAGCAGAACCGCTACGCGCTCTTCTACCTGGGCAAGGTGGAGCGCGGGAACACGCAGTGGCTGGAGTCGCTCTTCGAGGCGAGCTGGGCCAACTACCGCGTGGGCCAGTACGAGCAGGCGCTGGGCAACCTCATCACGCTCTCGTCGCCGTTCTTCCGCGAGGAGTACTTCCCGGAGGCGCTCATCCTCAAGGCGGTCATCTATTACGAGAACTGCCGCTACCGGGAGAGCAACATCATCCTCCAGGACTTCGAGCGCACGTACCTGCCGGTGCATGACCAGCTCGAGTCGCTGGTGAAGAAGGGCATGGAGGCGGGCGAGTACTACTCGGTGCTCGCGGACGTGCAGAAGAAGAACAAGGAGGGGCTGGAGAAGAACGAGACGGACCTCATCCTGGAGCGCATCCTGCGCCTGGCCTTGACGGACCAGGACCTGCGCAAGACGAACGACTCCATCCTCGAGCTGGAAGGGGAGATGGACGCCTTCGCCAGCCGCGGCGACACCTTCAAGTACTCCGAGCTGTCCAAGCAGCTGTTGGAGGAGCTGAAGGTCCACCGCACCGGTCTCATCTCCAAGGCGGGCATCATGGCCAAGGGCAAGCTGGAGACGGAGCTGGTCGCGCTCAAGCAGCTGCTCGCCAACGGCCTGCGCATCAAGTTCGAGACCACCACGAAGGAGAAGGAGTTCCTCGAGGAGCAGCTCAAGGCGGGCGGCCGCACGGCCATCGTCAAGCGGTACAAGTTCTCCGTGGCGGTGTCGGACGACCAGCTCTACTGGCCGTACGAGGGCGAGTACTGGCGTGACGAGTTGGGCACGTACCAGTACACGCTGACCAAGGGTTGCATCGAGCGCGACACGGCCAACCGGAACGTCCAGTCCGCGGAAGCGCTGTAGCCACGCGTCAAATCGTCGCGGGGCGCGGACTTGCCGCGCCATTCCCACCGCCGGAGCGCTATCTTTCGCGCTCCGGCGGTTTTTTCATGGCCGGTCAAGGGAGACACGGGTGAGCCGGACGGCGTCACTGCGCGTCGTCTTCGGAATCGTGTCGCTGGACCTCATCGGGTTCGGCATCTTGATTCCGCAGTTGGGCGTGTACGGAGTGAAGTTTGGTGCCTCGCCATTCACGGTGGGGCTGCTCATCTCCGTCTATTCGTTGATGCAGCTGGTGGCGGCGCCGGTGCTGGGCCGGCTGTCGGACAGGTTCGGCCGCAGGCCCGTGCTGCTGGTGAGCCAGGTGGGCTCGCTCCTGGGCTACCTCCTGTTCGCCGGAGCGCACTCGCTGCCGCTCTTGTTCCTCTCGCGGGTCATCGACGGGATATCCGGCGGCAATATCGCCACCGCGCAGGCCGTCGTCGCGGACATCACCCGTCCGGAGGAGCGGGCCCGGGGCATGGGCGTCATCGGCGCGGCCTTCGGTATCGGCTTCGTGTTGGGGCCGGCGCTCGGGGGATTGCTGGGCGCGTGGGGCGGCAACCTCGCCATCGGCCTCTTCGCGGCGGGCCTGGTGGCCGTCAACCTGGTCTGCACGTACCTGTTCCTGCCGGAGTCCCGGGCGCCCGGTGGCCCCGAGGTCCATGCGCGCACCCTGAAGAGCGCCGCCCAGGCGCTGCGCCTTCCCGTCGTGGCGAAGTGCCTGGTGTTGATGCTGCTGTTCACCACCGCCTTCGCGCAGATGGAGGGGACGTTCTCCGTGTACCTCCTCACGCGTTTTCTCTCCTCCGGGCCGGTGCCGCTCTCGGGGGGCCTGTTCCTGCACCCGGTGGTGGCGGACGCGGCGGTGCTGCGCGAGGCAAGCCTGCGGGCGGGCTGGCTGTTCGCGATGGTGGGCGTGCTCAGCGCGCTGGTGCAGGGTGGGCTGGTGCGCCGGCTGGTGGGAGGAGAGGGCGGCGGGACGGGGCGCGAGGCACAGGTGGCCATGGCGGGGTTCGGCGTGACGGCGGTGGGCCTGGCCCTCCTGCCGGTGGCGCCGACCTACGGGTGGTTGTTTCCCGTCATGGGGCTGTTGGCGGTGGGCTCGGCGTTGACGAACCCCTGCATGTCCGCGCTGGTCTCCTTGCATGCTCCGCCGGAGCGGTTGGGGGCGGCGCTGGGGGGCTTCCAGGCGGCGGGCTCCCTGGGCCGGATTGTAGGCCCGGCGTTGGGCGGGTGGCTCTTCACCCGCTTGGGCCCGGCGGCGCCCTATGGGACGGCGGCGGGAATGCTGATTCTGGGGACGGTTCTGGCGGCAACCCTCGCCACTCAGGCGAGAATGGCAGGCGCGAGGGCCGGACAAAGGTCGTAAGATGGAGGCCATGGTGGTCAAGCAGCCGCAGCCCGTGACGATTGCCTTCGACGTGATGGGGACGGACCATGGGCCGGCGGAGGTGGTGCGCGGCGCCGCGCAGCTCTCCCTGGACTCGCCGAACATCCATGCGTTGCTGGTCGGGGACCGTACGCTCATCGACAACGCGCTCGCGGAGGTGAAGCACAACGGCGAGCGCATCTCCGTGCAGCACGCGGCGGACTTCGTGGGCATGGACGAGAAGCCCGGCGAGGCGCTGGCCCGCAAGCCTCACGCGTCGGTGGCGGTGGCCGCCCGGCTGGTGGCCGAGGGCGAGGCCCAGGCGCTGGTCTCCGCGGGCAACACGGGCGCGGGGGTGCTGGCGTGCGCACGGCACTTCCAGCTCATCCCCGGGGTGCGGCGCGCGGCGCTGGCCACGGTGTACCCGACGCGCTCGGTGCGCGGCGCGAAGGAAGACCCCTTCTCCCTCATCCTCGACGTGGGCGCGACGGTGGAGGCCACCGCGGACGACCTGGTGACGTTCGCGGTGATGGGCTCGCAGTACGCGCGCATCATCTCCCGCAACGAGCGGCCCAAGGTGGCGCTCCTGTCGAACGGTGTCGAGCCCCAGAAGGGCCCGCCCCGGGTGGTGGAGGCGCACGCGCGCCTGTCGGCGATGACGGACATCAACTTCATCGGCAACGTGGAGGGCATCGACATCCCCAAGGGCACCGCGGACGTCATCGTCACGGACGGCTTCGTGGGCAACGTGTGCCTGAAGATGCTGGAGGGCGTGCACGAGACGGTGGTGGAGCTGGCCCAGTACGCCTACAAGGAGAGCCTGCGGTGGCGCGCGGGCCTGGCCATGCTGTCCAGCGGGATTCAGCGCATCAAGGACATCACCGACTGGAACCAGTACGGCGGCGCGCCCATCCTCGGGTTTGACCGCATCTTCATCAAGGCGCATGGGCGCTCGAAGGCGCGCGCCATCGCCAACGCGGGCAAGGTGGCCGCCAAGGTGGTGGCGAACAACCTGGGGAACTCCATCCGGGAAGGTCTCCTGAAGTGAGCCTGCCGGACCGTATCGACCCGCGGCCGCCGCGGCGCATCTACCGCTGGGACCTGGACAAGACGTACCTCCAGACGGACTTCGATTCGCTGCGCGACCTGCTGCGCACGGCGTTCCAGAAGGCGCACGAGAAGGTCGCCGTGCCGGGCGCGAGCGCGCTCATCCGCGAGCTGTCGGAGAACGGCGACTCGCGGCTGTGCATCGTCTCCGGCAGCCCCAAGCAGATGCGCGCCGTGCTGGAGGAGAAGCTCAAGCTCGATGGCGTCCGGTGGGACGAGTTCGTCCTCAAGGACAACGTGGGCAACCTCCTGCGCGGGCGCTTCCGGGCGCTGCGCGGGCAGGTGGGCTACAAGCTGCCCGCCATCCTCGAGAGCCGGGTGAAGGCCCCGGCCGAGGCGGAGGAAGTCCTCTTCGGCGACGACGCGGAGGCGGACGCGTTCATCTACTCGCTCTTCGCGGACCTGATTGCCGGCCGCGTGGACGAGCGCGTGTTGTCCCAGGTGCTGGAGGCGGGCGGCGTCTATCCGGACGACGCGGAGCGCGTGCGCGCGGCGTGGAAGCAGATTCCCGTCTCGGACCCGGTGCGCCGCATCTTCATCCACCTGGACAAGCTGACGCCGCCGGCGCACTTCACGCCGTATGGGCCTCGGGTGGTGCCCATCTTCAACTACTTCCAGGCGGCCCTGGTGCTGCTGGCGGACGGGCACCTGTCGGCGCCGCAGGTGCTGAAAATCGCGGTGGAGATGGTGCAGACGGCGGGGCACAACATCATCACCCTCTCCAACTCGTTCCAGGACCTGCTGCGCCGGGGCCTGCCGCTGCAGCAGGCGGCCGTGGCGCTGTCGCAGGCCTTGGAAGGGCCCAACAAGTTGCTCGCGGCGATGCGTCCGATGCCGGACATCCTCTCCGCGTTCAGCAAGCGGCTCGCCGCGCTGGGCACGCCGCCCCCGCCTCCGCCCGTGCAGGCGGTGGACTATGTGTCGCTCATCCACCATGCCCTGCCTCGCAACCACAAGGGCCGTGGCAAGCCGCCTACCTAGCGGGGAGGGTGGGGTGAGCCTGGTGGGCCGCCGTCCGAGGGGCCTCTGGCACGCTGATTGGGACGTCTCCAGAACGTTTCACGAGCCTTGAGTGTTGATACGGAACAGAGTCTTGGGGTGGGGCGGAAGCCGCTCCGCCGGCCTCGGGCCATGGGTTGATACTCGTGGCGGACTCTTTTTCACTGCCCTGGAGCGAGCTGGAACAGGATGCCTTTCGACGCTTCCTTGAACGCACGGACAAGCTCTTTCGGGTGGGGCCAGGGCTGGGTGGGGTGGAAGCGCTCCACCTGTCCGGTGGACCCGCAGAAAGTGCGCTACTCCCCGCCAGGGCGGATGCGCTATAGACGGCTGCCCCTGAAGCACCCCGTTTGGGGTGTCCACGGTGATGACGCGAGTTTTGACTGAAACGCCGCCTGCCGGCGGTCCGCTGCCACCTGCGCCCGAAATTGACGCGCGCGAGGGTGCCTCGTTCGAGGCGGCAATGGGCTCCGAGCGCGGTGACCAAGAGGTTTCTTCCATGTCTTCCAATCTGGAGCTGACGGCAGCCCCCTCGGAACAGGCGAGTGCCCCCGAGTCCGTGGCCGCTGAATCAGCCCCTTCTGAAGTGATTCCCCCGTCCCCCGTCTCACCTGAATCCCCGTCCTCCGCTGGCGCGCGAGCAAGCCCCGCCGAGGACGAGGGGGACGATGACGGCGACGATGACGATGAGGTCGACGCGCTCGACGGTGGGTTCGACGAGGCGGGCCTGGTGGCGGCGGAGGTGCTGGCCGCCGCCGAGGCTCAGGACGCGGCGGACGCGGCCGAGGACGAGGTGGAGCAGGTGCCCACGGTGCTCGAGCCCGAGCCCGAGCCGACGCCCTTCGAGCGGGAGTTGCACGCGCCGCACGTCCGCTCCACGGGCGAGCCGGCGGAGATCGACCCGGACGAACTGGACCCGGACGCGTTGAAGGTCGTGTTGCGGCTGCACCAGCACGGGCACCAGGCGTACCTGGTGGGTGGGTGCGTGCGGGACCTGTTGCTTGGCCGCAAGCCCAAGGACTTCGATGTGGCCACCAGCGCCCATCCGGGCGAGGTGCGCGCCATCTTCCGCAACTGCCGGCTGATTGGCCGGCGCTTCCGGCTGGCGCACGTGTACTTCAAGGGTGGGAAGATCATCGAGGTCTCCACCTTCCGCGCGAATCCGACGGAGCTGGACGCGGCGTCGCCCTCGGCGCAGGAGGAGGAGGGGGACAACGGGGGGGATGACCTGCTCATCACCCACGACAACGTGTTCGGCACGGCGCAGCAGGACGCGCGCCGCCGGGACTTCACCATCAACGGCCTGTTCTATGACGTGAGCGAAGGCCGCGTCATCGACTACGTCCGAGGGCGGCGAGACCTGGATGAGCGGTTCATCCGCACCATCGGCGACCCCGAGGTGCGCATGCGCGAGGACCCGGTGCGCATCCTGCGCGCGGTGCGCTTCGCGGCGAAGCTGGACCTGGACATCGAGTCGCGGACGTACGCGGCGATGGAGGGCGCGGTGGAGGACCTGCCGCGCTGCGCTCCGGCGCGGCTGTTGGAGGAGACCTTCCGGCTCATCCGCGGGGGCGTGTCCGCGCCGGCGCTCAAGCTGCTGGACGCGCTGGATGCGCTCAAGCTGCTGCTGCCTCCGGTGAACGCGTACCTCAAGCAGCATGGCAAGGAGGGCGAGAAGACCTTCTACGCCTTCGCGCAAGCGCTGGACCGGCGCGTGGCGGCGGGAGAGCCGCTCGACGACGCCATCCTGCTCGCGGCGCTGCTGGTGCCCATCAGCCACTCGGCGCCGCCCGCCGAGCCGCAGGAGGGGGGCCGTCCGTCGGTGTCGCAGGTGGTGGAGGAGTTGCTCGCGGGCTTCGTACAGACGGCGCGTTTGCCCCGCCGCATCGCCGAGCGCTGCCGCATGTTGCTCCTCGCGCAGCGCACGTTGTCGGGTGAGCGTCGGCGCAAGAGCGCGGCGTTCCGTCGGCATCCGTTGTTTGGTGAAGCCCTCACCGTGTTCGAGATGACGGTGGAGGCCACGGGCGAGCATCGCGAGCAGCTCGAGGCGTGGAAGGCTGGAGAGGTACCACCTCCGCGCGCGGATGCCGCCGAGGGTGATGGAGCCGAGCCGGGTGGGCCGCGCAAGCGCCGCCGTCGTCGTCGCCGCCGTCGTTCCTCCGGAGAGAGTTCCGCCGCGGCGGGTTCCTCCGGCCCGGGTGCCGGCGAGGCGTGAGCGCTTCTGTTGGCGCGGATGCCTCGCGAACGCGAGTCTATGGTGGCCTGGTCCTGGGCGTCGTGGCCGTGTCCTGGGCCGCGCCGCTCATCCGCTTCGCGGAGGCGCCCTCCCTGGCCATCTCCGCGTGGCGCCTGACGTTGGCGGCGGTGCCTCTACTCGCCTTGACGCTCGTGCGTGGCCGCGCGGAACTTTCGTCCTTCTCCGCGCGCACGTGGGGCTGGCTGGTGCTGTCGGGCCTCGCGCTGGCACTGCATTTCGCGACGTGGATCGCGTCGCTTCAGTACACCACCGTCGCGAGCTCCGTGGCGTTGGTCACCACCCAACCTGTCTGGGTGACGCTGTTCGCTTGGGTCGCGCTCTCCGAGCGCGTGGGCCCTCGTGGCTTGATGGCCCTGGCCCTGTGCCTCGCGGGCAGCGTCCTCATCGGTGCCAGGGACTTCGCGGCCGGAGGCACGGCGCTCTGGGGCGACCTGCTTGCCGTGGCCGGAGCCATCATGGCCGGCGTCTACTTCGTCATCGGCCGCCGCGTGCGAGAGAGCATGTCGCTGGGCACCTACGTCGGTGTCGTCTACGCCGTCGCGGCCGTGGCGTTGATGGCCGCGCATCTCTTCATCGACTCGCCTCTGACGGGCTTCACGCCGCGCACCTGGTGGGTCCTGGTGGGGCTGGCCCTGGTCCCTCAGTTGCTCGGCCACTCCCTCCTCAATGCCTCCGTGCGCCATCTCTCCGCGCCCTTCGTCGCGGTGGCATCACTGGGCGAGCCCGTCCTCTCCACGCTGTGGGCCGTGCCCCTCCTGGGCGAGACGCCCGACTGGGTGCAGGTCCTCGGGGGCGGGCTCGCACTCGTGGGCGTGCTCGTCATGTCCCGCGACGAAGCCGCGAGACAACCACCTCCGCCCGACATCGTGCCCGCCGCGGATTGAGCCTCGCGGCGCTCAGTGCCCGTCGCGGCGCTTGTCCACGGGGCGCTCGGAGCGATGCCCGTCGTCCGCGGGCGCGTCACTGCCCGCGATGTCCGCGGTGGTGATGGCCTTGCTGCCAAAACGGTCCGCGATGCGGTCCAACGCGGCGTTGAGCTTCGCCGTCCTCGGCGACGCAGCCGGAAAGAGCCCCAACTGCGGCGGCACCTCGTCGAGCTGCACGCTCACGCCGGTGAGCCGGATGGGCTTGCCTTCATGCGCTCGCTCCAGCAACTCCAGCGCGGCGCGATAGAGCGTCTGTCCATCATCCGTCACCTCTCGCAACGTGGTGCGACGCGTGAGGAGCGTGAAGTCCGCGAGCTTGAGTTTGAGCTGCACCACGCGGCCCTTCACTCCCGCGCGCCGCAGCCGCCGCGCCACCCGCAGCGCTTGCGCGTGGATGTGAGGCTTCAAGACGTCCACGCCGGAGAGGTCCTCCTCGAACGTATCCTCGGCGCCCACGCTCTTGGCCGCGCGGTCCGGGACGACCTCGCGAGCATCGATGCCCTGCGAGAGCTCCCACAGGTGCCGTCCGCTCGTTCCCAGCCGCTCCTCCAGCCACTCGACGTCCTTGGTCGCCACATCGCCAATCGTCTTGAGTCCGGAGCGCTGGAGCGCCTGCTCCGTCTTGGGCCCCACGCCCCACAGCCGCGACACCGGAAGCCCGGCGAGGAAGGCCACGGTCTCCTCGGCGCGGACCTCTCGCTGGCCGTTCGGCTTGGCCAGGTCCGAGGCAATCTTCGCCACGAACTTCACCGTGGCGATGCCCGCAGAACACGGCAGCTTCAGCTCGTCCGCGATGTCCTTGCGGATGCGTCGGGCGATGTCCGCCGGCGCACCGAACAGCCCCACCGAGGCCGTCACGTCCAGGAAGGCCTCATCCAACGAGAGCGGCTCGATGAGCGGCGTGTAGCGCTCGAAGATGCCGAAGACCTGTTCGCTGGCTTCCGCGTACGCGGGGAACCGGGGCTTCACCACGATGGCGTGCGGCGCGGCCTTCATCGCGCGGGACATGGGCATGGCACTGCGCACGCCGAAGGGGCGGACTTCGTAGGAGGCGGCGACAACGACACCCCGCTGAGCATGTCCGCCCACGATGAGCGGTTTGCCCTTCAGGGATGGATTGTCCCGTTGCTCCACGGACGCATAGAAGGCGTCCATGTCGACATGGATGATGGCTGGCATCGCGAGAACCACTCTAACGGCTCTGTCTGACGTTGAAGGGGTTCCTGGACGCGTCGCGGTGGATGCGATGGGCTGACCCGCAAGCCCTGCTGTTCGCTCCCATGTCTCCGAGGGAGCGGGAGCACGCGGCGCGTGGCATGCGGGGTTTCTGGTATGACTCGCCGCCGCTTCCCTCAGGGCCGCCCCCATGCCTCCCTACCGCCTGGTCATCTTCGATTTCGACGGCACGCTGGCCGACTCCTTCCCCTGGTTCCAGTCGGTGTTCAATGACGTGGCGGACCGCTTCGGCTTCTCCCGGTTGTCTCCGGACGAGTTCCAGGAGCTGCGAGGGCTCTCCGGGCGCGAAATCATGGCGCGCACCAAGGTGCCGCTGTGGCGGCTTCCCGCCATCGTCAATCACATGCGCAAGGAGAAGCTGGCGGCGGCGTCCTCGACGCCCCTGTTCCCAGGCGTGCCGGAGCTGCTCGCGTCGCTCAAGGCCGCGGGCGTGACGGTGGCCATCATCAGCTCGGACACCGAGGCGTCGGTGCGAGCGGTGATGGGGCCGTTGGTGGACTCGGTGACGCACTTCGATTGCGGCGCGGCGCTCTTCGGCAAGGCGGCGAAGTTCCGCCGCATGCTCAAGAAAACCCACGTGGCCCCGGGCGAGGCGCTGTCCATCGGCGACGAGATTCGCGACATCGAAGCGGCCCGCGAGGCAGGCATCGCCGCCGCGGCGGTGGGGTGGGGTTACACACTGCCGGATGCGTTGGCGCGGCATTCTCCCGCGCTCCTGTTCCAGTCCGTGGAGGCGATGCGCGCCGCGCTGTTGCCGTGAGCCGCCCCGTCTCCACTCGTCAAGGTCAAGGCCAGGCACCGTTCCAGGCCTCGGAGGATGCATGGACATCGTGAATGCAGTCTACGTGCGCGAAGCCGTGCCGCCCGGCTTCAATCCCAAGGTCAAGGGCCGTTGCCCGGCGCGCTCCGTCGTGGACTGGGTGGAGCTGACGTTGCCGGTTGGCGAGGATGGCGAGGCCACCGCGCAAACCTTGTCCGAGCAGGTCCACGGGCCGGTGATTTGGGTGAGGGCGCGCACCGCGGCCAGTGAGCTGTATGTCCTGCACTGCGAAGCCGGCCGGGTCGTGCGTCGCATCGAGTTCAACAATGGCGCCTGCCGGAGTGTCTCGGGCAAAGCACAGCTCTGGGAGGGCTGGCTGCTCGAGAACGCGGAGGTCGAGGAGGCGATGGACGTCTCCGACCCGAAAGGGGCCGCGGCGCTCAAGGCCGCGGTCGAGCGCAAGAGCTTGGCGGTGGGGGACGAGCTGCCCTGGCCACGAGAGTGGGAGGTGATTCCCTATGTCCTCGGGACCTGGCAGGACGAATGGATGTCCGCACGCAAGAAGCTGCCTTTCACGAGCTTCGAGGGGCGCCGGCAAGTGAAGAAGGGCTCGGGACTGACGACCGGGGCGCTGCTCGGGCTCTGGGTGTGTCTCTTCGGCTTGAGCCTGCACTTGAACAGACTGGACGAGTTGTCGACGAAGTTCTGGGTCGTCTCGACACTGATGCTCGTGGCCTCTGGGCTCTACTTCCTGCCGCATCTGCGCCGGTTCTTCCGGCGCTTGTCTTCACGGTGATTCAACTCGAGCCCGCACATTTGCGTCCGTGAGGGCTCGGGTTGTGAGGGGTTACAGCGGGAAATGGCGCGGCCGGCTGCGAGCTGGGGCGAGGGCGGCTTCATCCAGCCGTGACTGGAGTTGGGTGGGAGGGACGGAGACGTCCATCCACGAAAAGAGGCGTTCCAGGGCCACGGCGCGGTCCGCTTCGGGGAGCCGGGTGATGTTCGCCCGGTGATTGCCGCCCGGCACGTCGAAGCGGAAGGAGTCGTTGCGCTCGCGGACGCTGAATGCCCCCGTGGACCATGGGTCGTTCGCCCCATAGACGAACAGCATCCGTTCGCCCCAGTGATGGACCCAGTGCTCCACGCGGCGCATGAGGCCGTGGTTGAAGCGCTCCGTGATGGGGAACGACACCAGGGCGGCGGGAGTGTACTGCCCGGGGTAGCGGAGCAAACCACTCAGATGTTGAGTAGGAGGGCGGAAGGAGCCCAGCTCCGTGGCGGCCTGGTAGTAATAGGGCTCGATGCTTGGGAGTTCGGTGTCACTGAGCCCCTGCGGTATCGAGATTCCCACGAGGAAATCGAAGAGGTCCGCCGCCGGCGCGCCGGGTGGAGGTGTCAGTGCGCACGCCCTCGCGCCGCCGAACTGCCAGAGGATGAACGGTCCCGAGAGGACGGAGAACTCGAAGGCCCGGTCCATTCCCAGTTGATGGAAGGTCAACCCTTTGGTCGCGGCCCATTGCTCCATGACGGAAAGCACTTCCTCGCGGCGAATCAGGACCTCTCGCTGGAAGCCGCGGAGTTTCGCGCGGCATGCCTCATCCCCGACCTGATTGAGGAAGTGGACGTAGCGGACATCGCTGACGCCGTATGAGTTGGGGGCCACGTACGCGACGGTGGCGTCCACGTCGTCTGGGAAGAAGTAACGGTGGTAGACGGCGGCCATGCCTCCCTTGCTGGCTCCCGTGTGAAGCCACCGCTGGGGATACAGCGGCTTGAAGGCCTGGACGATGCGGTGAGAGTCATTGGCGGACTGCCAGATGTTGAGATGCTTCCAGTTGCTGGAGGCCGGGCGTGAGGGAGTGAAGAAGCGATGCCCGACGGCGAGCTGGTTTGCTTCGAGGAGCTTCGTGGGTTCTTCCTCGTAATAGAAGTCGTCGCTGCCATAGCCGGTGGAGGCGAGCACCATGGGCGCGGTGATTGAGCGATGGAGAAGGGTCATCAACAACGGGAACCGCTCCCCCTGTGGACGCAGGTGGTCCGTCGGTTGCTCGAGGCTGAGCTTGAAGAAGCGTGTCCCGGGGTAGGGGGCGGGCTCCTCCGCGAGCACGGTGAGGCCTGGAATCGACTGGAGCTGCGTGAGGATGTCCTCGGACGCCCCCACTCCCGTCGTCAGGGGGCGTGTCGCGTGTTGTCGCGGAGCCTCCAGGTTCGTGGACTCCACCTCCACCGCTGCCGGGTCGCCGCACGCTTGTAGAAGCAGTGCGGCGGAAAAGACCCATGCGACAGTGGATGGGCAGGGTCGGTGCGGATGTCTCATGACTTCCCCGAGGTTGAGGTGGTGGGCTCCGGCAAGCCAAACGTCCAAGGGGGCATGACATAGCGGGAAATTCGTACGAGGCTGGGCACCCCATGGTGGGGGCCCAGGTCCTCAGCTGCGCTGGGCGTGGGACTCGTCGATGTCTGGCTCGTTCACATCGACGGGAATCTCCTCGCGTTCGGGGCGGGGCGGGCTACATCCGGAAGCGGCCTTCCAGGAGGGGCGTGGGGGCGAGAGTGGCCTCGTTCATTCGGGTGTGGCGTTCGGCCGAAGGAAGCGACACGCCCATCCACGAGTAGAGGCGCTCCAGCGCTCGTGCGCGCTGCGCCTCCGGAAGTGTGGTGATTGCAGCGGTGTTGTGATTGCCACCTGGTACGTAGAACCGGAAGGAGTCGTTGCGCTCGCGCACGTCGAAGGCGCCGGCGGACCAGGGGTCGTTCTCGCCGTAGATGAACAACATCCGGTTCCCTTGGTGCCGGACCCAGTGCTCCACGCGCGGCATCAGGTCCTCATCGAAGTCCTCCGTGATGGGGAATCTCACGAAGGTGGCGGGAGTGTTCTGGCCTGGGTAGCGGAGCAGGCCCCTCAGGTGCCGCGTGGGGAGCCGGTAGGTGCCGAGCTCCGTGGCCGCCTGGTAGTAGTAGGGCTCGAAGTACGCGATGGCGAAGTCGCTGAAGCTGGTCGCGAACGGGACGATGTCGTCGAGGAAGGCGAAGACCTCCTCGAGCGGCGCACCCGGAAGCGGAATCTCCGTGCACCGCCAGTCGCCGGAGTACTGCCAGAAGGAGAACGGCAGCTCGGTGGTGGTGATCTCCAACGTTCGATCCAAGCCCAGGTGATGGAACGTCACGCCCTGGGCCACCGCCCATTGCTCCAAGACAGGAAGCAGTTGCTCACGCCGCCGCAAGACGTCCACCTGGAGGTCGCGTAGTCTCGCTCGGCAGGCCTCGTCTCCGACCTGATGGAGGAAGCGGACGTAGCGTGCATCGTCCACTCCGTGAGAGCTGGGGGCGACGTAAGCAACCGTGGCGTCCACGTCGTGGGGGAAGAAGTAACGGTGGTAGACGGAGGTCATTCCTCCTTTGCTGATCCCCGTGGTGAGCCAGCGTTGGGGGTAGAGGGGTTTGAGGGCCTGGACGAGCCGGTGCAGGTCGTTGGCCCCCTGCCAGATGTCGAGCTGCCTCCAGTTGTTGGAAGCGGGGCGTGCACTGCCGAAGAATCGGTGCCCCACGGCTATCTGGTTCGCGCCGAGCAGCGCCGTGGGCTCAACCTGGACGGGAAAGGGAAAGTCGCCGTAACCGGTGGAGAACAGGACCATCGGAGCCGTGACGGAGCGATGCAGGAGCCACAGGCGCAACTGGAAGCGCTCTCCCGAGGGGCGCCGGTGGTCCGCGGGTTGTTCCAAGGCGAGCTGGAAGAAGCGTGTCCCCGGAATGGGGGAGTTGATTTCCCCCTCCACCGTGAGGCCAGGGACGGCCTGGAGCTGGGTGAGGAGATCCTCGGAAGCTTCTGCTTCATCCGTCAGTGCGCTCGTCGTCGGGTGACGTGGCGCCCCCATGTCTGGGGTTTCCACCAGGCCCGTGCCGCCGCACGCTTGCAACAACAGCGCTGCTGATAGGAACCATGCGGCGATGGATGGGGTGTGTCGGTGCGAGTGTTTCATTGCGTCCCCTTGAGGCTGAGATTGCGGACTTCGACAATCCAAACGCATCAGGGGGCCTGCGATTGCGAGCGCCGGGGCCGAGAATCCCTCAGCTTCGCTGGGCGTAGAACTCGACGATGAACGGCTCGTTCACGTCGACGGGAATCTCCTCCCGCTCGGGGAGGCGCAGGTATCGCATTCCTTCTCCCTCACCCAACACTTGAAGATAGGGCGGCACGGAGCGCCCCTTCATCCGTTCGAACGACTCCCGTACGATGAGCAGCTTCAGGTGTGTGGCGTGGAAGCGGACCTCGCTGCCTGGCTTCACGCGGAAGCTGGGAATGTCCGTGGCCGAGCCGTTGACCTGGAAATACCCGTGCCGGACGAACTGCCGCGCCTGGCGGATGCTCGTGGCCAATCCCGCGCGCAGCACCAGCGCGTCCAGCCGGCTCTCCAGGAGCTGCAACAACACCGTGCCCGTGTTGCCCGGAGACCGCCGTGCCTCCATGAACGCTCGCCGGCACTGCTTCTCCTGCAGGCCGTAGTACAGCTTCAGCTTCTGCTTCTCCCTCAGCCGCCGCGCGAAGTCGCTGTTGCCCATGCGCGCCGTCGCGCCGTGCTGGCCAGGGGGATAGGGCCGCCGCAGCACCGGGTCCTTGTCCGGGTCCTTCGCGCTGATTCTCGAGAGGGGAATCCCCAGCCGGCGGCACAGCTTTCCCCTCGGCCCCAGTTCTCGCGCCATCTCGCATCTCCGTTCCGGCCCAATCTGTCTTTTGGGTTCAGTTGATTTTGAGAATCAGTATCAATTTCAAGATCAGTACCGCAGAAGAAGGCGTGGGGTCAAGGCGGATGGCGAGTGGGGCAGGGTGGACTCGTGGGCGCGGCGTGGCGTGGGTGTTTCTCATCCCGAGGGGAGGTCGCGCGAGAGGGAGGGCTTCGGGCCGCGTGGAGTGCCCAATGACTCACGTCTGGGTCATGGTCCGGAGGTCCGAGAGACATTATTGATAATAATGTGATGCGGCTGTGATGAGGAGTTGCGTTGTGAGTCGTTGGCGGGAGGCGGTAGAGTCTGGGCTTCCCCGCAACGGAGTTCACACATGAATGTCTTCAAGCGTGCTGTCTGGGTTTGTGCCGCCGCGTCGCTCGCCGCCTGTGGTGCGCCCGAGGAGTCCCCCGCGCAGGAGTCGCTGGGCGAGCAGCAGTCCGCGTTGACCACGACGTCGTTTGGTGGCTGCACCTTCACCATCTCGTACGTGACGATTGCTCCGCCCTATCCTCCGGTCTACGCCGTCAAGCTGACGCGCCAGGCCTCTGGAACATGTCCGTATCCCGCGGAGACCGTGGAGCTGGGGCGGTCCTACAACACGCCTGACCTCAACGTGCTGGGCACCGCGGTGGGGTTGTCTGCGTCGTTCTCCATCAAGTCGGGCATCAGTGGCAGCTCCCCCACGGTCTGCTACGTCAAGCACATCGACCCGGCGACGCTGACCTCGATTCGCGACGCGTTCATCGGCGCGAACTTCGGCGCGGGCAGTGTCTACGGCTGCCGGCTGGACCAGACGGACGCCGGCACCACGCTGGTGGCCTACGGAACGAAGACCGGCGCGCTCCCGGGCGAGGTCGGCAACAAGTCCAACTGGGTGGCGACGTATTACAACTTCTTCACCAGCACCACGCCGGCGGTCTACTACACGTACTGAGTCATGCCGGTGGACCGCGGAGGCTCGCTCCGCGGTCCCTGGCGCGTGAAGGGTGACCTGGGATGAAGACCCTGACGGAGTACCTCTGGTTCGAGACGAAAGCGCGGCGTGAGCTGGTCCGCCTCACCGACACGGTGGCCTCGCTGGTGCGCAAGAGCGGCATCCAGGAGGGGATGGTGCTCGTCTCGGCCATGCACATCACCGCGGGCGTCTTCGTCAACGATGACGAGTCCGGACTCCACGAGGACATCTGGGAGTGGCTCCAGGAGCTCGCGCCCTCGGGGCCGGACTATCGCCACCACCGCACGGGCGAGGACAACGGCGACGCCCACCTCAAGTCCATGCTCGTCCACCACCAGGTCATCATCCCCGTCACCACGGGCAAGCTGGACCTGGGCCCGTGGCAGCAGGTCTTCTACGCGGAGTTCGATGGCCAGCGCCGCAAGCGCGTCATCGTGAAGGTGATGGGCGAATAGCTCGCTCCCGTCACTCCGTCGCGGCTTCCTTCTCGCCGCGCGGCAGCGGCAGCCCCAGCCGCTCCAGCTCCGCGCGCAGCTCCGGCGGCAGGGGACTGGTGACGTGCAGGGGCTTCTTCGACTCGGGATGGGCCAGCCCCAACGCGCGTGCGTGCAGGAAGAAGCGCCCGAGCTCCGGCGCCTCGCGTCCTCCGTAGAGCGTGTCGCCGACGATGGGCGCGCCGATGCCCGCCATGTGGGCTCGCACCTGGTGCAGCACCCCCGTGAGGATGCGGACCTCCACCAGGCTGTGCTCTCCCACGCGAGACAGCACCCGGAAGCGGGACATGGCCTCGCGGGCGTCCTCGGCGCCGTGGGGCGCGGGCTCCACCCGGTCAGGATGGCGCGGATGGTGGCGCAGGGGCAGGTCGATGTCGCCCTCATCCACCAGCGGCCCCGTCACCAACGCGAGGTAGCGCTTGTCCACCGCGCGCTCGCTGAACGCGTCGCGCACCGTGTTCCACGCGGACCGGGTTCTCGCGGCCACCACCACGCCCGACGTCTCCACGTCCAGGCGATGGCACAACCCTCCTTCACGAGGGTCCACCGATGCCTGCGCGCACTCAGGGAAACGCGCGACGAGCGCATTGGCCACCGTGCCCGTCTCGCCGGATTGGAGCGGATGCGAGGGCCGGCCCGCGGGCTTGTCCACGAACACCAGCGCGGAGTCCTCGTGCAGCACGGTGAGCGGGAAGTCCTCGTCGGGCAGCGCCTCGCGGGTCTCCTCTTCCAGCACCACGGCGACGCTCTGCCCGGCGACCAGGGTGAGGCCCTTCTTCGCCGGGCGGCCATTGACCTTCACCGCGCCGGACTCGAAGAGCCGCTTGAGGCGGGCGCGCGACAGGCTCAGCGCCTCGCCCACGAAGAGGTCCACCCGCTGGCCCGCCTTGGCGGCGTCCACGGTGAAGGTGTGAAGCTTGGAGGGGTTCACTCGGAAAGAGCCTCGTAGACTTCCTCGGCCGTCTGGAACCGGTCGTCCGGCTCCTTGCGGATGAGGCGGTGGGCCACGCGTGCGAACTGCGGGTCCCCATGAAGGTTCAGCGCCAGCACCGGCGGAGGCTCTGTCTCCAGCACCTGCCGCCACAGCTCGTGCGGCGTCTTCGCATCGAAGGGGGGCCGCCCGCTGAGCAGCTCATAGAGGATGACGCCCAGGCTGTACAGGTCCGAGCGTCCATCCAGCGGCTCACCGAGAATCTGTTCGGGCGCCATGTAGCGGTAGGTGCCCACCAGCTTGCCGGCCTCGGTGATGGCCACGTCGTCCGCGAGGAACTTGGCCAGCCCGAAGTCCATCAACCGCACCTGCCGGTCCTCGTCCACCATCACGTTGGAGGGCTTGAGGTCGCGGTGCACCAGCCCGTGCCCATGGATATAGGCCAGGGCCTCGCAGAGCTGGAGCATGGTGTCCTTCAGCCGGCCCATCCGTTCCGGACGGTTGAGCTCCTCCTCGCGCGGCGCCCGAGCCGTGTCCGCGGGCTTGCGAGGCGGAGGCAGCGGCAGGTCGAACCCGTCCATCGACTCGTCGGAGGAGCCGGGCTCGGCCTCGAGCGGGTCCGACGCGCCGTAGCTGTCGAGGTCCTCGCTGGGCGGCTCCTCGTTGAAGGCGTCCATGCTGAAGAGCCCCTCCATGGCCGGGCGGGGTTCTCCCATCGAGTCCGAGAAGCTGTCGCTGCCCGGGCCGAAGTCGTCGTCCGCGGTGCGCCGCACGGAGAGCAGCCCGCGAGGCGTGGACGTGGTGAGGGGCGACACCAGGTCGTCCCCTCGGATGTCCAGGTAGTGGCGCAGCGTGAGGCCCTCGATGAGCTCCATGGCGAGGTAGGGCCAGCCCTGGTGGACACCGGCTTCGAAGACCTTGACCACGTTGGGGTGGGACAGGTCCGCCAGGGTCTCGAATTCGCGCGCGAGCCGTCGAGCCGCGCGTTCGTCCAGCGTCGGGCCGGCCGAGAGCAGCTTGAGGGCGACTTCGTCGTTGCTGCGGCGGTCCAGGGCCCGGTACACGGTGCCCGCGCCGCCGCTGCCGAGCGTCTGGAGGACGCGGTAGGGACCGATGACCTTCGGGGGCATGCGTGGCGCGGATCCTACGGACCCCGTCGCGTCAGGGTCAAACTAGATGACGCTTGGTTGCAGGGTTCATCGCAGAACATTCACGCGGGCATTTCACTTTTCCGGGGAAACCTGGGAGAACCCTTGGGCAAATGCGCGTGGGGAAGTACGAGCTCGTTCGGAAGATTGCCTCGGGGGGCATGGCGGAGGTCTATCTCGCGAAGGCCGCCGGCCCGATGGGGTTCGAGAAGACGCTGGTCCTGAAGCGGATCCTTCCTCATCTGGCGGAGGACCCGGCGTTCGTCGAGATGTTCCTGGGCGAGGCGCGGCTGGCCGCGCAGCTCGAGCATCCGAACGTCGTGCAGATCTTCGACTTCGGCGAGGCGGACGGCAGCTACTTCCTGGCGATGGAGCTCATCGACGGGCCCACGCTGCGTCGGCTGGTGAAGCGGGCGGCGGAGCAGGCATTGCCGCCGGTGATGTGCGCGAAGCTGGTGGCGCTCGCGGCGGAGGGGTTGGCGTTCGCGCACGACTTCTGTGATCCGGTGACGGGAGAGCCCCTGGGGCTCATCCACCGGGACGTGAGTCCAGACAACATCCTGGTGTCGCGGCAGGGCGCGGTGAAGGTGGTGGACTTCGGTGTTGCGAAGGTGGCGGGGCAGGGGCACCGCACGCAGACGGGAGTGATGAAGGGGAAGGTCGCGTACATGCCGCCAGAGCAGTTGCGCACGCTCCCGCTGGACCGGCGAGTGGATGTGTATGCGCTGGGGGTGGTGCTGTACGAGCTCCTGACGGGGAAGCGTCCGTTCGACGCGACGACCGAGGCGAGCACGATGCAGGCCATCCTGTTCGAGCCCTTCACGCCCGTGGTGGAGCGGCGGGCGGATGTGCCGGTGGCGCTGCAGGAGATTCTCCAGCGCGCGTTGGCGAAGGAGCGTGACGAGCGCTACCCGGACTGCCGCGCGTTCCAGGCGGACCTGGAGCGGTATCTGATGTCGGCGGGTGAGCCGGTGGGGGCGTACCAGATCGCTCAGTTCGTGGGGCGGCTGGTGGCGGAGGGAGTGGGGGGCGTGGTGGTGGGTTCTCCCGCGCATGGGGTGCTGGGGCCTGGGTCGAAGCCCGGGTCCGCGCCGCGGTCGATGGCGGTTCCCGTGGAGTCGAAGCCGCTCGTGGCGGAGTCGCTGTCCATGGATGAGACGTTGCCGACGACGCCGGCACCGCAGCTCGCGCGAATGGTGTTGACGGGAGGAGAGGTTCCGCCCGCGGGTGAGGGGGCGGAGGGGCGGGAGCACGCGACGAGGCCCGTTGGGTCGCGGCGGAAGACAGGTTCGCGTCCGATGTTGCCGGCGCACGAGGGTGTGGTTCCCGAGGTCCGAGGGACGCGTGAGGGGTGGAGTGCGTCGGGTGTGCCGGGAGCGCCTCCGGTGGAGTCGCGTCGAGGGGAGGCGTCGCGGGCGCGGCGTGAGGAGCCGGACGAGGAGGTGGCGGATGAAGACCACATCTCCACGGGGGCTCAGGCGCGTCCTCAGTTGGGGAGCAGGGTGCCTGGGGTGGTCGTCGCGGCGCTCGTGGCGGGCGGCATCGTGGGGATTGGGGGATTGGGGTGGTTTGCCTTGCGGGGGACGCAGCCGATTCCGGTGAACCCGCCCCCGCTGCCGAGCTCCGCGAAGGCCGGTGCAGGTGGGCAGGCTCCGAGCGAGGTTCGTGGGCCCGTGGTGGCGAAGGTGCCGGAGAAGGTGCCCGCGAGCCCTCAGGCGCAGGTGGCGGGGCAGGGGAGTCCAGAGAAGTCCGAGGTAGCGCAGGTGGTGGGTCAGGGGAGTGTGCCGGGGCACACGGAGAAGTCAGAGGTGGCTCCGGCCGTGGGGAAGGTGGGTTCTCCGGCGGTGGTGCAGGCAGCGGGGAGTGATGGCGTTCAGGCGGTGGGGAGTGGGGCCGAGGTGGCTCCTACGCCTGTACAGGCGACGGCGCCTCAGGGTGGGAAGACCGATGTTCAGGCCGCTGCGCCAGTTCAATCCCAGACGGGAGGCGCAGGGGGCGTTGCGCCCGCGGAGAAGGGGCCCGCGCAGGTGGAGCAACCCGTTGCTTCTCCTGGTGCCGCCACACCCGTCGGCGCGAAGAAGGTCGCGTCCGGTGTGAAGACGCCTGCTACGGCGCCGCGTGCGACGCGGGCATCAACGCGGAAGGCCAAGGCGAAGCTGGAGTTCCGTGTTCGCCCCTACGCCGACATCTACATCGGTGGAAAGTTCATCGGCGGGACGCCTATCGAGCAGGATGTCGAGGTAGATGAGGGCACGGTCCTGATCACCTTCAAGAACGCCGAGCTGAATCTCACCAAGGTCAAGGAGTATCCGGTGAAGGCCGGCAAGCCCAACCTCATCAAGTTCAACTTCTACGAAGAGTAGGGTTGAGGGATGCGTTGGGCTGACTGTGTGGTCAAGGCCAGTATGGCCAGCGGACGATGCGTCCGCTATTGCCTACGGCCCAGATGTCGTCTGGGCCTGTGCCTGTGATGTCATTGAATCGGAGGTTGCCGCTGTAGACCCTTGTCCAACTCGTGCCATTGAACCGGTATATATGGCCATTGGTACAAGTGGCGTAGGCGGAGTTCGCACCAAAGGCGATGACTGAAGTCAGGTTGTGGATATCAGGAGGTTTGGATATGGCGACCCACTGTGTCCCGTTCGTCTTCCTGAGCACGGTACCTGCGTCTCCCACGGCGAATGCGACCCTGTCGTTGACCACCCAGACGCCCCTGAGTCGATCTCCGTTCGGCACCGTCTCTTGAGTCCATCGGCGTGAAGAGGGCTCGAAGCGATAGATACGTGCACGTGGAATGGCAGAGACACCTCCCACCACCAAGACGTGCTCGGGACTGTGAGCGTGGACGTCGAAGACCTCGCTGAGAACGTTGCTGGCACTATTGTAGGTGGGTAATCCCGAGCCATCCCATGTGAACGCGAGTCCTTCGCCGGCGGCAGTGGACGCCGAGGCGCCATAAAGAGAGAGGACGTTATTTACTCTCAGGCCCACCAATCCAAAGATTTCTAGATTGTCGTCATGGACGGCGACACAGTTCGTGGAGCTTTGGGGTAGATAGCCTTTTTTTCCCCCTTGGCTACCGAGCCATGCTTGACCATTGGTGGGGTCGCCCCAGACGCTGCTCCATACGGTGTCGAGGGCGCCGCAATTGGTGGCCGCTAGCACTGTGAACGTCATCTCGGGGAAGGTCATTCGCGCGAGGCGATTGTTGGTGCCAGCGACCCAGACACCACCTGTGGTCCTCGTGCCCCACGAAGAGGCGGACAGCCAAGTGCTGTCCGATTCCACAGTTTTCAATACCCAGGTCGGAACTGCCTGACCAGGGCACTGCGCGACCGTCTCCCTCACTGCATCGCAATTGTTATCAAGATCATCACAAATCTCTGGGGCGCCGGGGTTGGTGTAGGGGTTCCCATCGTCGCAGTCGCCCGGTTGCTGGACGTAGGGCCCCGTGGGCTTCACGCAAGATTCGACGGAAGTTACTCCGCCATATCCATCACCATCTTCGTCCAGGTACCACTTGGGCGCTGGAGATGACACGCACTCGAGACGCTGCTTGTCGGCGCTACACTGCTGAGTACCCTCACACTGGGTTGGCACGTTCGTGCAGGTTTGGCCCTTGGAGGGGAAGGACTCATCGCTCGTGCCGTCGCAGTTGTTGTCCTCTCCATCGCAGAGGTCCTGGGCTCCAGGGTTGATGCTGAACGCGTCGTCCCGGCAGTCCGTGGGTGGACCGTCAGTGTATCCAGCGGGAACGGCGCTGCAGATGATGCGGCCCTCCGACCCCTTCTGGCCGTACTTGTCCCCATCGGCATCCGGGTACACCGTTTTCGCGGTCGGACTGTCGCAGGACAGAGTCTGGGTCACCGGGTTGCACCGGAAGATGCCCTTGCAGTCCGCGCTGAGGGAGCACTCTTGATTCAGCATGAAGTGCACCTCATCTGTGACGCCATCACAGTTGTCGTCCGTGTCATTGCAGCGTTCTTCCGCACCCGGATGGATTCTGGGGTTACCGTCGCTGCAATCCGTTCCGCCACTCGTCACGCCCACGTATCCGTCTTGGTCCACATCCAAGGCCTGAACACTCAGCGCGATGGGAACCTGCTTCTTGTATGCGAGAGCGGCGCTCCGTGTGCTGCTGTCAATCACCTTGCCTTCGCACTGCCGTTCAAAGGCCTCCGTGCTCACCTCCACGTTGACCCCCCATCCCGAAGGAGGGAGAACGGCCACGTGAATGGAGGCTGGGCGCTGACCCACAGGCGCGGAGTAGTTTTGCGTCAATTCCTTCCCGCTCTTGGTGTCCGTGGCTCGAACGACAAGACAGCCAGGGACGAAGCCTTTGAACTCCACGGTGGCCTTGATGCTCCGGCACGACGACTTGTTCCCCATCAGCACGTCCGCGGGCTTTCCGTCGATCACGGTCGCGGCGTCGAAGGGCTGATCACATTCCGCATAGAGCTCATCCAGGCTCGGCACCGTGCAGGACGTGGCGAGCAAGACGGACAAGACGAGCAACCTCCGTCCATGCCCTCGTTGGATGCACACGGAGGAGAACTGCTTGTGATGTCTCTCGGAAAGCTGAATCTCCATGAAATGGAGTATATCTTGAAAATCAATCTTGGTGCGCCACGAGCACCGCCGACGCCAAGGCAATGAACCGAGCCCGCAGACTCTCCGGGGCCACGACTTCAAACCCACGCGCCACATCACAGAGCTGTCCCAGCGCGATGGATTCACGCTCGAAGTCCACGACGACTGTCTTTCGACCCCCCTCGACACGTCCTTCGTCGAAGCGTCCTCCCTCCGAAGCAGGCCGGATGTGACGCAGCGCGGCCTCCGCCTCCGGAGTCAGCCGAAGCGTCACCTCGTACCTCGCGCGCTTCTCCAAGAACCTCGAGCACCACTCCCGCCAGAACGAGGGAAGGTCGAACCGCTCGGGCCGCTCGAAGGTCTCCGCGCGCATCTTCGCCCCCGCGATGCGCGAGCCCCGGTAGACCCGCGTCCCCGCCTCCGTCCCCGCGACGAGGTACCAGCGGTCCGCCTTGAGCACGAGCGCATAGGGCTCCACCTCCCGGCGGCTCCGCTTTCCATCCGAGTCCTCATACGTCAGCGCCACCCGCTGGTTCTGCCACGCCGCCTCGCGAAGCATCTCCAGGTGTGGCACCTCATCCTTCGCCGCGAACCACCCCGACGCATCCACATGCAGCCGCTGCCGCGCATACTCCATCGCCGGTTGCTGCAACGCGGGCAGCGCCGCCGCGAGCTTCACCAATCCGCTGCGCAGCGGCCCCGACAACCCCAATTCCCCCAACCGGCCGGGCGCTCCACCCAGCGCCGCCAGCGCTTGCAGCTCCGCGCGATTCAACCCCGTGAGCTGCGTCTTCCACCCCTCCACCAGCGCCACGCCTCCGGAGGCCCCCCGCGTCGCGTAGACCGGCACCCCCGAAGCGGACAGGGCGTCGAGGTCCCGGTGGATGGTCCGCTCGGAGACCTGGAGTTCGCGCGCCAGGTCTCCCGCCGTCAGCTTCGGCCGCGTCTGCAACAGCATCATCAGGCTGACGAGTCGGTCGGCGCGCATGGGCGAAACCCTACGCGGAGAATCATGACAGTTGTTGTCATATTCACCCCACTAGGGTGCCTCTCGTCGCCGGCGAACCGCGCGTTCGCGCTTCACCCCGCCGGCCTGGGAGACACCATGAAGAAGCCACTCGAAGGACGCATCGCCCTGGTCGCTGGCGCCACTCGCGGCGCCGGGCGAGGCATCGCCACTCGGCTGGGTGAAGCCGGGGCCACCGTCTACTGCACGGGCCGCAGCGTTCGAGGCCAGCCCGCGTCCGGCGCCAAGCGCCCGGAGACCATCGAGGACACCGCCGAACAGGTGACGGCCCTGGGCGGCAAGGGCATCGCCGTGCGGTGTGACCACACCGTCGACGAACAGGTCATCGCCCTGCGAGACCGCATCCAGAAGGAGCAGGGCCGGCTCGACATCCTGGTGAACGACATCTGGGGCTGCGACAGCATCGCCGAACTGGGCGTGGCCTTCTGGAAGCTGAACCCGGACCACGCACGCACCATGCTGGAGCGCGCGGTGCTCACCCACCTCATCACCAGCCGGTATCTCGTCCCCGTCATGCTCCCTCGCAACCAGGGGCTCATCGTCGAAATCACCGACGGGGACCACTTCGGCTACCGGGGCAGCCTCTATTACGACCTCGCGAAGATGAGCGTCATCCGCATGGCCTTCTCCATGTCGAGAGACCTGCGCCGCACGGGCATCACCGCGCTCGCCGTGACACCCGGCTTCCTGCGCTCCGAGGAGATGCTCGACCTCTTCGAGGTCACCGAGGCCAACTGGCGCGACGCCACCCGGAAGGAGCCGGACTTCATCGCCTCCGAGTCGCCAGGCTTCGTCGGCCGCGCCGTGGCCGCGCTCGCCGCGGACCCGAACGTCGCCTCCAAGGCCGGCCGCGTCCTCAGCTCCTGGGCCCTGTCGCGCGAGTACGGCTTCACCGACCTGGATGGCTCCCGGCCTCACTGGGGAGACCACTTCGCCCGCGCCTACCCGAACGCCCCCTACCGCGTCGCGGACGAGGCCGCCTACTTCTCCTGGCGTGAGAGCCCCATCGAGAGCGTCCGCCCCAACTGGCCGGAGGAGTAGGGCTCACTCCCCCTGCTTCATGGCTCGCGCACCTTGGCCTACATGGATCAAGGGGCGCGGGCCGCTCGCGGCGCTGTCGCGACCAGCCAGGGGCTCCGGGTGACGGTTGGCCCACGCTGCCGTGGACGCGGCGCGGCGCCGCCAGTAGGGTGCGCGGCCTGAATGGAACGCCCCCAAGTGGTTTCCGCCCTCGAAACGCAGGTCAAGGCCCGGCCCGTGCCGCGCCACGTGGGCATCATCATGGATGGCAACGGTCGGTGGGCGGAGTCTCGGGGTCTGGAGCGACTGGAGGGGCACCGCGAGGGCAGCGCCAGTGTACGCGAAGTCACCCGCACCGCGCGCCGCCTGGGCATCCAGGCACTGACCCTCTACGCCTTTTCCTCACAGAACTGGGCCCGCCCCGCGGAGGAGGTCGCGGGGCTGATGGACCTGCTGCGCGACTACCTGGAGCGCGAGCGGCCTGAAATCCTCGACAACGGCATCCGGCTCAACGCGGTGGGAGACGTGGGGCGGCTGCCTCGGTTCGTGAGGGATCCGCTGGATCGGCTCATCGCCGACTCGGCGAACAATACCGGCATGGTGCTGTCGCTGGCGCTGTCCTATGGAGGGCGGGAGGAGATTCTCCACGCCGCCAGCCGGATGGCGGAAGCCATCTCCCGGGGCGAGCTGTCCGCGGGCCGGGTGGAAGAGTCCGACTTCGAGTCCTTTCTCTGGACGAATGGGCTGCCCCCGCTGGACCTGGTGGTTCGCACCAGCGGCGAGCAGCGTATCTCCAACTTCCTCCTCTGGCAGATGGCGTACGCGGAGCTGTGCTTCAGCGACGCCCTCTGGCCGGACTTCCGCACCGATGAGTTTCTCCGCTGCGTGTCCCAGTACCAGCAGCGAGAGCGGCGCTTCGGTCTGACTTCCGCGCAGGTCCAGCGGGAGGACACCCCCCAGCGGGCCAAGGCGTGAACGACAAGAACCGAAACCTCGTCGTGCGCATCGTGACGGCGCTGACGCTCCTGCCGCTCGTGGTGCTGCTGCTCTTCCTCGGTGGTGTGTGGAGCGCGGGCCTGTTGGGCCTCGCCGCCGCCGCGTGCGTGGCGGAGTACTACCTCATCGTGCAGAAGCGGCTCACCGTGGCCGCGTGGGTGGGCATGGCCTTCGCGGCCGTGATGCCCTTCCTGCCGCTCAAGGACGCCGCGCGCACGGGGGAGACGGCCTTCTGGCTCACCGTCGTCTTCGCGTTCTTCGCGTGGATCTACCACCTCTTCAAGGGCCCCCTCGCCGAGGCCCCCACGCGCACCGCCCACCTGGTCAACGGCTTCCTCTACGGCGCCGTGGGCCTCACCGCGCTGTCCGCCCTGCGCCTGTTGCCCGAGCATGGCCTCGCGTGGGTCATCTGCGCGCTGACCATCACCTGGGCCAATGACACCGCCGCCTACTTCTTCGGCCGCTTCGCGTTGTTCATCTGTATAGACGCCCCCACGCTCTATGTCGTCGGAGGCTCCAGTATAGCACATAGTCCGTGTTAGTTAGTGGTAGCGTATTTAGCTGTGTCTTATAGAGCTATGTAGAGAAAGAGGGGATGCCATTGACACAGTAAGGAGTTAGTAGAACAGTGAGTGGAGAGTGGAGAGGCGAGAAGAAAGAAGTATAGGACACAGAGGGAAGCTGAGAGAGAAGAAAAAAGGAAGAAGGAAGAGACACAAAGAGTGAAGAACTGGGATTCATTCGCAACACAGGAGAAAAGACAATAATTAGAGAACAACATATGAGGATATAGGAACAGATAGAGCGATGAGACAGTAGAGAGAGAGTTGCAAGGTACAAGGATGACAAAAAGGGCGAAGACAGCAGCAAGGTGAGAAAGAGAAAAGAGAAGATCGACAGGTAGTAGAGCACAAGTGAAAAGTGGAAGAGAGTGAAAGAGAGTAAGGAGTGAAAGAGGAGCGACTATAAAGGAAAGAGAGTAAGAAAAAAGAACTCAGCGAACTAGAGAGATGAAAAATGAACAAAAGGTAGGAGATATAAAATATAGGGTATCGAAATGGATGAAATAATAGAAGGGGAATAAACGAATGATGAAAAAAAGATTATTTTAATAATGATAAGATTACAATATTGAAAAATAAAAATTAGAAAAAAGGTATATTAATAATTTGATAAGTGATAGTAAAGTGCAAGATCTCGAAATTCTTAATAGGAGAAGGAATGAGTTAAGTCACTAAGTTATACATCACATAGATTAGGAAACAAGATAATCGCTTCGGTCAAGGTGAGAGGAGTATAATAATAGAAATCATCTCCCCCTCTCTAGTCTCGTGAAGATTCGGACGCGACATTCCTCACACCATTTTTAGCTGTACCATAAACTTATCCCATATCGAGTTATTCCTTTTATCCACTTCTATCCCCCCTCTTTATGTCTCCTTTATCTCATCTTCCTTCTGTCCTCCTTCACAACCTCCCACTCTTCCCCTTTCATCGTCTATTTCTTCGCCTGCTTTCCTTGCTTTCGCCTCTCCACTTCAGCGATCTTTTCCTACCCTTGTTTTTTTCCTTATTTGTGATCCGGGCATCCCTCCCTCCCTCCTCGGGCCTTCGTTCCTGTTACTCTTATCCTACTCTTTTCTACGTCCGTGGAAGGCGTGCCGGTGCGCACGTTCGAGGACATGCGGGACACCTTCGTCGGCCGCTTCGAGCGTCCGATTCCCGTCGTCGTCGAGCGCGACGGCAAGCCGGTGACGCTCACCGTCTCGCCCATCAAGAGCACGGAGACGTCGCCCATCGACACGGTGGAGCGCGGGCTCATCGGGGTCCTTCCGCTGGCCAAGCCGCCCATGGTGGGGGTGCCCCCGGGTTCCCCGGCCGAGGCCGCGGGGCTTCGCACCTTCGACCGCGTGTTGAGCGTCAACGGTGCGCATGTTCCGGACGAGGCCCGCCTGTATCAGGAGCTGGGCCGGCACCCGGAGGGTGAGCCGCTCAAGGTCGTCGTGCGGCGCATGGAAGGGGTCCAGGCCGGCGCGGTGACGGGGCAGGCGGCGAAGGTGGTGGAGGTGACGGTGCCCCGTCAGCCGGGTGTGGGCCTGGCGGCGTTGGGCGCGGAGCCCGCGGACCTGTACGTGGCGACGGTGGTGCCGGGAAGCGCGGCGGACAAGGCCGGGCTGAAGCAGGGAGACCGCGTGGTGTCCCTCAACGGCGAGGCGCTGCCGTCCTTCCGGATGCTGGACGTGAAGCTGAGCGGGGCGGAGGCGAAGCCCTTCTCCCTGACGTGGCGGGGCGCGGGGGGCGAGCAGACCCAGACGCTGTCCCAGGCGCCGCTGACGGCCGAGGATTCCATGGGCCAGGAGACCACGAAGCTGTCCTTGGGGGCGCGCGGGTGGGCGCTCCTGGACGCGGACGTGGCGAAGGCGGACGAGGTGACGGTGCACCTGGGGCCCGGCGCCGCGTTGAAGCAGGCCGCCGTGGTCGTCCCGAAAATCGTGGGGCAGATGGTGAAGGTGCTCGCGGGGCTGGTGACGCGCGACGTGCCGCTGAGCACGGTGGGTGGCCCCATCATGATGTATCAGCTGGCGGCGAAGAGCGCCGAGCAGGGGTTGGACTCCTTCCTCAACCTGATGGCCATCATCTCCATCAACCTGGGCGTGATGAACCTGTTGCCCATCCCGGTGCTGGATGGCTTCGCGTTGCTGTCCGCCGCGTGGGAGGGCATCCGCCGCCGCCCCATCCCCGTGCGCGTGCGCGAGGCCGCCAACATGGTGGGCCTGGCGCTGCTCATCCTCCTCATGCTGCTGGTCTTCACCAACGACATCACCCGTTAGAGGCCGCATGCGCCCGAGCACCCTTGTCCTCCTGCTGGCGCTGGGGTTTTCCACGGCGTGTGCCTCGCGCGCGGCGAAGCCGGACCGGTCCGAGGACGAGGGGCCGGAGCCGGGCTCGCCCCGGGTGACGAAGCGCTCGCAGATGCCCCGCTCCTATCTGGGCGAGGGGCTGGCCTCGTTCTATGGCCCGGGGCTGCATGGCCGCCCCACCGCGAGCGGGGAGCGCTTCAACCAGAACGCGCTCACCGCGGCGCACCGCAAGGCGGCGTTCGGTTCGTGCCTGCGGGTGGTGAACATGGAGAACGGGCGCTCGGTGGAGGTGCGCGTCAATGACCGGGGCCCCTTCGTCGAGGGGCGCATCGTCGATGTCTCCCAGGCCGCGGCCACCAAGCTGGGCATGTTGGACAAAGGCGTGGTGCGGGTGCGTTTGTATCGCTGCGCCGACAACGTGTCGGAGATTCCCCGCGCAATGTGGGCCGCTCCGGTGTAGGGAGCCCCCATGTTTCTCGCGCTGGACACCTCTACGTTGACCATGTCGCTGGCCCTGGTGGAGCGCGGGCCGGACGGCGTGCGCGCCGTGGAGCACCTGGTGGTGCGCCCTCCCGTCAAGCAGAGCGAGGCGCTGCCAGGCGTCGTAGGGGAGCTGCTGGCCCGTCACGGCACGCGGCTGGCGGACCTGGAGGGCCTGGTGGTGGGCCTGGGGCCGGGCTCCTTCACGGGCCTGAGAATCGGGCTCGCGACGGTGAAGTCGCTGGCGTACGCGGCGAGCCTCAAGGTGGCGGGGGCCTCGTCGCTGGCGGCCCTCGCGCTGGAGGGCCCGGAGGACGTGCCGCTCTACTGTCTGGCGGTGGCGCGCAAGGATGACCTGTACCTGGGCGCCTACGTCCGGCGGGGCGGGGCGGTGGAGGCGCTGGAGCCGGAGACGGCCATGTCGCCCCAGGACGTGGCGGCGCGCATGGCCGCGGAGCCGGGCGCGGTGGCGTTGGGGCCGGCGCTGGTGGACTACCGCGCGGCGCTGGTGTCGCACGGTGTGTCGGCGGAGCGGCTCCTGACGGGGCATGACTTCCCCTCGGCGGTGGCGCTGGCCCGGCTGGCGCGCTTCCCAGAGGTGTTCTCGCTCCAGGCGCTCTTCGCCATGGAGCCGCACTACGTGCGCGCCTCCGAGCCGGAGCGCAATCCGAAGTTCCCTCCGCTGCCGGGGCCCGCGCCCACGGCGCGCTTGAAGGACGACTGAAGCGTCGGGCGCATCCGCGCTCGGGCGACGCACGCACAAGGACGCGTCATGAAAGACGATTTGCAGATTGCCGTGGTGGGCGCCACCGGCGTGGTGGGCCGTGAGGTGCTGGCCGGGTTGTACGCGCGCGACGTGCCCGCCGAACAGGTGCGGGCCTTCGGCTCGGAGCGCTCGAAGGGGCTGGAGGTCGAGTACGGCGAGGACTCGCTGGAGGTGGAGCGCGCCGCGCCGGATGCCTTCCGGGGCGTGGGGCTGGTGCTGCTGGCCACGCCGGGCGAGGTGTCTCGCACGCTGGCTCCCGCGGCGCAGGCGGCGGGCGCGTGGGTGGTGGACGTCAGCTCCGCGTTCCGGGGCGACGGTAACGTCCCCCTGGTGCTGCCGGGCTTCAACACCGAGGCGCTCGGCGGCGTCACGAAGGGGCGGGTGGTGTGCCTGCCGGGCGCCGTCACGACGGCGGCGGTGCACGTGGTGGAGCCGCTGCGCCGGGCCTTCGGCGTGGCGCGTGCGCAGGTGACGGCGATGATGGGCGTGTCCAGCGCGGGCGTGCGCGGCGTGGCGGAGCTGGAGAAGCAGACGGCGGACCTGATGTCCGGGCGCGAGCCGGAGCCGCACGCCTTCCCGCACCGGGTGGGCTTCAACCTGGTGCCCCAGGTGGGCGGCTTCATGGCGGGCTCGCCGTGGACGGAGGAGGAGGCGGGCTGGACGCTGGAGGCGGCGCGGCTGTTCGCGGGCCGGGGCGAAGCTCCCGTCATCGCGGGCACGGCGGTGCAGGTGCCCAGCTTCTACGGGCACGGCCTGGTCATCAACGTGCAGCTCAAGAAGGCCGGCCCGGTGGAGCAGGTGAGGGCCGCGCTGAAGACGTCCCCCGCCCTCAAGGTGCTGGATGCGCCGGGGGAGCGCGTCTACCCCATGCCCATGCTGGTGACGTCGGACCCCTCGGTCCATGTGGGACGCGTGCGCGCCTTCCCGCAGGCCCCCGAGTGGGTGACGCTCTTCGCCGCCGTGGACAACGCCACCCGGGGCGCTGCCCTCAACCTCGTGGAGGCCGGGTTGAAGCTGGCCGAGCGGGAGCGCGCGGGCTGACATTTTGGCACGCGGCCCCCGGCCGTCCTGTCTGTTTGGCGTTCCTGGAGCGGCACTCCAGGGCCAGAACGGGGCACACCAGAAGGTGTTGAGTGTGGCCCCCCGCTTGCTAGCGTCGGACTACCCATGCGCCACATACTCGTCGTGCTTCTGCTCACCGCGTCGACCGCCCTGGGGCAGACCGTGTCCTTCACCGGCGCGGCCATCCAGAATGGCGAAGTCTCCGTCTCCTTGGCCAACTGCGAGAAGATCAACCAAGTCACCTGGACGAGGTCGGGCACATTGCCGTGTGCCGATGCCACCCTGTTCCTGACCGAGGGGAGCTGCACGGACAAGCCGGACGCGGCGGGCAATCAGGTGCTCAAGGAGCTCAAGCAGAACGACACCATCACGACGGGGACCGTCGATCTGCAGATGAGCAAGGCGCTCGCCCAGCGGGGTCAGGTGTGTGCGGATCAGACCGCGAACCGGACCTTCAAGCTCTGCGCTTCGACGACGCGGCAGAGCGGCACGCTGGGGCAATGCGAGTCGACCCTGGTGAGCATCGGGAACAATGTCTCCTTCGTCCTGGACCCGGTCGCGCCCACCGCGCCGCCGGCCCCCACGGTGACGGGGCTGGACAGCGCGCTGAGCGTCAGCGTGTCGCCGACCAGCGACACGGCGCGGGTGAAGGTGGAGGTGGTGGAGGTGACGCAGGGCGATGATGGCGGCAGCGCCACTCCGGGCACCGTGGTGACTTCCCGGGAGCAGGTGACGCCCAACAACGTGTTCCGCATGGACGGGCTGCAGAACGGCAAGACCTACGGCGTGCGAGCCATCGCCTTCGACAAGGCGGGCAATCAGAGCGCCGATTCGGCGCTGGCGACGGGCGCGCCCATTCCCAGCAACGGTTTCTTCGACGAGTATGTCGGCGCGAACGGCCAGGAGACGGGTGGCTGTGGCGCGGGTGGTGGTGGTCTCGCCGTGGGCGCCGCCATGGCCGCCCTGGGGTTCTGGCTGACGTCGCGGAGGAAGCAGTCATGAGTCGGGCATGGGCGCTGGGTGTGGCCATGGTGGTCGCCGGGATGCCGGCGTGGGCGCAGGACGTCGTGGGCAGCGTGGACCCCGAGGACTTCTCCTCGCCACGCTCGGGTGCACTCATCTTCCGGCTGGGGGGCTACAAGCCCCGCATCGACACCGAGAAGGGCCTGACGGGGACGCCGTACAAGAACACCTTCGGCGACTCGTCGCTGCTGCTCGCCGAGGTGGAGCTGCAGTTCTTCTTCTACCAGGGCATCGGCACCGCGGGCCTGGGCGTGTCGGCGGGCTACGGTGAGAAGTACGCGAACGCGAAGCTCGAGGAGGGCGGCGACGCGGCGGAGAAGACGGCGTTGAAGGTGGTGCCCTTGGGGCTCAACGCCTTCTACAAGTTCGACTACGCGGCCTTCGAGTGGGGCATCCCGCTGGTGCCCTACGGCAAGCTGGGCCTCATCTACTCGCCGTGGTGGGTGACGAAGGGCGACGACACCGAGAACACCGACGGCCGCAAGGGCAGTGGTGGCAAGTGGGGCTGGGGCGCGACGGCCGGAGTCTCCTTCCTGCTGGACGTGCTGCAGCCGCGCTTCGCGCGTGACTTCGACTCGGGGCTGGGTGTCAACCACAGCTACCTGTTCGCCGAGTACACCTACGCGGATGTGGACAATTTCGGCGGGAAGGGCCTGGTGCTCTCGAGCCGACGCTGGATGTTTGGACTCGCGCTGGACTATTAGCGGCGGATGCCGCTTGTTCCTCGCTCCGCTCGTTCTGTCGCCGCGCTTCTCGTGTTGATGGCCGCCGTGGGCCCCTGGGCCTCCGGCTGCCGGCGCGCCATCCGCGCGGACCTGGGCACGGACCGCGTGGTGGAGGCGGGTGTTCCCGTGGAGCTGGGCTCACGCGAGGAGGGAGCTCCCGTCCTCGCCTGGGAGCCTGGAGACGGGACGCCGTCCCAGCAGGGCCCCAGGCTGACCCATGCGTTCGCCCGCCCCGGTGTGTACACGGTGCGCGCGCTGCATGAGGGCCAGGAAGTGGGGCAGGTGCGGCTCACCGTCGTGCCGCGTCCGCTCTTGAGAGCGGTGCCCGCGGATGCGCAGACGGTGCTGTGGATGCCCACGCTGCGGGGCAACCTGGAAGTGCTGGTGGATTTCTACGAGCGGCTCGTGGGCCCCGAGGAATCCGAGAACGCGCTCCGGGATGCGCCGCTCGTGGCGATGGTGCTGGAGAATCTGGCTCAGGGCTCGGGTGTCGTCGACCCGGAGGAGGGCTTTGGCCTCTTCCTGCTGCCGTCGTTCGACGGCGTGGTGGCGCTCCTGGGGGTGACGGAGCCCGAGGCCGCGATGCAGGCGGTGGCTCAGGAGTTGGAGAGCGCCGGGCATCAGGTGTCGCCGACGGGTGACGGCGCCATGCGGGTGGTGCCCTCGGACTCCGGCGAGCCGATGCTGTTGTTCGTCGACCGGGGCTACCTGTACCTGGCGATGCCCGACTCGGCGGGGGGCGAGGAGGAGGCCGGCGAGCCGGTGTCGGTGTTGGCCGTGGAGCCGGCGGTCGCGGACGTCGAGGTGGCGCGCGGCGCAGTGAGGGACTTCACGGGCCCCGGGCTCTCCGAGTCCGCGCTGTTCCATGAGCTCCGCCCGAAGGTCGCCGACGGTCATGCCTATCTGTACTCGGGCGCGTTGAAGGCGGGGGCGGATGCCGGTGAGAAGGAGTCTCCGGTGCGCGGCTTCATGGCCTCGCTGGCGATTCAATCCGGGCGCGCGTCGTTGGATGGGTTCCTCGCGTCGTCGCGGCCGCTGTTCCAGGGCGCGAACGCCCCCGCGTCGGCGCTCCTGGCGGACAGCGCGCTGGGGCCGGTGGCGGCCGCGCAGCTCTCCGTTCCTCCCGAGGAGCTGGCGAAGCTGGTGTTCGGTGCTCCGGGCTCGCCGCTGCGGGAGCGCGTGGTGGAGCGGTGGCGCTCGCGTGGGTTGGACCCGGAGGCCTTGTTGAAGGCCCTGCGTGGCGACGTGGCCGTGCTGGTGTACTTCGACGCGCCGGGGTTCCTGAAGAGCTTCGTCCAGAATCACCGGCCGGAGCCGCGAGGGACGGTGTTGATTGACGCGGGGCTCACGTCGGCGGAGCCCGTGCTGCGGCTGCTGGATGAGCACCTCGATGGTTCGCTGCTGCGCTTCCGCGTGGAGAATGTCCCGGGCGGCAAGCTGTACCGGACGATGCTCCGGGGCTTCCCGGTGCAGCTCATGGTGGGGGCTCAGCGGGCGACGTTGCTCGCGGGCGAGTCGCTGGACGGGCGCCCTCGCGGTGACGTGGGCCGAGCCCTTCGCGAGCGCCTGGGCGGTGAGGCCTTTGGCGCGGGGCACCAGTCGATGATGGCGGACCTGGGGCAGCTTCGCGCGGACCTGGACGCGCAGCACTCGGTGGCGGGGGTGTCCGCGGAGCGGCTCGCTTCGGCGCAGGGGCTCGTGAAGGCGGTGTTGGAGCGCTTCATTCCGATGGACTCGGCCTTCATGGACTTCTCCCTCGCGGAGGGCGGGGCCCGGTTGAAGGGGGGCTTGCAGCTGCGTGAGGGGGCTCGGGGCGGGCAGGGGTGGCGATGAGCTCCGGGGGCCCCATCACGGTGCTCTACTTCGCCGCTGCGCGTGAGCGGGCGGGGCAGGCGCGTGAGTCCTTTCCGGTGGCGGAGGGGGCGACGGTGCGCGACGTCCTTCGGTTGCTCTCGGCCGCTCATCCAGGATTGGAGCCGTTGCTACCGCACCTTCGCGTGGCGGTGGACCAGGAGTTCGTGGGGGTGGACGCGCCGGTTCGCCCGGGCGCGGAGGTGGCGCTGATTCCTCCCGTGGCGGGAGGTTCACCGGGGTTGTTCCGAGTGGTGGACCGGCCGCTGCGGTTGGAGGAAGTGGTGGAGGCCGTCGGCGGCGAGTCGTATGGCGGGCTCGTCACGTTCAGCGGCTCCGTGCGCAATCGGACGAAGGGTCGCAGGGTGCTCCGGCTGGAGTACGAGGCCTACGCGCCGATGGCGGAGAAGAAGCTGGCGGAGATTGGCGCGGAAGTCTCCACGCTGTGGCCGGGAGTCCGGCTGGCCGTGGTCCACCGCGTGGGCACGCTGGTTCCAGGGGAGCTGGCGGTGGTCATCGCCACCGCGTCCGCGCATCGCAGGGAAGCGTTCCGCGGGTGTGAGTACACGATTGAGCGGCTCAAGCAGGACGTGCCCATCTGGAAGAAGGAGTTCTTCGAGGATGGTGAGGTCTGGGTCGGGCTGGGACCCTGAGGGCGTGTGTGCCTAGCGGACCCGGAAGGTCGCTGGGACGTGGAGCTCGGGGCCTGCGTCGGTCTGCTGCTGGGCCCGCTCCGTGTCGGTGATGGGGCGCATGGGGGTGTCGAGTCCCATGGCCTTGCGGCGCTCGGCTTCTTTCTCGGCGGCTTGTTGCAGGGCGCGGGCGTTGTTCTCGGCGGCGCGCTCGGGCGTGGGGCCCGCGAGGAGGAAGCCCAGGGGCAGGCTCAGGAAGAGCATTCCGACGATGGCCAGCCAGCCGAAGTCCTTCCACTGGAGAGGGCCGACGCGCTCCTTGACGACGGAGGGCTGGACGAGCAGCGAGAGCTGTCCTTCGGTGAGGCGCAGCGTCGTGCCTTCACCGAGCACCACGGAGGTTCGGCCCTGGGCCTCGACGAGGTGTTCGCTGGGGACGGGGGCGAAGAGGGTTCCGCGCGCCTTGCGCTCCGCGAGGACCTTGGGCGGAAGGTGGATGCGCCAGCCGTTCTGGGTTCGCTCGGCCATGAGGAAGGGCTCCTCTGGCAGCGTGAAGCCATAGAGGGGCAGGGGCGCGTGCTCATCGGGAGCGGCGAGCACCTGCGCCAGCTCCGGGCCGTAGCTCCAGGCTTCCGCGAGGTTCTCGCCCCAGTACAACTCGAAGTACAGCCCGCCGTCCGCCTTGGTGCTCATCTCACGAGTCAGCATATGCGTCCTGATGGCTCCTGGCCTCGGCAACGCGCTTGGAAGCCCACGGGTGGACACCGCGTGCCCGCCCGCTCTCCGGACAACCTGGGGCCCACGCGGGTTCCGGGAACGGATAACGGGGCGGCGGTGGATGTGCTCGATGAGGTCTCGAGCATGGGGACGGGGCGCCCGTGTGACGACGGCTCACAGGTGGGCTAACGCGTGGGGGCGCCACTCGTGCTGGGCGCACCGCTCGACGCGGGCGTCGATGCCATCGAGGGTGGCACCGCGCTGGAGGGGGCTATGGCCGGTGGCGTAGCACCCGTCATGGTGCGCGAAGGTGTTGCTCCTGTTGTCGGGGGGGCCGTGGCGGTCGAGGGCGTTCCCGTCGGTGCTGACGTGGTGCTGGGAGACGTCGGTCCCGTCTTCGGCGGCGTCGCAATCGGTGCCACTGCCGCATCGGCAGGTGCCACGACCATCGTTGATGGTGCGCCGGGAGCTGATGTTCCCTTGGCGCTAGACGGTGACGGTGTTGGAGTTTGCGCCCCAGTCGCTTTGGCCGGGATGACGGATGACGCCCCCGTCGTGCTTGTGGCGGTTGCAGGTGCCACACCCGCTGCCGGTGACGACGTTGCTGGTTTCGCCCCTGGAGTGTTTGCCGAGGGGGCAGGTGTGCCTGTGAGCGTGGACGGAGTCGCGGGTGTCGCCCCGGATGTGCTCGCGGGAACCGCAGGCGCGATGCCTGCTGCCGGTGACAAAGCCGCGGGCGTCGTCCCCGGGATGTTTGCCGGAGACGGAGAAGCCGAGCCCACGCCAGATGACGGAGTCGCGGAGGTCGCGCCCGCTGCTGGTGCAACCCCTGTCGTACCGGTCTGAAGCACCGGTGTCGCGGTCGTAGTACCGGGGGACGCGACAGCGGAACCCCCTGGGCTCGCCGGTGCCGCCGTTCCTCCAGGTCCCGTCGCGGCGGGCACCCCTGGCCCCTGCGCGGAAGCCTCCGTGGATGCCGTCGCGGGCTTGGTCTTGAACCGCTCCGGCAACGCGGTCCGAATCTCCGTGGCCGCCACCACGACGATGACCGCCGAAATCGCGAGGAACCCCACCGTCTGCGCGAGTGTCTCCACGCGTGGCGGCAGCCTGCGCCCACTCACGGCCTCAATCATCAACAGCAACACGCGCCCGCCATCCAGGCCGGGAACCGGCAGCAGGGTCAGCAACGCCAGCGCCACCGACGCCGCCACCAGGGCTCTCAACACCGAATCCAAACCCGACGAGGCCGCGTCCGAAGACTCCTGCCTCACCAGCGCGCCCGGCCCCGTGGGGCCTCCATGCGGTTGGTCACCCCGCGCCAGCCTCATGAACATCGTCACCCCTTCGGAGGCGATGTTCATCGTGTGCACCACCGCGTGCCTCAGCGCTTCGCCGGGCGCATGCGTGCGGTACACGTACTGCTGACTCACTCCAATGCGCCCCTCGCCCCGCTCGTCCGGACGCGGACGCACCGTCACCGTGCGCGCCTCACCCGCCCGCTCCACTCGCAAATCGAGCGAGCGCCCCACGCCCACGGCCACCTTCTCCACGAACTCCGTCCAGGTCCGCGGCGACTGACCATCCACCATGTCGATGCGGTCACCCGGCAAAAGCTGCGCCCGAGCGGCCTCCGAGCCCGGCTTCACCGTGCCCACCGTCATCGGCACCACCACGTGCGTGCCGGACGTGTACAGCGCGAAGAGGACCCCCAGCGCGAAGAGGTAGTTGGTCAGTGGCCCCGCCAGGATGATGAGCGCGCGCCGCACCGGCCCCAGCGTCTGGAAGCTCGCCGCCTCGCTCGCGTCCGCGCGATGGGGATTCATCCCCTGGATGTGCACCGTCGCACCCAGCGGAACCGCGCCCACGACGAACTGCGTCCCGCCCAACCGGAAGGACGCCATGGGTGGACCAAACCCGAACACGAACCTCGGCACCCGCACGCCGAGCAACCGCGCGGCGACAAGGTGCCCCAGTTCATGCAAGGCCAGCAGCCCCCCCAGGGCGAGCAGGACGAGCGCGTAGTGCATCCGGGACGATGCCTCCTAGAGCTTCCGCCGCTGCCCGGTCCGCTTGTAGGCCAGGTAGTCAGCGAGGATGGTGCCGTGGTCGAAGCACAGGTCCTTGGGCAGGGCATCGAGCCGGAAGGTCCGCGCCTCCGCCGCGTCGTCGGAGCCCTGGGGCTCGCCCTGCGCCGTGCCGATGTACACCGTCGACAACGTGTGCTGCCTCGGGTCCCGCTTGGGGTCCGAGTACGTGAAGAACTGCTCCACCAGCTTCACGTCCAGTCCCGTCTCCTCCTTCACCTCGCGGATGGCCGCCGCGTCCAGGGGCTCGCCCTCGTCCACGAAGCCACCCGGCAGCGCCCACCCGATGGGGGGATTCGCGCGGCGGATGAGCACGATGCGTTCACCCGACAGCTCGATGATGCAGTCCACGGTGGGCTTGGGGTTGCGATATTCGGGCATGGCCCCCAGTCTACCCTCGACCGCCCCGAGCGCACTGCACTCGATGCGTTCGTGAGGTATGGTGCGCGCCGTGTCCACCGTGAGACGCTTCCGCCTGCTCGTGCCCGCCGTCCTCGTGAGCGTCATGTCGGGCTGCCTGCCCTTCGACCAGGACGGGGGCGACTATGTCTTCACTCCCGTGGAGATCTTCCGCGACGAGTGCGGCCTCTACACCGCCAACCAGGACAAGTTCCACGGCACCCTCCAAGTCACCGGCCGCGTCGTCCGCCTGGACTTCGGGCTGCTCGACACCCAGCTCATCGGGTACTTCCTCGCGGAAGGGGATGACTTCTCCATCGACGGCAACGTGGTGAGCGCGGTGGCCTCGGTGCGGGGACAGGAGTGCCGGCTGGATGAGGCCAGCATCCACATCGACGCGACGACGCAGTGCCACACGCGCTTCGACGGGGTGATGCGCGTGCGCTACGAGGCCGAGCAGCGGCCGACCGAATGCGTCTGTGAGCTGTGGATGCGTTTTGAAGCCGTCAAGGAAGCCAAACGCTGCGAATAGCGGCTTGAGCCTGGACGCGTGGGTTCCTAGAACAGAGGGGCTGTCGCCCATTCTGCGGAGGAGCCCATGGCTGAAACGCAGCACGAGATTGTCTCGGTCCTCACCGAGGCCCGCGTCTTCCCCCCGCCCGAGGCGTTCTCCCGGCGCGCGCACCTGCGAAGCATGGAGGACTACCGGCGGCTCTGGGACGAGGCCGCGCGCGACCCGGACAAGTACTGGGGAGACCGCGCCCGCGAGGAGCTCTACTGGAAGGAGCCCTTCCAGACGGTGCTCGACTGGAAGCCGCCCCACGCGCGGTGGTTCGTCGAGGGGCGCACCAACCTGGCCTACAACTGTCTGGACCGGCACCTCGCCACGCGCCGCGACAAGCCCGCCATCCTCTTCGAGGGCGAGCCGGGAGACCGCCGCCGAGTCACCTACGGTGAGCTCTTCACCGAGGTGAACCGCCTGGCCAATGGCCTCAAGTCGCTGGGCATCAAGAAGGGCGACCGCGTGGGCATCTACCTGCCCATGGTGCCCGAGGCCGTCGTCGCCATGCTGGCGTGCGCGCGCATCGGCGCGGTGCACTCGGTGGTGTTCGGAGGCTTCTCCGCCGAGGCCCTCCAGGAGCGCATGAACGACGCGGGCGCCAAGGTGGTGCTCACCGCGGATGGAGGTTGGCGCAAGGGCGCGGTGGTTCCGCTCCTGAAGAACGTGGAGCAGGCGCTCAGGAACATGCCCTCCGTGGAGAAGGTCGTGGTGGCCCAGCGCACCTCGACGGGCGCGCCCGCCTTGCCGGGCCCCCGCTTCATGGCGTGGGACGCGCTGGTGAAGGGCCAGTCCGACACGTGCGAGCCGGAGTGGGTGGAGAGCGAGCACCCGCTGTTCATCCTCTACACCTCCGGCTCCACCGGAAAGCCCAAGGGCGTGCTGCACACCACCGCGGGCTTCGCGATGAATGCGTCGCTCACCACGCGCTGGGTGTTCGACCTGCGCGAGGACGACATCTACTGGTGCACCGCCGACGTGGGCTGGGTGACGGGACACAGCTACGTCGTCTACGGGCCGCTGATGAACGGGGTGACCACCGTCATCTACGAGGGCGCGCCCACGCACCCGGGGCCGGACCGCTTCTGGGACATCATCGAGCGCTACAAGGCCACCATCCTCTACACCGCGCCCACCGCCATCCGCGCCTTCATGCGGCTGGGCGACGACATCCCGCGCCAGAAGGATTTGTCCTCGCTGCGCTTGCTGGGCAGCGTGGGTGAGCCCATCAACCCCGAGGCGTGGATGTGGTACCGCGACGTCATCGGCCAGGGCCGCTGCCCCGTGGTGGACACATGGTGGCAGACGGAGACGGGCTCCATCATGATTTCGCCGCTGCCCGGCGCCACGCCCACCAAGCCCGGCTCGGCCACGCTGCCTCTGCCGGGCATCCACGCGGAGATATTGGACCGCCAGGGCAACGCGGTGCCCAGAGGGCAGGGCGGCCTGCTCTTCATCACCCGCCCATGGCCCTCCATGCTGCGCACCGTGTACGGCGACCCGGAGCGCTACGTGCGCACGTACTTCAGCGAACTGCCCGGCAAGTACTTCACCGGCGACGGCGCGCGCACGGACGCGGACGGCTACTTCTGGTTGATGGGCCGCGTGGATGACGTCGTCAACGTGGCCGGACACCGCCTGGGCACCGCCGAGGTGGAGAGCGCGCTCGTCGCACACTCGCGTGTGTCCGAGGCCGCCGTGGTGGGCCGCCCCGACGACTTGAAGGGCACCGCGCTGGTCGCCTTCGTCACGCTGAAGAACGGAAACGCGCCCTCGGCCGAGCTCAAGAAGGAGCTGGCGCAGCACGTCTCCAAGGAGATTGGCGCCATCGCCCGCCCGGACGAGATTCGCTTCGCGGAGGCGCTGCCCAAGACGCGCTCCGGAAAAATCATGCGGCGGCTGCTCCGTGACGTCGCCGCGGGCAAGCAGTCCTCGCAGGACACCACCACGCTCGAGGACCTCAACGTCCTCGCGGCCCTCCAGCAGAACGACGAGTAGCCCTTTGGCTCCCGGGGGGCCGGAGCGCCTCGTGCCCTCCGCCCACCCGCGGGCGTCTGTTCTTGCGCCGCGCCATGAACGGTGTTTCGGGTTGCAAGTGAAACAGGATGGCTTCAATGCCCAATGCCTGCCAATCGCTAACAATCAGAAATAATCGTTTTATGAGGAGTTGTTGACACTGGAAAGATGCAGGGGCATTAAAGGCCGCGCTCATCGCCCGAGCGCGACGCTCCAGGTCCCCGCCTGCGTCGTTCCCCCTCCTCAGTGGATGTGTACATGGATCTACGCGATCAGCTCGACTCGCCCTTGTTCACGCATTTCATCGCCAATTACACACACCCCACGGGGCCGGACCTGCTGGCGCGCACCGAGGCGTTCTTTCAATGGCAGGAGTCGCGGCGTCAGTCGGGGCTTTGGCCATACTCGCGCAGCCTGGAGGGGGCGCCCACGGCGGAGTGCGCCGTGCGCAGCGAGTCGGGAGTGGCTCGACAGGGATTGAACTTCGGCTCGCAGGACTACCTGTCGCTGTCCACACATCCCGCGGTGGTGGAGGCGGCGCACCGGGCCATCCGTGACTTCGGGGTGCACAGCGCCGGCTCCGGCATGTTTGGCGGCAACACGACGCCGGGGCTGCGGTTGGAGCAGGCGCTCGGAGAGCACCTGCGGATGCCGTACGTGGCGCTGTTCGCGACGGGGTGGGGCGCGGGCTTCGGTGCCATCGCGGGGCTGGTGCGCTCCGAGGACCATGTGGTGCTGGACGCGTTGTCCCACGCGAGCCTTCAGCAGGGCGCCAGCGCGGCGACGCAGAAGGTGAGCCGGGTGCCGCACCTGAACAACCGCGCGATGCGGCGCAAGCTCCAAGAGCTGCGCGCCAGCGACGCGCAGAACGGCATCCTCGTCGTCACCGAGGGCTTGTTCTCCATGGACTCGGACGTGCCTCGCATCGAAGAGCTCCAGTCCATCTGCCACGAGCACGGCGCGACGTTGCTGGTGGACGTGGCGCATGACCTGGGCGCCTTGGGCCCGTCGGGCACCGGCAGCCTGGGCGCGCAGAACCTGCTGGGCCAGGTGGACCTGGTGGTGGGCTCGTTCTCCAAGACGTTCTCGTCCAACGGGGGCTTCGTCGCGACACGCTCGGCGGCGGTGCGCCAGTTCGTGCGCGTCATGGGCGGGCCGCACATCTTCTCCAACGCGATTCTCCCCGTGCAGGCGGCCGTGGCGCTGGAGTCGCTGCGCATCGTCCGCTCGCCGGAGGGAGACACGCTGCGCGCCAAGGCGCTGGAGAACATCCTCGCGCTGCGCGCCGCGTTCGCCGAGCGCGGGGTGAAGTGCCTGGGCGAGCCGTCCAACGTGGTGCCGGTGCCGCTGGGGGACCCGAAGGTGGCGCGCGTGGCGTCCAAGCTGGTGTTCGAGCGCGGCGTGTTCCCCAACCTGGTGGAGTACCCCGCGGTGCGCATCCGCGAGTCCCGCTTCCGCATGCAGGTGATGTCGTCCCACTCCGTGGAGCAGATGCGGCACGGCGCCCAGGTGGTGATGGACGCCGTCGAGGAGGCGCGTGGGATGCTGGAGGCTCCGCGTCCGAGCCCCCTGCGCGCCGCGCGCGCTGGAGAGGACCAGCGCGCCCGGGCGTGAGGCAGAGCCTTTCGGCCCGGGAGGTCAGGGGTCGTCGCGGCTGGTGGCGCGCAGGTGGGTGAGGTCGCCCCACGTCACCAGGGTGAAGGCGCCCTGGTGGTAGTCGAACTGGTTCCAGCAGGCGTTGCGGACGCTGAACGCGCGCGGCGTGTTGGGGGGAATCCCCAGGCTGTGGCGGAAGAAGCTGCTCAGCACTCCGCCGTGGGTGACGACCACCACGCGCTCACCCGGGTGACGCTTGCCCACGTCGCCCAGGCACTGCACCGCGTGGCTCAGGCGCTGGGCGGAGCTCTCGCCTCCGGGCACGACGTAGTCCGGGGCGTTGGTGGCGTACTCGCCGAAAATCTCGGGGTGGCGCTGGCGAGCCTCCTCGCGGGTGAGTCCCTCGAGGAGGCCCAGGCCGCGCTCCCGCAGCCGGGCGTCCGGGTGGACCTCGTGGCCCGTGCGAGTGGCGATGCGCCGGGCCGTCTCGAGGGCGCGGCCCAGGTCGCTGCTGTACAGCGCGCTGAAGGACAGGGTGGACAGGCGCGCGGCGAGCGCGTCCGCCTGTCGCAGGCCCTCGGTGCTGAGCGGACTGTCGAGGTGGCCCTGGAGGAGCCCCAGGGCGTTCCACTCCGTCTCGCCGTGCCGCAGCAGGATGAGCTCGGTCTTCATGCGGAAAGCCTGACCGCCAGCCCCCGCCGGAGCAAGGCCGGCGTGGGGTTCTGTCCTCGGCTCAGCGCGAGCGCTCCAGGTGGGTCATCCCTTCCTCGAGCAGCGCCGCGACGCCCCGGCGCACCACGTGGACCACCTTGTGGCTGTAGGCCGGACCGCCGTGGGTGTAGTGCCCGCTCACCTTGTGGTGCAGCTCCGTGGCGCCCCACACCAGCACCAGGTCCGCCCAGTCCAGGTCGCTTCGCGCCCGGTCCGCCGTGCGCCGCTCCGTGCCATCCACCATGCGCAGGTCGATGTGGCGCGCCAGCTTCGCCTCCAGCTCCTCGCGCACCGCGGGGGAGCCTCCCACCACCACCACCCGGCGCACGTCGTGGCGGCGGCAGCTCTCCACGAACGCCACCTCCGCGCGGTGGTTGGCCGAGCCTCCGCACCGCGCGCAGTGGCTGCGCGGCTCCACCCGCAGGGGCTCGCGTCCGCTGGCCTGCGCCACCTTGAGGCACGCGCCGTCCGCGCAGACGGGGAAGAAGCGCCCGTCGAGCACCTCCGCCGCCTTGAGCAGCTTCGGCTCGCTCATGCGCAATTTGCCAGGGCGCGTGAGGCCCGCGTCCTCGAGCACCGCGCGCGCGCGCTGCCGCGCCTCGGTCAGGGTGATGCCCCGGTCCGACAGCCACCCGTCGATGTCCCGGTCCGAGCTCATGGCCTCCTCCTCACGGGGGCGGGCTCGATGGCGAACAACTCCGCCTGCGCGGGCGCGGGGACCGCGGGCGCCAGGAGCCCCAGCGCCTCTCGCACGGGGCCGAAGCTGCGGCGGTGGATGGGCAGCACGCCCTTGTCTCTCAGCGCCTGGATGTGGCGCGGAGTCGGGTAGCCCTTGTGCTCGGCCAGCCCGTAGCCCGGGTAGCGCGAGTCCAGCTCTCCCATCAGCCTGTCCCGCGTCGTCTTCGCGAGGATGGAGGCCGCCGCGATGCTCATGGAGAGCGAGTCGCCCTTGATGATGCCGCGTTGGGGCGCGGGGCACTCGGGGATGGTGCGCGCGTCCACCAGCACGAAGTCTGGCTTCAGCCCCAGGCCCTCCACCGCGCGGCGCATGGCCAGCAGGCCCGCGTGGTAGATGTTGATGCGGTCGATCTCCTCCACCTCCGCGTGGCCCACGGCCCAGGCCACCGCGTCGCGTTTGATGGCGACCGCCAGCGCCTCACGCTTCTCCGCGTCCAACACCTTCTTGGAGTCGTCCAGCCCCTTGAGCCGGTAGCTCTTGGGCAACACGGCGGCGGCCGCGACGACGGGGCCTGCGAGCGGCGCCATGCCCGCCTCGTCCACGCCCGCCACGTGGGTGTGCCCCTGCTCCCACAGCTCCATCTCGAAGCGCAGCAGGTGGCGCAGGCGCTGGCCCTCGGAGCGGTTGCGCTCCTGGCGGGCCCGGATACGCCGGGCAAGCGATTGAGCGCCCCTGCGCGGGTCCGCGTCGAGCGCTTCCAGGAGGCCGGAGGGGACGGGGTCCGCCTGGGTGACGAAACGCTCGGTCAGCTCTCCGAGCGAGCACTGAAGCCACTGTTCCGGACTATGGCTGGACATGCTGGCGGACCCGAGGAGCTACCGGAACGGTAGAGCGCCGAGATACACCCCCCCAAGGGGGAACGCGGCTCCCGCCACGACACGTCCCCGCCACCGTACACTTCAGAGCGCCCGACTGGTGGGAGGCTCCGAGGACGAGGGCAAGGCGGAAGGGGGCGGACATGCGGGTCTCTCGCATGTCTCAGCCGTACCGCAGCCGGCAGTCCCAAGACAACCTCTCCCGTTGCTTTCTCGCGCGGAAATCCGTGCCAACCCTGGGAAGTTGGGGGCCCGACGACGTTCTACGGGGCCAACTCCAGCGTCAGCTCCGAGGGCTCGGGGACGCAGTTGCACGTGTCGCACACCCAGTCGACGCGGGACGCGGGCGACACGCGGGCCCCGGAGACGGCCACCACGCGCACCGGGCTGGGGGCGAGTGTTTCATTGATGGCAGTGGTGACGCCGTCCGAGTCGGTGACGCCGGAGATGCTGACGCTCGACGTGAGGTTGGTGGCGGTGACGGTGGCGCCGCGCACCCGCACGCCTTCTGTGGAGAGGACCACCACGCGCAAAGCCGCCAGCGTCGCCGCGCACTCCGCTTCGGGCCCCAATGCACGCGCTCCCGAAGGGGACTCGTCACAACCCGTCAGCATGCCAAGACCGATGAGCCAGCAGACTCCAAGCGTTCGAAGCATGGGGCCAAGGTGAGGACGGTGTCTGGCCGCCGCAATGCCTCACTCGGGCTCGTAGCGTGCGTGCTTGCTCGCGAAGCGAGCGGCGGATGTCTCCGGATAGCGGTGTTGCACGTAGCGATACACCTCCGCCGCGCGCGCTGTTTCGTTCATGCGCTCGCCCAGCACACGCGCCAGCAGCACCAGCGCCCGGGGCGCGGTGTCCGCATCCGGCGCGACGTCCGCGGCGCGCTCCAGCGCGGTGACCGCCAGTGGGAAGTTCTCTTCCACGGCCGCGGCCTGTCCGATGAACAAGTGGAACGCCGCGGGCACACGTGCGGCGGGAAATTGCTCCAGCTCGGTATACAGCGACAGCGCGCGCGGAACGTCGCGGGTGTCCACCGCCGAGGTCAGCTGGGTGAGCGCCGCGAGGAGGGCCTCGTCCCGCTCGGCGCCCTGGTCGGCGGCGGCATGGGCCGTGGTGCCCATCGCCATGTGTTCGACGAGCGGAGGTGCGTCCCGCACGGGCCGGGTTCCTCCCAGCACGGGCTCCAGGTACTCACGCGGCTCGCCATAGCCCACCTGGTCGCCTCGCACGAAGAGCAACAGGCCCAGCACGTGCGCGGCGAGCAGCGGCGCCACCAGCGTGAGGCATTCGGCCACGAGGTGGGGGAGGAAGGGGACTTTCACCAGCCGCACCCCCGCGGCCAGGAGGTGCGCCACGAGATGCACGGGCACCAATCCCGCGAGCGCGGCGGTGGCGACCAGATAGTCGGAGCCCAGGCCCCGCATCACGCGGAGCGCCATCCGCGGATTCAGCATCTGCCACACGGGCTGGTGGCTCGCGGCGAGCAGGAGTCCCATGGGCAGCCACACCGCGCCGGCCAAGAGCAGGAGCCAGAACCGCGCGTCGCGCGCCAGCGCCGGTGGCAGGTTCCAGCGGATGAACCACGAGAAGGCATCCAGGGACGCGCTCACGCCGGAGTAGGTGACCAGGACGTAGACGAGCGCGGGGAGGCTCGCGACCAGGAACACCATCGTCCCCCTCAGCGCGGGGAGGAGGATGTCCCTTCCGAACTCGGCGAACTCCGGGATGTCGAGCGACGTGTCACCCCGCGCCGACTCCCTCACGAGGCCGAAGAAGGTGGCCCAGAAGGCCCCGGCGTAGAGGAGGGTGACGGGCATCCGGATGACCACCGGGACAATCTCCGACATCCAGCTCATCACCCCGAGGAACGCGCCCAGCGCCAGCAGCAACTGCGCGGCCGCCTGCGTGAAGGGATAACGCCAGGCGCTCTTCAGCCGGTGGGACAGTGGCACCACGCCGCGATGGATGCGCAGCACCTCCGCGTCCCCGCCGCACAGGCCGCACTTGAACAGCTCCACCGTCTGGATGCGCTGGCCCTCCGCGCACTCGGGACAGAGCGAGGCCTGGCAGGCCAGGCAGCGCCAGCCGGCGAGGGCACCGCGGTGTGTCTGACAGATGATGGCGGCGGGAGAGGGCATTCTCCCGAAAGCCTACGTCGCGCCAGGGGCCTCGTCCCAGGGGGCTCCCAGCCAGGATTGGTAGGCGGCCTTCTGCGCGTCCGTGGGCTTGTCCACGCGCGCGAGCCACACCGCCTCCGCGGGCTTCGTCCCCAGCACCACGGGGACCTCCATCAGCTTGTCCCGGCGGAACACCGTCACGCGCACCGTGTCCCCGGGCTTGCGGTCCTCGCACCGGCTCACGAGCGCGTTGCCGTCCGCCTTCCAGCCGTCCAGCGCCACCACGTCGTCCTCGGCATACAGGCCCGCGTCCTGCGCCGGGGAGCCGTCCAGCACCGAGGCCACCGTGGCGCTTCCCTTGAGGGTGATGCCCAGCCACCCTCGGGGCTTCGCCTCGCCCGTCCTGCTCTTGGGCGGTGTGCCCCCGCGGTCTCCCGGGGACTCGCGGGGCCGGAAGCTGGCCTCCAGCCCCACGTGAGAGAGCACCGAGTAGTCCAACTCCTCCGTGGTGCGCAGCGCCCGGTCGAAGAAGGCCTTCAGGTCCACGCCGGCCACCTCGCTCGCCGCGGCCTCCACGCCTTCCTCGTCCACGCCCGAGCCGTCGCCATGGCGCGCCCACAACAGTCGCAGCACGTCGTCCAGGCCCCGTGTGTCCTGCGTGGCCCGGCGAATCTCCAGGTCCAGGAGCGCCGACACCACCTCGCCCTTCAAGTAGTAGGAGATGGCACTGTTGGGGGAGTTCTCATCCGGCCGGTAGTGCTTCACCCAGCTCACCATCGACGCCTCGAGCAGCGTCTGCGTGCGCCGGCCCGGCGTGGACTGGAGCGTGGTGAGCGTCTCTCCCAACCGGGTGAGGTAGCGCTGCGCGGACATCAGCCCCGAGCGCCGGACGATGAGGTTGTCGTAGTACGCGGTCGTGCCTTCGAAGGCCCACAGCAGCGAGGTGTAGTTCTCCTGCGTGTAGTCGAAGGGCACCAGCGTCCGGGGCTTCACCCGCTTGACGACCCACAGGTGGAAGTACTCGTGCGCGGCCAGGGTCAGCAGGTCTTCCCAACCCCGGTTCGTGGCCAGCGCCGTGCGGGGGAAGAGCAGGGCGGTGCTGGCCTGGTGCTCCAGTCCTCCGCGCCCCTTGTCCGTCAGGTACAGCAGGAACAGGTAGCGGCGCATGGGCAGCCCGCCGAACAGCCGCGCCTGCACCTCGCACAGCCGCTGGAAGTCGGCGCACAGCCGCTCCGGGTCCGCGACGCTGTCGCCCCAGACGACGATGTCGTGCGGCACCCCCGCCACCGTGAAGGTCAGCGGGGTGTGGGGCCCCACCTCGAAGGGGCTGTCCACCAGCGCGTCATAGTCCGGCGCGATGAACGCTCCGTCGCGCGAGTCCAGCGCGCAGAAGGTGCTCCAGCCCTTTGGCGCGTCCACCGTGACGTGGTGCTCCGCGTCCCTCGTGGCGTCCGTGTAGAGGAACACGGTGGCGCCATTGAGGTACGCGTGGGTGCCGTCCACGTGGCTGGTGCGCACCGTCAGCTCGTTGGCGTAGACGCGGTAGCGCAGGGTGACGGCCTGTCCCCCGGCGTGAACGCGCCACGTCTGCTTGTCCATGCGCCGCACCGGCAGCGCCGTCCCGTCCGGGGCCGCCGCCGAGACATCCTGGACGTGGCGGGCGAACTCGCGCACCAGGTAGCTGCCCGGTGTCCACACCGGCATCCTCGCGTCGAGGGTGGCGGCGCCACCAGGGAACGAGGCCTCCACCTCCACCAGGTGGGTGTGGGGCCGAGGCATCGAAACGCGGTAACGGACGGTGTGGGACATGGCCGGGCCTTTCTCCCCGGAGGCTACTTCGCCCGGACGAGAACGGCTCCGAAGAAGCCATCCGTGCCGTGGCTGTGGGGTGCGAGCCGCAGGTACGGGCCCGGTCCCACCTTCGCCCCCAGCTCCGCGCCCAACAGCTCCGCCACCGGGCGCACGGTGTACTCAGGGTGCCGCGAGAGGAAGTCCTCGATGACGGCCTCGTTCTCCTCGCGCAGCACGCTGCACGTGCCGTAGATGAGCCGGCCGCCGGGCTTCACCATGCGGGAGAAGCGCTCCAGCAGCAGCTTCTGCCGCGCCACGTGCTGCTCCAGGTCCTGGGGCGTCAGGCGATAGCGCGCGTCCGGCTTGCGGCGGAAGGTGCCCGTGCCGCTGCACGGCGCGTCCACCAGCACCCGGTCCGCCTTGCCCACCAGCGCCTCCAGCGCCGAGTCCACCTCCGGGCCCTCCGCGGGGATGAGCTGCGCGCGCACGTTGTGCACACCCGCCCGGCGCGCTCGCTTCTTCAAGTCGTCCAGGCGCCGCTCGTCGATGTCCAGCGCGTGCAGGTCGCCCCGGTTCTTCATCTGCGCGGCCAACTGGAGCGTCTTGCCGCCCGCCCCGGCGCACGCGTCCACCACGCGCGTGGGCGGCGCATCCACCAGCATGCCGAGCAGCTGGCTGCCCTCGTCCTGAATCTCGACAAAGCCCTCGCGGAAGCTGGTCAGCGAGAAGACGTTGAGGCGCGTCTCCAGGTGCAGGCCCATGGGGGACAGGGGTGTGGCCTTGGACTCGACCTCCTCGGCGGCGAGCCGCTTGGCCAGCGCGTCGCGGTCCTCCTTGAGCAGGTTGGCGCGGACGGTGAGCGGGGCGCGCTCGTTCATCGCCTCGGCGGCGCGCGCGGCGTCCGGGCCGTAGAGCGCGAGGAACCGCTCGGCGAGGAAGTCCGGCAGCGAGGCGGCGATGGGGAAGCGCTTCTTCTCCGGCAGGGCCTCCAGCGCCGCGGCGGCCTGGGGCAGGGCGTTCAGGGCGGACACGTCCGAGGGCGCCAGCGACGACGTGCGCGCCACGTCCGCCAGGGGCTCACCGTGGAGCACGCGCGAGGTGGCAAGCCGCAGCACGTCCTGGCGCGTGGCGTCCAGCGCGTCGAAGCGGGGATGGGCGCGGCCCAGCAGGAAGTCCACCGTGCGCTGGCGGCGGAGCAGGGCGTAGACGCGCTCGGCCACGGCGCGGCGCTCCGATGAATAGAGGTTGGCCTTGCGGCGCAAGGTGAAGTCCAGCGCCCGGTCCGACAGGCGCCCTTCATGGCGCACCAGCGCGTAGGCCTCCAGGCAGGCCTGCAGCACCAGGTCCTCGCGCAGCGGTCGCGTGGAGCGCTCCCTCTCGGAGAGCGTGGGCTTCTTCCCTCGCGGCGGGGCGGAGGACTTCTTCGCGGCGGGGCGAGCGCTGGGACGGAATCTGGATTTCTGAGCCATGTCGGCAGGGGCCTTTGCATCCCCAGGGCTGGTTGACAAGCGGGGAAAACAAACCCGGGTGGCCGGGGACTGTGGGTCCACCGGTCCACCCGGGCAAGAGGTGCGCCTTCCAGGAGGGAAGGCGCGGGGGTTCAGGCCTGTCGGCTCGCGCGGCGCCGTCTCAGGAGCCGTGACAACAGCAGTCCGCCCGCTGGGAGGAGCGTGGCGGTGGAGGTGGCGGAGCATCCGCCGCCTCCGGAACCTTCGTCCTTGTCGGCGATGGCGGGAGGCGGGGTGGGGTTGTCCGTCCCAGGCTGCGTGCCGGTGCCCGCGTCCGTCCCGGGCGAGGTGCCCGCGTCCGCCCCAGGCGAGGTGCCTCCATCCGTTCCAGGCGAGGTGCCCCCGTCCGTTCCAGGCGAGGTGCCTCCGTCCGTTCCAGGCGAGGTGCCCCCATCCGGGGTTCCACCTGGGGCCTCGCTGACGGTGACGACGGCCGTCGCCGTGCGCGTCACGGCGCCGAAGGTGGCGGTCGCCGTCACGGTGAATTGACCGGCTTTGGTGTAGACGTGCTCCGCGGTGTGTCCCTCGGCCGTGCCGCCGTCACCGAAGTCCCAGCGCACCGGGACGTCCGGCGAGGACGTCGTCGCGCGGACGAGGACCTTGTGCGGGGCGACACCGCGCTGGCCCTCCACGTTGATGGTCAGCGCGGCGGCCGGAGGCGGCTGCTCCACGGGGGGCAGGTCCTTGCGCAGCGTGAAGCTGTCGAGCACCTTGTTGTCGACGGTGACGAGCTTCGCGTTGAGCACGCCCTCGACGACCTCCACGTCCAGGTAGCCGTAGGCCTTGCTGTCGCGGATGACGCTCCAGTCGGGCTGGCCTCCGGCGAACGGCCGCAGGGCCGCGCCTCCACCGCCCACGACGAGGTACGGGATGCCACCCGACGAGGCGATGCCATCACCCTTCATGGGCTTGCTGCGCTCGTAGTTGTGGTCGTGCCCCGTGAGCACCAGGTCCACGCCGTACTTCTCGAGGAGCGGCGCGAACTGGCGGCGCATGGTGAGCTGCGAGCCGTGCTCGCCGCTGGACCAGGCCGGGTGGTGGAAGAAGACGACCTTCCAGGGCTGCTTCGTCGTGGCCAGGTCCGTCTCCAGCCACGCCTTCTGGGCCGCCAGCGTGCAGCGGTTCGGCGCCGACAGGCCGAGCGCGCAGTTGGAGTCGATGGACACGAAGTGCACGTGTCCCCAGTCGAAGGAGAAGTAGCGCTCGGAGCCCGCCGGGTTGTTGGTGGGCATGAAGAGGTTGTTGAGGTACGGCTCTCCCTCGTTCGTCACGTATTCGTGATTGCCGGGCGTGGCGAACATGGGCACCTCCGCGAGCAGGGGGGCCATGGGCGTGAAGAGGTTGTTCTGGAAATCGGCCTCGGTGCCGTCGGGGTAGGCGTTGTCACCGAGCGCCACGAACAGCTCTGGCTTGTTCGTGAGCATGCGCGCGACGACCTTGCGCTGGTCCGAGCCTCCCGTGCCGAAGTCTCCCATGGCGGCGAAGTGCACGCGCCGGGTGCCCGGCTCGGGGGCGGTGGTGAATCGTTTGGGGGGTGTCGTGGTGCCGCAGGCACTCACTTCATACGTGTACTCGGTGCCGGGCTTCAGGCCCGTCAGCACCACCGCGTGATTGCGGCCTGTGGTCTCCGAGCGAGCAACCTCGCTCACGGCGCCCGTGCCGTAACGCACCTCGGGCGAGCAACTGGACGCCAGCCGGAACGCCACCAGGGCAGTGTCCGGTCCAACCTTCTGGAGGTAGGGGTCACGAGCGAGAACGCCCGCGGAGGCCATGCCCGACACGAGCGTCAGGGCCACGGCCATGAGGGTGAAGCGGGTCTTCCGATGCATGCAGCCTCCTCCCGAACCATTTCGGGACGGAGGCCCAACGGTCTATTTCACGACGTTCATCCTGAGCGGCGGGTGGCCCCCGGGCGGCGAGGCAAGCCCTCGCGCGCCCCACGCAGGTGCGGCCGTGCGCCTACTTCTTCACGTCGTAGGACGCGAGGTCCTCGGTGCGCTCTCCCTCCTCGCGCACCTTGCCGATGCCGGGCACCAACCAGTACGTGCGCTCCTTGCCCTCTTTCACTTCACCCGCGTCGTTGAGCTTCTCGCGCCGCACCTTCACGGCGTTGGTGAAGGTGCCGGCCCGCGTCTGCACCGTCACCCCCATCTCCACCACGCGCCACGCGTACGTCGGGTCGCCGTCCTCCTGGCTGCCATCGCCCAGCACGGTGAGCTCCTTCACCGCGTTGGTGTAGGACCAGGGCAGGGCGCTGGGCGCGCGCGCCAGCGACTTCACCGTGGCGGGAGACCAGGTGGTGGTGCGCACCAGCGCCCCATCCCGATGGTCCTCCTCGCGCAGCCGCACCACCAGGCCGTTGGGCTGCTCGGCCTGCCACGAGTACTCCTCGTAGAGCACTCCCGTCGCGACGCGGTCCTGCCGGCTGCGCACGAGCACGCCTGTCGTGCCCGCCGGAGCCCCCGGCACATCGCGCGGCCCATCCACCGTCACGTGTTTCTGGAAGCGGCCATGCACGGGGTCCTGGATGTCGTAGACCCAGACGGAGCCCTCCGTCAGCGGCCACAGGGACGTGGCGGTGTCGGGAGCTTGCGGCTCCCCGGGGAGTCCCACGTCGCCATCGGGCGTCCTCGGCCCCATTCCATCGCCACGTGGCAGGTTCTCGCCGCCGCCACAACCCACGAGCAACCCACCGGCCGCGAGCGCGGCCATCCACCAGCGCTTCATGTCAGCTCCTCCCGTCCCCCCTTGGGGCTCACCGCCGTCCACCGCAGCCCCCGCAGGGGCATTCCCTCCGTACGTCCCAATGCCGCGGTCAAAGAGCCGGGCACAGGCTCCTCCACCTCCAGCTCCAGCCGCCGCCCGTCGAAGTCGAGCGCGCAGCTCTTCACCAACACGTTGCGCTCACCCAGCGCGCTCCTCAGCGTGGCCTCCGCGGTCACCAGGTCATCGGCCTGCGCGGAGACGAGCAGCCGCTGCTTGAGTGTGCCGGGCACCTCTCCGCGGTTGAACAGGTCCAGCACGAACAGCAGCGCCGCCACGAAGACGGTGCCCACGCTCGCGAGCCCCAGGCTGCCATGGCCACACGCCATGCCCAGGCCAATCATCAAGAAGAGGATGGCCGCGTCGCGAGGGTCCTTCAGTCCCGAGCGGAAGCGCACGAAGCCGCCCAGGCCCACCAGGCCAAAGGCCTTGGCCACGCTGTCGCCGATGACGGCGGTGATGACCGCCGCCGCGGCGCACAGCAGCACCTGCGCCTGAACCATGTCCGACTTCGGCAGGGGCCTGCGCAGGAGCACCCGCCAGGGCCGCAGCGACAGGAGCGCGCCGATGAACGCCGCCGCGAGCATGCGCGGCAGCATCACGGTGATGGACAAGGCGTTCATCTCCGCCTTGGCGCCTTCGAAGAAGGAAGGAAGCGAGAGGTCCATGGGCACGTCCCCTCAGACTTCCATCTGCTGGGACGGAGGCTCCACGGCCGGGCGGCCCGGACGGGAGACCCACCCCCGCGCGTCGAGCGTCGCCGCCGTGGCGATGACCGAGTACGCGTTGCGCAGCACCGGCAACCGAGTGGCATGAGTCTCCAGGATGCGCTCCATCAACAGGCGCGTCTCGGGCTCCAGCGGCAACCCCCTGAGCGAGGAGAGCACGGTGGCGGGCCAGCGGTTCGCGTGCGCCACCCGCAGCTTCCACGCGCGTGGGTCGCTCATGCCGTCCACCGAGTCCAAGGCCTCCTTCGTCTTGTGCGCGGAGCGCTCGCGCAGGGCCCAGGACTCCCGTGACGAGAGCCCCGTCAGCGAGCGCAGCACCAGCTTCAGCGCCTTGTCCGCCAAGGCCTCGCGCAGCCCGCGCGCCACGGGGGTGTCCAACCCGAGTGTCCCGCGCAGCACCGCCAGCCTGTCGTGGGGCAGGAGCACCTCGCGCAGCGCCTCGGCCCTCGCGTCGGACAGTCCTCCCAGGCTGCGCGCGACCTCTGCGTGGAGTCCGCGAGACATGCCCGCCTCCCGCACCACCCAGGACTCCTCGCTGTCCATCCCCGCGAGGCCGAGCAGCACCGCCGCCAGCCGCCCATCTCTCATGCCGCGCTCGCGCAGCGCCCAGGCCTGGGGCGAGTCGTCTGCCTTGAGGCCTTGGAGGACTTCTGCGGGCGCATGGACATACAGCCGCTCGCGCATCATCGCCGCGCGGGGACTCATCAAGCCTGTCAGCCCGCTGGCCACCTGGAGGGGCGCCAACGGGGCCAGCACCTCGCGCAGCGACCACGCGGCATCGTCATCCAGCCCCTGGAGCCCGCGCGCCGTGAGGGAGGGGAAGCGCTCCACGAAGTCCAACCGGCGCTGGTGCGCGGCGAGCCCGGGCAGGCCATCCAGTAGCCACAGCGCCAGCGCCGGCTCGCGCAGCTCCACTGCATCCAACGTCTGGAAGAAGTGCTCCTCCACTTGCTCCACTCGCACCGGCCCTGGAGGAGGCGGGGCGATGGGCGAGGGGACGATGCGTTGCACGGGCGTGTCGCGCCCTTCCAGCCGCGCGACCACGGCGTCGACCAGGCGCTGCTCCAGCACGCGCAGCGGCACGTCGTTGTTCTCGAGGATGAGCCAGCGCCGGGGGTCTTCTCTCGCCAGGGCGAGGAACGCCTCCCGCGTGCGCACGGCGAGCCCCGCGCCCGCCAGGCCCTTGCGGCTGTCGCTCTCCGCGCTCCGGTCCGACTGGGCCTTGCCCAGCCGCTTGCGCAAGCGCGCCAGGTCCGGGTCCACGTCGACGAGGATGACCAGGTCCGGCCACAGCCCCTGCGAGGCCAGCTCACACGCGGGCCGCAGCTCCGCCAGCGGCAGGCCCCGGCCGCCGCCACTCAGCGCGAGCTGCGAGTACAGGTAACGGTCGGTGATGCACACCTCACCCCGGGAGAGCGCGGGCGCCACCACTTCCTCCAACTGCTGGGCGTCCCGGGCCAGGTTGAGAAAGAACTCGGCGCGCGTCGACATCTCCAGGAGCCGCGCGTCGCGCGTGAGCTCCCGCACGCGCCGGGCCGTGGACGAGCGCAGCTCGCCGCCCTCGCGTGCATGCGCCACCCGGTAGCCCAGCTTCTTCAGCCTTCCGGCCAGCAGGTTGGAGAGCGTCGTCTTGCCGCTGCCATCAATCCCCTCGAAGTCGATGAACACGGTGTCTATCCCCTCGCGACCCCATCCACGACGAAGGCATGAACCCTCGCCATCCCTTCCGCGAACTTGCTGTACGTCGGCACCCCTCCAGGATTGAGCGACGCCAGCCAGTCCGGAAGCTCCTGCCCCAGATGCTTCACCTCCACCACCACGCGCCCTTCGCGAGACCGCGGCGGACCCAGCCGCTCGCTTGTCAGGGAAAACTGTGACATCGCCACCTCGGGGGCAATCTGGTGGTAGCCGATGTCCCGGTCCACCGTCACCCGCCAGCCGCGGGGCGATGGATACACGTGGCGCTGATACGTCACCGCCAGCACCGGCGACAGACTCCCTCCGGTGATGAGCGGCAACAGCCGCGTGCCTCCTCCCAGCACGCGCCCCAGCTCCGCGCGCGGCACCCAGACGCGCCGCTTCTGGGTGAGGCCGTGGCTTTCGCGCTTCACCTCCAGCACCACGCGCTCCACACCCTCGGCGCCCACGTCCGGCGCGTACTCCTTCGTGCGCACCTTGAGGCAGTCGTCGGGGGAGCGCAGCGCGCGCTCCGCCAGCGGACAGCCGGGCCGGTCGAAGTACACGGAGACGATGCGCGTGGGCATGGGCGTCAGCCCGCCCATGTCCTCGGACAGGCGCTGGCTCAAGACCTGCGCCGCTTGCTCCTCCAGCACCAGCTTGAACTCACGCCGGATCCTGGTCACTTCCCCCTCGGAGAACGAGAGCATGGCGTGTCTCCATGACTAGAAACGGGTCGCCAGCTGCAGCGAGTATTCGAGGCCCGGCGTCTCATCTCCTGGCCGCAGCGCGCGCTCCACCTGGAACTGCCCCCGGAACCGACTGCCCAACAGCAGGTTGAGGCCTCCCAACAGCGAATGGCCTCGACCCTCCACGTCCCCCCTCAACTGCAAGCCCTCCACGCCCACCACGGGCTGGAGCGCCCACTCCACCGTCACCGGCACCGTCCAACTCGCCAGCAGGAGCTGCGCGGTGAACGGCCCGACGGGAAGTCGTCCCGTGACGACCTCGCCCGTCACGCTCCACGCGCCTCTTCTCCATTCGGCGTCCACCGCGACCGCGTGGCGGCGAGCCCGGTCCATGAACTCCGCGACATAGGTGCTCATCCCCAAGGTGAGCATCTTCCCGAGCGGACGCACGCTGACGCGCCCCGCGGCGTCCTCCTTCGTGCGGACACCCAGCTCGTCCTTGGAGCCTTGGAAGACTCCCGCGGAGACCCGCACGTCCCAGAGGCTCTTGAGGCGCACCTCGCCCATCAACCCCAGCCGGCGCCCTCCCAGCTCGTAGTCTCCGAGATAGTCCTCCACCAGGCCGCGTCCCTGGATGGGCAGGCTCCACGAGCCCTCCAGCCGGCGCTGGAGGAAGGGGGCCTTGAACTGACCGCCGTAGAGCCTGAATCGCTTGGCGTCATCCGCCAGCCGCACGAAGGCGTCCTTGAGCAGCGACGCGTCCGCCAGGTCCGCGCTCACCTCCGCCTCCAGGTTGGGCAGCGAGGTGCCCACGCCCACGCGCGCCGAGGGAATGCTCAACGAGCGCTGGAACTTCTCCCGCTCATCCGCGCTGGCCCGCGCGTAGACGCGGCCGAAGACGCGCACGCGCTGCACCTCGTCCGCCGGTGTGTCGTCGAGCGCGGTGGAGTCCTCGCCCATCGAGTCCTCCTGCTGCGCGCCCGGCTTCTTTTTCTTCTTCTCGGGGGGAGGGGAGGGCGGCGGCATCACCTGCGCCACCGCGTCCTCCGGCAGGGCCGTGGAAGGCTCCAGGGGCTCGGCGCCTTCGGGCGGGCCGCTCTCCGTGGGCTCGACGCCATCCACCACGCCACCGGAGAGTGAGTCCTCCGCCGCGTCCGGGGGCGCCGCCAGCACCGGACCGCTCATGAGGACCGCGACGAGGAGGCCCCTTTTCCCGCGAAGAATCCTCCACCTCCCGCCCATGTCCCCGCCTCCCCGTCGCAGCCGGCAGAGGCGTTGTGCAACTGCGGTGCCCGGTACGGCAACGTCGGGTGGAGGACGGCCCAGCGCACCGCGCGCGCACGACCCGGCGCGCAAACGTCGTGACGAGGGCGTTACGGCGCCGTCACAGGGAACGAAAGTTCCACGGTGAGGGCAGCCGGGCCTGTACGAATGGTGTTGCGCTTCCGGAAGGAGTTACTGGTTCGACGCCACATCCGGCGGTGGGACGGAGGATGCGCCCGGCCCGGTGGCCCCGGCGCTTTCCGGCGGCGCGGTGATGACCGGCGCCGTGCCCGCCGAGGTGTCGCTCGCGGGCGGGGAGGCGGAGGCCTTCACCCGCTTCACCATGGCCCGGACCCCCAGGGTCAGCGCGACGCCGGCGGACAGGGCCAGAAACCCCCAGCTCAAGCCAGGTGGGAGGGGCTGGGAGGCGACCGTGAGGTGGCCCGTCAGCACCTTCAGCCGCGTGTTCTGGTACCGCACCTCCAATTCGTAGAGGCCCGGCTCGTCGAACTCCAGCTGCGTGTGCCAGTTGACCCCGTCGCGCGTGAGCGTCCGGGTCACCTGGGTCGGCGAGTCCTTCAAGTGGAAGGTCACCCTCAGCGGCCCGGTGAACTCCGGACCCTCGAAGGCGCCCACGTGCAGGGACAGCATCGCGGGCTGGCCTTCCCGGGGGAAGGCGGGGTGAAGCGTACCCTGCAGGCGCTCCTCGGCGTCCGCCCAGCGCAGCTCCAGGACATCCCCCCGGCGCTCCAAGCGGATTTGATCCACCCCGGGTGCGGCCGCGAGCGCGGCCGTCCCGATGAGGCAGGTCATCAGCGCGCCCACCAAAATTGCTGAGAGCGGCCTTTGCCTCCGAGGCCGCTGTCTCTTAGGATGCCGAGCCCTGACGTATTCCACCTGAGCCAACTCCCCCGGCCAGAGTCCCGGGATGAACCCTCAATCATTCGGGAAATACCAGCTCCTGAAGAAGCTTGCCACCGGCGGCATGGCCGAGGTGTGGCTGGCTCGCCAGATGGGCATCGAGGGGTTCCAAAAGAACCTCGTCGTGAAGCGCATCCTTCCGCATCTCGCGGAGGACCGTGAATTCGTGGAGATGTTCCGGAACGAGGCGCTGATTGCGGCGCGCTTCAACCATCCGAACATCGCGCAGGTCTACGAGTTCGGGGAGGCGAACGGGACCTATTACATCGCCATGGAGTACATCCATGGCGAGGACCTGGGCCGCGTCATGCGCAAGGCGGCCAGCGCGGGGCAGTGGATTGCCCGGCCGCTGGCCATCCGCATCGTCGCGGATGCGTGCCAGGGCCTTCACTACGCGCACAGCCGCACGGATGACGCGGGCCGGCCGCTGCGCGTGGTGCACCGGGACATCTCCCCTCAGAACATCCTCATCAGCTTCGACGGCTCGGTGAAGCTGGTGGACTTCGGTATCGCCAAGGCGGCGGACCAGGCGTCGCTGACGAAGTCGGGCGCCATCAAGGGCAAGTTCGCGTACATGGCGCCGGAGCAGGCGGCGGGCAAGCCGCTGGACGGCCGCGCGGACATCTTCGCCATCGGCCTGGTGCTCTACGAGCTGCTCACCGGCGTGCGCCCGCTCAAGCGGGACTCGGAACTGGCCACGCTCCAGGCCGCCATGGAGTGCGCCATCGACCCGCCGTCGCGCGTGGCCGATGTTCCCGGTGACATGGACCCGGTGGTGATGCGGGCCGTGGCCAAGAGCTCGGACGACCGCTACCGGGATGCGCGGCAGTTCCAGACGGCGCTGGAGGACATCCTCTTCGCGCAGCACTGGGCCGCGGGCTCGGTGCAGATCTCCGAGTTGATGGAGACGCTGTTCGCCGACCGCCTGGCCCAGGAGAAGGCGCAGGGCCAGGTGCTGCCGGTGGACGACGAGTCCTCGGGCAACTCCGGCTCGCCGGTTCCTCCCACGCCTCCGCCGCAGGAGCGGGGGCGGAGCCGTCCGTCGTCCGCGGACATGAGTTGGGACGCTCCTCCCGGTGAGTCCTCCGCGCCTCGCGAGCGGGGCCGGGGCCCGGCGCCTCGGGCCGCGCCGCCTCCACCGCCGCCGCGCCGCACGGGGACGTCCGCGCAGCCCGTGGTGGAGGAGGACCCCAACGAGTGGGACGCACCGTCGGGTGTCGTCGAGGTGCCCCAGCGCCGCCGGAGTGGCACGTCGGATTCGATGCGCCGCCCCAGCAACGCGAACGTCACCCAGGTGGGGCGCACCAACTCCCGCTCGGACCTTCGCAGCGCCGACACGACCAGCCCGGGGGAGCCCGCGCCCCAGCCTCCTCCGCGCCGCACCATGACGCGAGCCACGCCCGCGGTGGACGTGGACGCGCCGCCGCCGCCTCGTTCGCGCTCCAGCGTGTCGTTGGACCTGGACGAGCGCACGCGGATGGACGACGACGAGGACGACGAGAGGACCCGTCTTCCTCCGCCAGAGCCCTCGCCGCCGCCTCGCCGCCGCACGGGGATGCAGTCCCAGGTGTCGGTCCCCGAGGCGCCGCCGCGCCGCAGGACGTCCAGCCGCGCGGAGATGCCCGCGCCGCCTCCGCCGTCGCGCTCGCGAGCCTCCATGCCCGCCGCGCCCGCGGTGCGGGTGGAGGACGACGTCGAGCAGGCCATCTCGGATGACTCACGCCGGACGCGCCGCACCATGGCGACGCGCAACATCGCGACGCTGGGCTTCATTGTGGGCCTGCTGGCCGTGGTGGCCATCTTCCACAAGCCCATCCTCGCGGTGCTCAGCTCCACGGCGTCGGACGGGCAGGGAGTGCGGCTCACCATCAACACCAACGAGCGGGTGAAGGTGTCCGTTCGTCACTCGGAGCGGTGTGGGGGCGCCAACCTCGTCACCGAGCTGGGCCCGACTCCGCTGACGCTGGTGTCGGGCGCGCACCTGCAGGACACCCTCATCCTGGAGAACGAGCAGCAGGGCATCTACAAGGAGGACTCGGACACGCTGGCGTTTGGCGAGCCGGGTCAGGCCAAGGTGCTCACCCACGAGTTCCGCCGGGGCCAACTGCAGCTGATGCTCAAGCCGGACAACGTGCGCGGCGTCACCGTGCGCCGCAACGGCCAGGAAGTGGGCATCTACCAGGGCGCGAGCAAGGGCCTGAAAATCGACTTGATGGAGGGCAAGCACAAGCTCGAGCTGAGCGGAGGCCCGCTGAAGGACCCGTTCATCTTCGAGGTCGACATCAAGCCCAACACCATCAACCGCGATACGCAGGACCTGTCCGCCTTCATCGGCTAGTGCTCAGTAGCGGGGCAGGGTGGGGTCGACCTGGAGTGAGTACAGGTCGATGCCACCCCGCAGCGACGCGGCCTCCAGTCCCAGCGACATCAGGTACGCGGCGCCGCTCAAGCTGCGCACGCCGTGGTGGCAGTAGACGACGACGGGGCGGCCCCGGAGGACTTCGAGTTCCTCGGCGCGCTCGTCCAGCTCCGGCAGCGGGATGAGCACCGAGTCCGGCAGCGCCACGTAGGCGTGCTCGTCGGGGAAGCGCACGTCCAGGAGGGCGGGGCGGGACTCCGCGGGGCCCGAGAGCAGCTCGGCGAGGCGGGCGGGGGTGATTTCAGGCACGGGCATGGGGCACTCAGGCGGCGGTGGAGGTGGAGCAGAAGCGCTCGTAGTCGATGAGCTCCACCTTCGCGCCCGGCGCGCAGACGGGGCACTGGGCATCCCGGCGCAACTTGAGCTCTTGGAAGCGAGTGCCCAGGGCGTCGAAGGTGAGGAGCCGGCCGACGAGGGGCTCACCCTGGCCGAGGATGAGCTTGAGGGCCTCGTTGGCCTGAAGCAGTCCGATGAGTCCGGGCAGCACGCCCAGCACTCCGGCCTCCGCGCAGGACGGGGCCAGCTCCGGAGGCGGCGGCGCGGGGTAGAGGCAGCGGTAGCAGGGGCCCTGGCCGGGGACGAAGGTCGTCACCTGGCCCTCGAAGCGGAAGACGGAGCCGTGGATGTTCGGCAGCCCACGCATGAGGCACGCGTCGTTGAGCAGGTAGCGGGTGGGGAAGTTGTCTCCGCCGTCGAGGACCAGGTCGAAGCCGTCCAGCACGCGCAGGACGTTCCTCGAGGTGAGCCGCTCCTGGAAGGGGATGACTCGGACGTCCGGGTTGAGGGCTTCGAGCGCGGCCTTCGCGCTGACCACCTTGGGCTGGCCCGTGCGCGCCTGGGTGTGCAGCACCTGACGCTGGAGGTTGCTCAGCTCCACCACGTCCGAGTCGATGATGCCCAGCGTCCCCACGCCCGCGGCCGCCAGGTACAGCGCCGCCGGTGAGCCCAGGCCTCCCGCGCCCATCAGCAGCACCCGGGCCTTTATGAGCCGCGCCTGGCCCTCTTCACCCACCTCCGGGAGGATGAGGTGGCGGCGGTAGCGCTCCTTCTGCTCGGCGGTGAGGACGACGGGCTTCTCTACGGGCAGGGCCGCGTCGGTCCAGCGGTTGTACCCCCCCGAAAGCGACACCACGCGGGTGTAGCCCAGCTCCTTCAGCGTCTTCGCCGCCAGCGCCGAGCGAGTCCCACCCGCGCAGTAGACGACGAGCTCCTCGTCCCGGCCCGCGCGCTCCTCGATGCGGAGCTCCAGGTAGCCCCGGGGGATGTGCAGCGCGCCAGGGAGCCGGCCGACCGCGTACTCGTCCGCCTCCCGCACGTCGATGAGCTTCACCGCGGCCCGGGTGTCCAGCAGGCGCTTCACCTCGTCCACGGAGACTTCGCGAATCTCCTGCTTCACGCCAGCGAGCAGCTCTCGGAAGGTGGGGGCCATGGGGGGCGGGTATAACCCGGGGACTCCCGCCGGGCCGCCAGGGATGATGACTCCTGGGCGGACGAGCGGCCCGTCCCATGGATTTTCTGGCCCCGGGCGTTTATTAAGCGCGGTTCGAGAGGAGATACTGCCGACATGGATACCACGACGACGACCCCCGACACCTCGAAGGCCCCCCAGGCCGCCCCGCAGGTGGCTGTTCGCTTGACCGAGGCCGCCGTGCGGCAGGTGAAGGAGGTCATCAAGGCCCAGGGCTTCGAGGGCTACTTCTTCTCCATCCGCGTCGTTCCGGCCGGCTGCAGCGGCCTGGGCTACGACTTGAACCTGGTCAAGGAGTCGAAGGCCGGCGACGTCGTCTGGGAGCAGGACGGCGTGAAGCTCGCCACCGACGGCATGAGCAGCCAGTACCTGGGCGGCACGGAGATCGACTACGTCTCCGCCATCACCGGCTCGGGCTTCAAGTTCAACAACCCGAACGCGAAGTCGTCGTGCGGCTGCGGCACGTCGTTCACCACCTGAGCCTGGACCGCCTCGGTTGGGTTTGACGAACGAGGGTGGGGCTTCCACCCTCGTTCTCCATCGTCGAGCGGGCCCTCTTCAGGCCCCGGCGATGGGCTTCATCACCTTTAGCCAGGACTGATTGGCCTTCTGCCGCGCGAGCCGCTGCACGCGCCGCTCCTGAGCCTCCTGGAACGCCTCCCGCTCCGCGTCCGTCTCCGTCAACAGGGGTGGCACCTGGACGCGCTGGCCGTCCTTGTCGATGGCCACGAAGGTGAGCAGCGCGCTGGTGGTGAGCGTGCGCTCGCCGGTGAGGGGATTCTCCGCGTGCACTGTCACGCCCACCTCCATGGAGGTGCGGAACGCGGCCAATACGCGCGAGTGCAGGAGCGCCACCATGCCCACCTTGATGGGGGCGTGGAAGTGCAGGTCATCCATGGACGCGGTGACGACGACCTGGCGGCAGTGACGCTGGGCGGCCACCGCCCCGCAGATGTCGATCCACTGCATCACCTTCCCGCCGAACGCGGCGTTCAGGTTGTTGGCGTCCGGAGGGAGGATGAGCTGTGTCATCACCACCTCCGTGTCCTTGGCTCGCTTGGGCGTCATGTCCGTCATCTCACACCTTCCGTCCTGGGACTGGGGGCCACGTGCATGGGCCCCCAGGCCTCATGCCAGGAAGGTGGAGACCCGGTCCAGGAACTCCTCGCGCCCGCGCCCCCGGCGGATGTCCTGCCGGGAGACATCCATCACCATGACCTCCACGCCGTACTTCTCCTGGAGCACGACGGGGAAGGAGGCGTAGTAGCCGTTGAGCCCTCGCAGGAACTGCGGCCGGATGCCCTTCTCCTCCTCGCGGCCCCGCGAGCGGATGCGCTCCAACAGCACGTCCACGCTGCCCACTTCGAAGCAGATGACCTTGTCCGGGCGGATGATGTGGCGCGACAGGCGCTGGAAGTACTCGTAGTACAAATCCAGCTCCGCGTTCGTCATGTGCCCCAGGCCGTGGAGGTACTTGGCGAAGATTTCCGGGTCCTCATACAGCGTGCGGTCCTGCACGCAGCTGCGGCGGTACGAGTGGATGAGCTCGTGGTGCTCCACGCGGCGGATGAGGAACTCGAGCTGGAGCGTGAAGGACCAGCGCGACATGTCCGCGTAGTAGTCACGCAGGAAGCGGTTGTCGATGACGGGCTCGTCGAACAGCTCGTAGCCGAAGGCCTGGCTGAGCATCTTCGCCGCCGTCGTCTTGCCCGCGCCGATGTTGCCCGCGAGCGCCACGAAGCGCCGGCCCTTGGGCGCCTTCACCTTCGTCTTCACCACGTTGCGGGCTCGCGGTGTGGCGGCCTCGGGGGTGGCGGCTGCGGCCTTGGAGGACTTGGTGGTGGCGGCGGCCGGAGGGGAGGGCGGGCGCGGGGTGGTACGAGGCATGGAACCGGGGCTTAACCCGGCTTGGCAGTGGCGTCCATTCGTTGCCTCAGCAGGTCCGGCCTGTCCGTCATGATGCCGCCGACGCCTTCTTCGATGAGCTGCTGCATCTCTCCCGGGTCATCCACCGTCCAGACGTTGACCCACTTCCCACGCATGGCGCACTCGCGCAGGAATTGCGCATCCACCAGCCGCACGTCGCCGAAGTACAGCGGCATGTCGAGCACCGTGAAGCGTGGGTCTTCGGGCGGGGACTCACCATTGCGCAAGGTGATGACGAAGCTTGCGAGCGCGTCGCGCGGATAGAAGTGGCACGCGCGAGGCAGCCGCGCGACGAGCCTTTCGCCCACCGCGTCCAACTCACTGCCCAGACAGACACGCTCCACCGCGCCTTCGCGCTCCAGCAGGCGGGCGAGGACATCCTCCTGGCCGGGCACGTCCGGCTTGAGCTCCACGTTGAGCCGCAGCGACGGAAAGGCGCGCAACACCTCACGCAGCGTGGGGATTCGCACGCCCCGGCCCCGGAACGGAAAGGTGTGTCCGCCGTCCGGTGTGAATCCATACCCAGCGTCCAGCTTTTGCAGTGCGTCGAGCGTGTATCGCGCCAGCGAACCTGTGCCATTCGTGCAGCGCTCGAGTGTGTCATCGTGAGCCACGACGACTTCGCCGTCCTGCGTCACGTGAACATCCAGCTCCAACATGTCTGTCTGGAAGGTGTCCACCGCCTGGCGGAAGGCCTCCATCGTGTTCTCTGGTGCCAGCGCCGCGCCCCCTCGATGCGAGATATGCAGTGTCGGTCGCAGACCCTGTAGAAATGATGGCTGGGTGCTCATGGGTTCCTCGAATTCACAGACATGTGACCGCCGCGGGAGAGGGTTCCTTGCCGGGCGCATCCAGCCACCGGTATAAGGCCGTCATCCTCGGACCGACTGGCGTCGACATCAACCCCCTCCGACGCCGCGACAAGAATGGAGATACGAGAGATGCAACTGCGCAAGACGCTTGGCGCGGCGGCGCTGGTCGCCACGGCTGTGATGGCTTCCGTGGCGGGCTGCTCTGGTCGTGACGATGGCGACAACGAGCCCACCCCTGACGCGGGATGTTCAGGTGCCTGCAATCAGGACGCGGGCTCGGACGCCGGTTCCGACGCGGGAAGCCGTGAGTGTCCCGCGCCGGTGAACGGCATGGGCCCCATCGGCAATCTGAAGAAGGATGGCCAGCGTGGCCAGGTCGTCGACATGGACAACCTGGTCGTGACGGCGGTGAAGGACTTCGACCAGGGTGCCCAGGGTGACTACATCGCCCGCTTCTGGGTCGTCGATCCGTGCTTCCCGAAGGAAGGCATCTACGTCGACAAGTTCTACAAGGACAAGGAGTCGGCGACCGCGACGGACTTCGTCCCGGCGGTGGGCGACGTCCTGCGCATCAAGGGCTGGTTCCGCAAGTTCAACAGCAACGGCCGCGACGGCGCGCCGGAGCTGCGTGAGGCCTACCGCCCGGTGCTCAAGAGCACCTACCTGCTCAACGTGACGGGCGTCAGCACGGGCGACATGATCATCTCGAAGAAGGGTTCGGGCCAGGTCATCGCCGACAACGAGGTGGCGGCGGGCTTCGGCAACGCCGAGCTGGGTGCGGCCACGCCCAGCCCCGAGCTTGGCGGCGCGCGCATCCACATCCCGGGTCCGCTGACGGTCACCAACGTCCGTCCGCCCTCCATGAAGTCCCAGCCGGACAACCCGGCGAACACCACCTATCTGGGCATCGAGGTCACCGGCGGCATCCTGGTCTCGACCTCCAAGACGTACAAGGCGCCCAACTGCAAGATCATGGAGACGGTGGACGACGGCGGCACCGTGACGTTCCCCAAGGGCATCCGCGGCGTTTGGGAGACCTTCACGAACGTGCAATGCTCTGACGCGGGCACGACGCCCCTGCCGGACGGTGGCACCACCACCCGCTGCAATGCCTACGCGGATGGCGTGGTCCCCGGCACGACCAACAAGTACACCTACGTCCTGCACCCGATGGACTGCGACACGGACCTGTCGACCGCACCGTGATTCCAGGGGACATCCCATGAGGATGTTCCGCTGAGTCGCCGCCCCTCGCCCGTACCGGGAGGGGCGGCTTCGTTTTTTGGGACGTTTCCTCCGGAGCGGTGTCCGCTACCCGTCGATGTGGGCCCCCTGCTCCCACTACCCGCTGATTGTGGGTAAGCTCAGGAAAAGTCCAACCTGTCCCACCCTGTCAGACGTCGTGTTTGCTCCGTGAACTCGCCCCAGACGGCCGTCCCGTTCGGAAAATACCTGCTGATCAAGCGGCTCGCCGTGGGGGGCATGGCGGAGCTGTTCCTGTCGCAGCGGCCTCCGGATCCGGAGCTGGTGGTGCTCAAGCGGATCCTCCCGTACCTGTCGGAGGAGCCGGAGTTCGTCCAGATGTTCCTGGACGAAGCGCGCATCGCCGCGCAGCTCCATCACCCCAACATCGTGCAGGTGCATGAGCTGGGGAAGGAGGGCGACAACATCTTCATCGCCATGGAGTACGTGGCGGGTGCGGACCTGCGCCGCGTGGTGGCGGAGGAGGCGAAGTTCGGCGCGACGGTGCCCTGTGGCGTGGCGGCGCGCATCTGTGGCCAGGTGGCGTTGGGGCTGGAGTACGCACATCAGAGCCGCGGCGTGGATGGGCGGCCGCTGGAGTTGATCCACCGGGACGTCAGCCCGCAGAACGTGATGATTGGCTTTGACGGGCGCGTCAAGCTGGTCGACTTCGGCATCGCCAAGGCCGGCGCGTTCATGGAGCGCAGCAAGCCGGGCGTCATCAAGGGCAAGTTCCTCTACCTGGCGCCAGAGCAGGTGTCGCAGGAGCGGCTGGACCACCGCGCGGACATCTTCGCGCTGGGCACCATGCTGTACGAAATCACCACCGGCAAGCAGCCCTTCGCCAAGCCGACGACGGAGGGCATCCTCTACGCCATCCGCTACGAGGACCCGACGCCGCCGCACCTGCTGCGTCCGGATTATCCGGAGGAACTCTCCCGCATCATCATGAAGTGCCTGACGAAGGACCGCACCCAGCGGTATCCGCGCGCCGCCGTGGTCGCCGCGGACCTGGAGGCGTTCCTCGAGTCAGGCGCGCTGCGGCAGAGCCTGGACGTGGCCGAGTACATCGCGCGGCTGCTGGGTGAGGAGGAGGAGCGCACCGTCCTCCACATCCCCGTGTCCAAGCCCGTGGGGCGCACGCACGCCACCGTGCCGATGACGGCGAACCGGACAACGGAAGCCGCTCGGCCCGCCGCGCTGGATGTGACGGCGCCCACGCTGGAGTCCTCCTCCGGTGGCGCGACGCCCTCGCCTGGGCTCACCGCGCGGCCCATTCCGCGCAGGGCTTCGGCGGAGGCGATGCCCGCGGTCAGCTACACGGACGAGCCCGAGCCCGCGACGCAGATGGCGCGCCCGCGCGAGCTGCCTTCCCGCGCGAAGGATGACGACGACGCGGACTCGGAGATGTCCACCGCCGTTCGGACGTCGCCCACCGGGCACGGCGCTCTTTCGGAGACGCTCGACCCGGATGACGAGGACGCGGGGGATGGCGAGTCGACCCTCCCTCAGCGCGGCCGGGGCCGGACTCCCGCCCCGCCCGCGTCGCAGCCTCGGCGCTCCAGCACACACGCCGAGCTCTCCTCGTCCCCGCGCGCCGCCAACGCGTCCGAGTCCAGCTCCCCGCCGCCGAGGCGAAACACGAGCTCGGAGCTGTCGTCTCGCGCGGAGCCGCTCACCACGCCCCCGAGGCGAAACACGAGCTCGGAGGTGTCGCCCCGCGCGGAGTCCCTCACGACGCCGCCCAGGCGGAACACGAGCTCGGAGCTGTCGTCTCGCGCGGAGCCGCTCACCACGCCTCCGAGGCGCACGGGAATGTCCCCCGTGGAGTCGCTCCCGTCAGCGCGCGCCTCGGGCCAGGCGGATGCGCTGGCTTCGCGGACCCCCGCCCCAGGCGACCCTCGCGCCCGGCGGAACGCGTCGCCGTCAGCTCCCTCGGAGCCGGCGAGAGGTGCGTCGCATCCCTGGCCGCAGGACACGGGAGACGATGTGGGCGAGATGACGATGCCCATCCGGCGGCCCTCCCGCGCGGAGATGGAGGCGGCCGCGTCGATGACTGTCCCCATGCGGCGCATGCCCTCCGAGGACGACGAGCTGTCCGAGTCGGTGTCGCTCACCACGCCCATGCGGAAGATTTCGTCCGTGGATGTCGAGGCTTCGGTGTCGCTCACCACGCCCATGCGGCGCATGCCCTCCGAGGACGACGAGCCGTCCGAGTCGGTGTCGTTGACCACGCCCATGCGGAAGATTTCGTCCGTGGACGTCGAGGCCTCTATCTCCGTCACGCCTCCCACGGTGGCGGGGCCTCGCCGGGCTTCGCGCCCGCTGCTCCCCGCGTCCCGCGCTCCGGTGTTGGGAGACGATGACGACGCGTTCACCACGGACGCCCGGATGTCGGCACACCGCACCGAGCCGACCAACACGCTCGACGACGAAGAGGACGATGAGTCCACCATGGGGTACTCGGACCCCGACACGTACGAGACGCCCCAGCGCTCCCGCTCGCGCTGGGTGCTGCTGGCCGTCGTCGTGGGAACCGTGGTGCTCGTGTTGGCCGCGATGGTGCTCTGGGCCACTCGGCCGTCGGTGGGGATGCCCAAGCCCTTGCCGGCCCCGGACCTCTCCCGGAAGGTCCTCTCGGAGAAGAAGTCGCCGGTGCCTCCGCCCGCCCGCGCCGTCCCGTCCGCCCCGAGCCCGGCGCCCCAGCCGCTGGCCGCGCCCGTCGCCGTGGCACCCGAGGCGCCCTCGACTCCCACCGCGGCCGTTCCGGCGAATACGGTGATACCGGCTCCCACGGGAACCGACGCGACGGCGGTGACGACCCCCACGTCCGCCACCCCGGTGGAGGGGGACCCGAGCGTCCCTCCTCAAGCTCCCGCTCTGGTGGAGGTGCGCTTCGAGGCGCCACCCAAGACGGTGCTCAAACGGGAGGGGGGCGAGCGTCTGCCTGTCAACAGGCTCATCACCCTGCCTCCAGGCCCCCTCCGGGTCGAATATGACTGCCCCGGACGCCGCGCACCTCAGGGGACGAAACCCTACCTCATCAAGCAGGTGAGTCCGGGTCCGCTCGTGCTCTCCGTGCCATGCAAAGGGCGGCGCTAGTCTGGACGGGCACTTGCCCATATGGGCGCGGCTCCCCCCGGGGCGGACAAGTGGGACCGGGTGGGCTTGAGTGCACTTAAGTCGTTGGATTTCCTAGATTTTCCGCTCGGGGCGCGCATTGCGCATGTCAGAGGGGGCCGTAGAATCCGGCGCTCCATGGCGCGCCTCAAGAAGCAGAAAAACATCGTGACGAAGAGGAGTTACACGGCCGGACGGGTAGTGCGGCAGCAGCCTGTCGCACCGGAGCCGAACCGGCTGTTGAAGGTCTGGAGACGCGTGCTCGAACGCCGCCTCCGCACGCGCTTGCGCGGGAAGGTGGCGGTGGAGGTTCACGACAACACGCACACGATGCTGACCTTTCAACGTCAGCGGGCGTTGTGGCGGTTGCGGTTGCACCACATGTTCCTGGCCGCTCCGGATGACGTGGTGCAGGCGCTGGCCAGCTTCGTGCGCAAGGGGGACCCGGAGGCGAGTGCGCTGTTGGACCGCTACATCGAGCGCAACCGCATGTACATCCGGCGGCTGTCCCCCGCCCAGATGCGCAAGCGCATCCGGTTGGAGCCGGAGGGCCAGCACCACGACCTCGAGCGCATCTTCGACCGGCTCAACGAGCGGTACTTCAGCCACCGGCGCATCGACGCGGCCATCACCTATGGCCCGGCGCCCCGGGTGAAGGGGCCTCGCAAGAGCATCAAGATGGGCTCGTACTCGGCGGACTCGAAGGTCATCCGCATCCACCCCGCGTTGGACCAGCCGGTGGTGCCCCGCTACTTCGTGGAGTGGATTGTCTTCCACGAGATGCTCCACCACATCTACCGGACCCGGAAGGGCGATGACGGGCGGCGGTGCATCCATCCGCCCGAGCTCATGGAGCACGAGAAGCGCTTCCATGACTACACGCGTGCGCTGGCGTGGGAGCAGGAGAACCTGGACCTGCTGCTGCGCGCGCGTGTCTCGCCGGGGTGAGGCGGACGTCTCCTCCCCTTGGGGTCAGGGGAGGATGAGCCCGCCGGGGCTGCGCCGCTCCGGGGCGGGAGTGGCCTCGGCGGGGGCGGTGGGCTCGGGGGCGCCGGAGGACCTGGCGCCCGAGGCCCGTTGAGCCTGGACCTCGGCCCGGGCTCCGGCCGCCGCCACGAGGCCGAGCACCTTCTCGAAGAGGTGCTCGGCGAAGCGGGAGTAGGGCTGCTGGGCGCCGTGGAAGAGCCGGCGGGCCTCGCCCCGGGCGACCTCGGCCTCCTTCGGACGGGCGCTGCGCTCGAAGTAGTCCGCCATCCTCCACAGCCGCAGCGCGTACCGCTGGCTCATGTCGGGCGTGAAGAACTCCTGGGTCACCGCGCGCACCGCGGACTGGAGCTGCTCCTGGCGCTGCGTGTCGCTCAGCGCCAGGGGACTGACGACCACCTCGTCCAGTTTGGCCAGGAGGCGCTTCACCACCGGCTCCGGCGGAAGCCAGGTCGCCATCTCCGGGGTGGTGTGCAGCAGGTCCCCCTCCATCACCCGGCGCACGTCCTCCGGCTCGGGAGGGGGGAGGGTGGTGGGCTCGGCTTGGGGCTGGGCGCCGAAGTGGCGCAGGGCCACGTCGAGCCCTTCGGGGAAGGGCGTGTGGGTGCGCAGGTTGAGGCCCGCGGCCTCGGCGAGCAGCGCCACCGCTTCGGGCAGGGGCAGCTCCACCGTGCCGCCTTGCTCCAGGCCCTCCTTGAGGATGCGGCGCCATGTGCCCCGGCTCTTCTCGTCCAACTGGAGCTGGATGACGCCCTGGTCATCGGAGAGGAGGGCCTGCACCACCTCGATGCCACCGCCCCGCACGGCGCGGCCGAGCACCAGGGCCCGCTGTCCGCGCGCCGTCACCGTGCTGGCGAGCGCGGGGAGCTCCTCGGGCGCGGTGATGGCGGGACGGGCCGCTTCCGGCGCGGTGGGCCGCGAGGGCTCGGCGACCGCGATACCGCGGGAGCGCAGCCGGTAGAGGGCCTTCTTGGCGAGCTTGGCCAGGGGCTTCAGGGTGGAGTTCGAGAGGGCCTCCGCGAGCGCGGGGTGTCCATCCAGGACGGAGGCCTCGAGGAGGGCCGCGGCGAGGGGCTCCGGGAGGGCCTCGACGGCCGCCGGGGCGGCGGAGTCTGTCGCGCTCGCGAGCGCCCGGGCGGACTCCACGGCGCTGGCGGGAAAGTCGGGCAGGGGGCTGCCAGCGCGCAGCGCGTCCAGCAGGGAGCGAGGGTCCGAGGCGGAGGATTTCATGGGGGCCTTGTACCGCGTGCCGTGTCACGCGGGGCATGGTCCATGCGGGACACCCGACGACTGGCCCACACTCCCCGGGCCGCGCCTCATCTCCTGCGCACGAGCCAGCTGCGGCCCGACTGGCCCACCACCACCAGCTCCGACTGGAGTCGCGCGCCGAACACCTGGGATGGGTGGGCGCCGCGCACGATGAAGTCGTCGTACCACGCGCCCTGCGTGTCCAAGTCGACGTCCTGGGGACGCCACTCGGAGGGGAACGTAGGCGGCATCTCGCCTCGATACTTCAAGGGCGAGTGCGGCGTGGAGGCGAAGGTGAAGTTGGGAACACCGCCGCGCGCGCGGGCCAGCACCGCCGCCGAGTGGATGAACACAGGGAAGCGCACCACCCGCGAGCTCCCGTCGTAGATGAGGCCCATGATCCGGGGCTTCGACTCCGTGGCCGCCACCAGGCCCTCCCACTCCACCGCCTCGCGGGAGAAGGCGCGGAAGCCTCGGCCCAGGGGGAAGGCGAGCACCAGCGCGCAGGCCGCGGCGGCCCACCGCAGGGGTGTGCGCCATTCGGGCAACGTGGCGGGCGCGGTGGCCACCAGCAGCGCGGCGGCCAGGTGCGCATAACGCGTGTTGAGGTAGTAGACGTACCCGCGGATGTCGAAGGGCAGCAGGAAGAAGAGCGCGAGCGCCACCAGCCCCAATCCCAGGAGCCGCGCGCGCGCCACGGGCCCTCCCGCGCTGGGAGAAGGGGCCGGACGCACGAGGCCCGCCACCCAGCCCGCCACCGCCACCGCCATCACCGCGTACAGCGCCCACCGGTCCGAGCCGTCCCGCAGCGTGTTGGCGAGCACGTCGAAGAACTCCGCGCGGTTCTGCTCGAAGCTCTTCCACCCCAGGTTCTGCGGAGAGAACGTGGGCCCCCAGGCCTTCCACGGCGCGCCGGGCTGGATGTCGGGCGGCTCGCCGAAGCGCAGCACCACCCAGCCCAGGAACAGCGCCACGCCGGGGACGACCCCCAGCAGCGCGGGCACGCGAGGCCGCAGCCGCTGCGCGAACCCCTTCGCCGAGGTGTCCTCTGGCACGGGCGTGGTGAGGAGGAGCCACGGCAGCCCCAGCGCCAGGAACCCGAACGCCTGGACATGGAACAGCAGCACCGCGACCAGGCAGACGGCCAGGCCCACCATCCACTTCCGCCGGCGGGCCGAATCCTCGAGGGTCCGCACGAAGAGGCCACAGCACAGCAGCGTGAGCGGCAGCGCGGCGCAGTAGTTGATGAAGCCCCAACCGAAGCTGTCGCCGTACGCGAAGGGCAGGGCCAGGAGGGCGGGCCACGTGGGCCGCCCCAGCGAGCGCAGCAGGAACCCCAGGCTCAGCGGCAGTCCCACCACGTACGCGGTGAGGAAGACGCGGTTGGCCATCTCCAGCGGCAGCAGCCAGTTCAGCGCGCTGACCAGGTAGTAGTAGCCCAGGTACGGCGTCAGCGCGTGCCGCGCCTCGAAGAGCTGGGGGTACAGCGTGCTCGGGTCGTCCAGCCGGTGCAGGACGGAGATGAGGTACAGGTGCTGGGGCAGGTCCACCATCGGCAGGTGGCGCGACACCCACAAGGGCAGCGCGCCCAACAGCAGGGCCGCGATGTGAATAAAGCGGGGGTTGGGAGTCGTCACGAGCGGGGCGGGACTGTATGCGCCGGCTCCCCGCCCGGCGAGCAACCGACGAGGGCATGGGGCCCGACACGTCGGGGTAGACAAAGGTATGGCCGGTGACCTTGGCAGGCGATGGTGCCTGCGCTATAGGCGCCGGTGGACAGAGAGCCCAGGCCGAGAGGCTCTCAAGGAGAGCGCACATGACACGCAACGCGACGATGGTGGCCGCGGGGCTGCTGGCCAGCGGTCTGCTGCTGCTCGCGCCCCGCGCGGCGAGCGCCTGCGAGGCCCACGCCCGCGCCGCTCAAGCCCAGGCGGGGAAGTCCGCGGAGCCCGCTCCGACAAAGGCGTCCGCCGACGCCGCCGTGGCGCCCACCCAGGCGGAGGCTCGCCCCGCGGCGAGTGAACAGGAGCGCCCGCTGGAGGCCGTCGACTCGCTCATGGCCGCCAAGTGCCAGTGCGGCAGCAAGGCGGACTGCACCTGCAAGAAGGGCTCGTGCGAGTGCTCCAACTGCAAGCCCAAGCGGCAGGTGATGGACGCGCTGCGCGGCCGTCCCGCCAAGCTGAAGCTGGACGAGGCCCGCCGCAACGACGCCTCGGCCGGCATCTTCATCTGAGCGTTTCGGCGGAGGCCTTCTCCGCTTTGAGCACCAGCAGCGGCGGCAGGGCGACGCGCTCGAAGCGCACCAGTCCCGCCGCGCTGGCCGCCGCGCGCAAGGTGGACTCACCTCGAGGGTGCAGCCCCACGCGGCGGTGCAGGAACCCGGACGCGGAGCCCGGTGGCGCATAGGTGCTCGCCACCCAGCGGCCTCCCGGGCGCAGTACCCGCACCACCTCCAGCATCAGCCGGCCCAGGTCCTCGACGTAGTGCAGCGAGTCGGCCATCAGCACCGCGCCGAGCGTCTCGTCCTGGAACGGAAGATAGGGCGCCTGGGCCCGGATGAAGTCCACCGTGGCGCCCGCCTCGCGCGCCTGGGCCACGCCTTCCTCCAGCATCGCGGAGGACACGTCCTGACCCGCCACCAGCGGGAAGTCCGGCTCTCTGGCCAGCCGCCGCGCCACCAGTCCCGTGCCGCAGCCCACGTCCAACACCGGCCCCTCGGGGGTGCCCAGCAGGCTCCGGTAGATGAGGTACTCGCTGTCCGTGTCCAGCGGCTGGCGCAGGAAGGCACGCTGAAGGGCGGGGCGCACGTAGCGCTCATACGAACGGGCCACGAAGCGGCGCTCCAGCCCGCGTTGCAGCCCACTGGCCAGCGCGGGCTCCAGCATCAGGTCCGCCACGCCTTCGGCCACGGGGTAGCTGGCCCGGCACTCGGGGCAGCGCAGGGGGCCGAACATCAAGACGGCCGTGGGCGCCTCGGGACGCAGGGCGCCGCGCCGGCAGCGGGGGCATCGGAGGAGCTGGACGAGCGCGTGCCGCATGGGCGCTCGAGGCTACCGTCCCCCGCCAGGGGCGAGAATCGCTTTGTGCGTGAAACGAGTCAGGCCGAAGGGCCTGGGTTGGCGGGCGCCCGCGGGTCCTCGGAAACGAGCACGGGCCAGCCTCGGGCCATGGCCTCGCGGAAGAAGGCCGCCAGTTCCCGTCGGCTGTGGTTCACCGCGCCCTGGAACGGGTCGATGAGCGCCTCTTCACCCAGGCTGCGCGTGGCGTTGAGCTCCACCGGTGTGCCACATCGCTCGCAGCGGATGGAGACCTGCCGCACCAGCGCCACGGGAACCGCGTAGCGCGCCCCGCAGTCTCCGCACTTCCACACCAGCGCTCGTTCACCGGCCTCGCGCCGGGCCAGGCCGTCCAGCTCATCCGCCAGACGCAACAGCGCCGGCAGGTCCTGGGGCGGCTGGGCGAAGACGGCGGACGGGCCGTACCCCGCCTCGGGAGTGCCCAGGGTCGGCGCCCGGTCTCCATGGAGCAGGGCGCGCAGCCTGTCGCGTGCGCGCATGTCTCGGAACTCCGTGCCTGTCAGGGCACGCTCCACCGCCTCGGGGACCGGGGGCAGGTCCGGCTCAAGGCGCTCATCGACCGGCAGCGACTGGGGGAAATCCACCAGTCGGTGCGAGGGGACTGCGAGAAATCGGAAGGCCACGATAGCTCCATTGCACCCCGGCCCTCCCGGCGCAAGACGCGAGTTGGCGAATGTCCGCCGCGACGACAGATTCCGCCCTACCTGGACCACTCCAGCATCCGCTGCAACGGCGCCCGGGCCGCCTCCCGCAGCCCCTCCGGCATGGTCAGCTCCGGCGTGCGCTCCTTCATGCACTTCCAGAGTTTCTCCAGCGTGTTGAGCCGCATGTACGGGCACTCGTTGCACGCGCAGCCGTTGTCCGGAGGCGCCGGGATGAAGGTCTTCTCCGGCGCGCCCTTCTTCATCTGATGGAGGATGCCCGCCTCCGTCACGACGATGAACTTCTGCTTCGGGCTCTTGAGCACGAAGTCCAGGATTCCCTTCGTCGACCCGATGAAGTCCGCGTGCCGCAGCACGTGTTCCTCGCACTCCGGGTGAGCCACCACTTCGGCGTCCGGGTGCATCACCTTCAGCTCCACCAGCTTCTTCTCGCTGAAGATTTCGTGGACGATGCAGCTGCCCGGCCACAGCACCATGTCCCGGCCCGTCTGCTTCATGACGTGGCGGCCCAGGTGCTGGTCCGGCGCGAAGAGAATCTGCCGGTCCTTGGGCACCTGGTTGACGATCTTCACCGCGTTCGACGACGTGCAGATGACATCGCTCATCGCCTTCACCGCGGCGGAGCTGTTCACGTAGCTCACCACGAAGGCGCCCGGGTGCTTGTCCTTGAAGGCCTTGAAGGCCGCGGGGGGACACCGGTCCGAAAGGGAACAGCCCGCCTTCAGGTCCGGCAGCAGCACCAGCCGCGTGGGATTCAGGATCTTCGCTGTCTCCGCCATGAAGTGGACACCACAGAAGACGATGACGTCCGCCTGTGTCCGCTCCGCCGCCTGCGCCAACGCCAGGCTGTCCCCGACGAAGTCCGCCACATCCTGGACTTCGCTCTCCTGATAGTAGTGCGCAAGAATCACAGCGTTCATGGAACGCTTGAGCTCCTGGATTTCCTGCGCGTAATCCACGCCGGTGCTCATCGCACCTCCTTGCCTGGCTGACACTTAACCCGGTCGCAGGGGCCGGGCTACATCGTCAAACGCGGCCACCGGGCGGGCGGGCGCCCGATGCGGAAGTTCCCTGGGTCGACTCTGCCACCGTCCCCCATCGAGCATGCGCTCCTCAAGCCCGCATCACCTGACGGCGCAGAGAGGGTAGACTGCGCGCAATCCTCCGGGTCGGCCCGGAGGGAGCAGTCGCCTTGCTGTCAAGCTTGGGCAAGCCACACATTCGGGGTCGAGAAGACGTGATCGGCTGGCGGAGAGGGGGCGGCACCGGACCTGTGGCTGTGGGCAGACAGTGGATCTGTCCCTTCTCCATTTGAACGCCTTTCCCGTCGAGGAGAGAGCATGAGTGTCCCCACTCAGGACGTCCTGATTGTGCACCCCAACGAGGACCGGCGCGCCGCGCTGGCGTCCATGCTGGACCGCCACCGAGTCGTGGCGGTGGAATCCCAGGTGGAAGCCACCCGCTGCATGGAGTCGGCGGCGCCAACGCTCATCATCGCTCCCCCGGAGAACGCCAGACGCTTCCTGCGCCATGTCGACCGCGCCGCTCCGGAAGCGGTCCGGGTCTTCGTGTGCTCGCAGGCGGACCGTCGGGGACTGGAAGAACTGGTGGAGACCGCCGCCGAGGGCCATGTCTTCAGTACCCTGGATGACAGCCTGACGCCGACGGAGATGGGGCAGCGGATCACCAACATCCTCCAACTGCGTGCCTCCGCCCGGGTGATGCCCACCTCGCGCATGGAGGCGGGCTTCCGGTTGCAAGGGCGCACCTACTCGGCGCGCTGTCTGGACGTGGGCAACTTCGGCGCCGCGTTGCAGGTGCCCATGGATTCCTCGGTCGGTGTCTTCCTGCCAGGCGTGGTGGTGGAGGAGCTCTTCATCGCGCGCGACGGCCGGCGGGTGCTGCACTCGCGGCGGGCCCTGGTGCGCCACGTCCAGCCGGTGCGGCAGGGCTCGGAGCACGCGCTGCGCATCGGACTGTCCTGGAGCCGCGCGCTGGAGGAGCCGTCCACCACGCCCCTCGCCGTCGTCCGCGAGCCAGTGAGTGTGCTCGCCGCGTTGCGCAAGGCGGTGCGCCGGAGCGCCTCCCTCTGGGTCCACTACCCGGACACCACCGCGGGGCAGTTCGTCCTGGATGCGCCCTCGGTGGACCTGGTGGATGGGCGCTCGGTGTTGCGAGGGACGAGCGTCGGCGCGAGTGCTGTCTCGACGGGCGACGTGCTCAACCTCTCCTTCGAGGTGGGCGGGCAGAGCTACGCGGGGGTCACCAGCGTCCTGCGCAAGGGCGATGACCTGACGTTGAGTCTGCCCCGCATCTTGAACATGCAGAACCGGCGCGGCCTGCAGCGCTTCCGCCCCGGCAAGGAGCACCGCTTCCTGGTCTCCTTCAACGCGCCATTCAGTGGAAAGAGCGTGACGCGCTCCGTGTTGGACCTGTCGAGCCGCGGCCTGTCCTTCGCGTTCGATGCCTCGTTCGAGGTCCTCCCCGCGGGCTCGCAGCTCGACGTGACGTTGCTGCTGCCGGATGGGAGCGAGGCCTCGTGTCACGCGGAGGTGCGCTCCGTGGACGAGGTGTCGTCTGGAGATGGCGCGGAGAATCCGCTCCGGCCCTACCGTTGTGGCGTGCGCCTGTTGGATGTGCCCCCGCGGGTGCGCGACGCGGTCCATGCCGCGTTCATCTCGGCGCGCAGCCCGGTGGTGGAGGACGGTGGCCGGTCCCCCTTCGCGGAGATCTGGCGGATGATGGAGGCCGCGCACTACAACTTCCACCCCGACTACCCGTTCGGCTCCGAGGCCCAGTACCTCCACCAGTTGGAGGACACCCATCGGCGGCTATGCGGGTCGGGCGAGCTGGGCAGCTCACTCGTCTACAAGGACAGTGACGGCGTCCAGGGCCATGTCGCGGGCCTTCGCATCCACTCGCGCACGTGGCTGGTGCAGCACCTGGCGGTGCGCCCGGGCTTCCACCGCGCGGACCAGATTGCCCACGAGCTGTCCGCGCTGGCCATCGAGCTGGGCGAGTCGCACGAGGACATCGACTTCATCCGGTTCTCCTGGCGCGAGGACAACCGCTGGCCAAGCCGCCTGGGCGCGTGGCTGCTGCGGGTGATGGAGAGCCATGGCCTGAGCTGGCTGCGCCACTTCGAGTACATGCGCCTGCCGCTGGAGACCGCGCGTCCCCCCGTGGAGCCGCTGCCCGAGGTGCGCGAGGCCCGCGACGAGGACTGCGCCCGGTTGGAGCACTTCCTGCGCGAGCGGGGCGAGGTGATGCGCGTGCTCGCCGAGGACCTCCAGGCCGACCAGATGCGGCTGGAGTCGCTGAGCGCGCGCTACGCGGCCCACGGGCTGCACCGGCGCCGGAGGGTCTTCGTGGTGGATGGGGACAACGGTCCGTTGGCCATGGCGCTCCAGGAAGAGGGCAGCCCGGGCATCAACCTCATCGAGAAGACCAACGCCTTCTGGTACGTGGTGCTCCAGCCGGACCACCCGGGCGCTGGCGCGGCCGTGCAGGCGCTCATCCAGCGGTGCGTGGACCACGCCCGCGCGGAGGGCCGGGGCACGGCCGTCGCGCTCGCGGCCGATGAGGACGTCGCCACGCTGGAGGCCTTGGGCTTCCAGCGGATGGGGCGCTTCTCCGAGTGGTTCTTCCACCGGTCCATGGTGCGCCGCTGGGTGGAGCTGTTCCGCTCCATCTTCGAGCGGGTCCAGCACACCGCGAGCGGAGAGCGTGCGCGCAACCGCGCGTCGCGGAGGAGCGTGTGAACTACATCATGGAATCCGCCGAGGAGACTCGGCGGCTGCTGCTCCAGGAGCAGGTGGACGATGCCCGTTCGCTGTTGTTGGCCACGGGGTTGACGCCCGGTGACCAGGCGCTGGACGCGGGCTGTGGGCCGGGAGGCATCACCCGGACCATGGCCGACATCGTCGGCGCCACGGGCCGTGTCACGGGCCTGGACATGAGCGAGGTGCGTCTGGCCGAGGCGGTCCAGCGTTGCATGGGGATGTCCCAGGCCCGCTTCATCCAAGGGGACATCCGCCGCACGGGCCTGCCTGACGCGTCGTTCGACTACACGTGGAGCCAGTACGTCCTCGAGTACCTCAAGGACCCCGAGGCCGCCGTCGCGGAGCTTTTGCGTGTCACCCGCCCGGGAGGGCGCGTGGTGGTGTCCGAAATCGACGGGCAGGGCCTGAACAACTGGCCCATGCCCGAGGCGCTCGAGGAGGGCGCACGCACGTTCAACCGGGGGCTGGCGTCCCAGGGGTTCGACCTGTTCGTCGGGCGCAAGCTGTTCCAGGTGTTCCGCCGGCTGGGCCTGCGGAACGTGCGGGTTCACGTGGTGCCCCAGTACATCGTTGCCGGCACGGCGGATGGTCGCTTCCTGGACGACTGGCGCACCCGCTTCACCGCCTTGGCACCCGCGGTCGCCCCCGCGTTCGGTTCTCGAGCCGCCTACGAGGCGTTCTGCGACGCCTACCTGCGAATGCTCGAGGATCCAGATACGCTCAAGTATTCGGTGCTTGTCATCACCGAGGGAGTGCGTGCTTGAGCGCGGCAACAGCAACCGAGCTGATGGGAGGTTCCGAGCCTCCAGACAATGCCCCAGAGGTCAGTGTCCGCACGACGTCGACCCTGCTGTTGTACTTTGAACGCACCTACGGGGCGGAGCGGCTCAAGGCGCTGTGGGCGCGCCATGACGTCCCGCTCTCGCTCGAGTATCTGCGGACGCACGCCAACTACATCTCGCTGCGATTTCTGGAGCGGCTGGCCACGCTGTTGATGGAAGCCTCCGGCGATGCGCGCTTCATGCGCAACGCGGGGCTCTTCCTGGCGACGCCGGAGGCGATGGGCTTCGCGTACTACCTGCTGCGCGCGTTCGGCTCGCCGCGCATGTGCTACCTGAAGACCATCGAGCTGGCGCCCAGCTACAACCGCGTGGGCAACTTCCACGTGGAGCAACTGGAGCAGAAGCGGCTGGTGCTCACGTACTCGAGCAAGACGCCGGAGACGGGCCGCGACATCTGCGAGCTGCGCATGGGGCAGTTCGCCTCCATCCCCACCATCTGGGGCCTGCCTCCCGCGGAGGTGCGTGAGTCCGAGTGCCAGGTGCTGGGCGCCTCCGTGTGCCGCTACCACCTGACGTGGACGGATCCGCTGACGCAGTGGGGACACCACCTGGGTTTGTTCCTGGGCACGGTGGGCGGACTCGTGGCGGGCTCGCTGGGCCTGGCGCATCCCATCTTCGGCGCGGTGTCGCTGGCCATGGCGGGCTTCGCCGTCGGCGGCTGGTGGGATGGCCGCCGGGAGCTCCGGGGCAAGGACGAGGCGCTGCGCTCGCAGAACCAGGCCGTCATGGGCTCGCTGATGGAGCTCCAGCAGCGCTACGACGAAATCTTCCGCGCCAACGTGGCCCTCGAGGACCGCGTGACCGAGCGCACCCAGGCGCTCAAGGAGTCCAACAGCAAGCTGGAGGAGTCGCTCGCCCGTCAGCAGGAGCTGGACCGGCTCAAGAGCGAGTTCTTCGACAACGTCAGCCACGAGCTGCGCACGCCGCTCACCCTCATCCTGCTCACGCTGGAGTCCCTGGAGCGGCGGGGCGCGGAGGACAGCTCTCCAGAGGTTGTCCTCCAGCACGTGGCCACCATGGAGCGCAGCGCGCAGCGGCTCCTGCGCCTCATCAACAACCTGCTGGACCTGGCGCAGATGGAGTCGGGCAAGGCGCGCCTGCGCTACGCGTCCCTGGAGCTGTATGGCTTCTTGAGCACCGTGCTGCCGCCGTTCCTCACGATGGCGGAGCGCCAGGGTGTCTCCCTCAAGCTGGAGGGCGCCGCCGTGACGCCCGTCGAGGTGGACCATGAGCGCATGGACATCGTCTTCCAGAACCTGCTGTCCAACGCGCTGAAGTTCACCCAGTCGGGTGGGGTGACGGTGCGCGTGTCGGAGACGGAAGCGGAGGTGCTGGTGGACGTGGAGGACACCGGCCAAGGCATCTCCCCTCAGGACACGAAGGTCATCTTCGACCGGTTCGCGCAGGCGGACAACAGCGGCACCCGACGCTTCGGCGGCACGGGCATCGGCCTGGCCCTGGTGAAGGAGACGCTGGAGCTGCACGCGGGCGGCATCTCCGTGACGAGCGAGTTGGGCAAGGGCTCCACCTTCCACGTGCGGCTGCCCAAGGGGCGCGCGCACATCCGCGAGGAGCTGCGCGAGCGCCGCCGCGCGGAGATGCCCGTGCGCCGCGAGCGCCGCAGCTCGGGCTCCTTTCCCTCGGTGGACTCGGGCGGGCAGGAGGGTGGGCGTTCCTCGGCCAGCACCGTGGCCAGGGACCACGCGGGACCTGGACCGGAGTCGCCTCGCATCCTCGTGGTGGAGGATGACCCGGAGATTCGGGGCTACATCGCGGGGCTGCTCAAGCAGCACTTCCGCGTGCTCGAGGCCGTCAACGGCGACGAAGGCCGTCAGCGCGCGCTGGCCGAGCGGCCGGACCTCATCGTGTCGGACGTGATGATGCCGGTGATGTCCGGCCTCCAGATGCTGGTGGCCCTGCGCGAGTCTCCGCAGACGGTGGACATCCCGGTCATCCTCCTCACCGCGCGCCAGGAAGTCTCCGCGAAGGTGGACGCGCTGGGGACGGGCGCCAACGACTACCTGGGCAAGCCCTTCAGCCCGCGCGAGCTGCTGGCTCGGATTGAAACCCAGTTGCGTCTGCGTGACGCGGCGGTGCGCTCCGCGGAGAACGAGCGTCTGGCCGCCATCGGTCTGCTCACCTCGGGCTTCGCGCACGAGGTCCGCAATCCGCTCAACGGGCTGATGAACGCGCTGACGCCGCTGAAGGAAGTGATGCGCGACAACAGCCCGGACGCGGACTTGAGCCGGGCCATGTTGGAGGTGATGGAGGAGTGCGGGCAGCGCATCCGCCACCTCGCCGAGTCGTTGCTCTCCTTCACCCGCACCTCCGACACGCCCGTCCTCTTGTCGCTGGACGCGCAGCTGGACTCGACGCTGGGAGTGCTGACGTGGCGCGTGCCACCGGGCGTGACGGTGGAGCGCTCCTACGAGTGCGGCGTGCCCGTGCATGGGGACCCGGGCTCGCTCAACCAGGTGTGGCTCAACCTGCTGGACAACGCCCTGCGCGCCGTGGGCGAGCATGGCCGCGTGCAGGTCGCCACGCACCGCGACGCGGACGACGCCGTCGTCACCATCAGCGACAACGGCGTGGGCATCCGCCAGGAGGACATGGAGCGGCTGTTCCAGCCCTTCTTCTCCACGCGCGCCGCGGGTGAGGGCACGGGGCTGGGGCTCGCGCTGAGCCGCCGCATCGTCGTCCGCCACGGGGGGCGGATTCAGGTCCGGAGCACTCCGGGCAAGGGCACCCAGGTCGAGGTGCGGCTGCCCCTTCGCCCACCGGGCCGCTCTTCATCGGGCGGCGGTCTGGAGGGGCAGGGGGAAGCTCGCGTGGGTCGGCTGGGTTGATCCGCGACGCGCCCTGACGTGCGGGGGACAACCTGGGGGGCTGGGGAATACTCGGCCGCTTCTGTTGTCCACTCGCGCACGGCCACGTGGCGGTCTGGTACAGTCAAGTGCTCTTTCCGTCACACCTCCCACCACCACCCAAGGAAACCACGGCATGCAAGGAACCGCAGCGGCGGGCACTACCCGTCAGGGGCACCCGCCCGGGTTGTACCTCCTGTTCTTCACCGAAATGTGGGAGCGCATGTCGTACTACGGCATGCGAGGCCTGCTCGTCCTCTTCCTGACGAGCACGACCATGGGTGGTTTCGGGTGGAGCAGGGCGGATGCGCTCGGCCTCTATGGCACGTACACGGGCCTGGTCTATCTGACGCCCATCGTGGGTGGCTTCGTCGCGGACCGCTTCATCGGTCAGCGCAAGGCCGTGGTGCTCGGTGGCGTGTTGATGATGATAGGCCACCTGGTCTTGGCGGTCCCCAGCGTGACGATGTTCTACGTCGGCCTGGGCTTCCTCATCGTCGGCAACGGCTTCTTCAAGCCGAACATCTCCACCATGGTGGGTGGCCTGTACCCGCAAGGTGACGGCCGCCGCGACGGCGCCTTCACCATCTTCTACATGGGCATCAACGTCGGCGCGATGCTCGGCAACTTCATCTGCGGCACCCTGGGCGAGAAGGTCGGCTGGCACTGGGGCTTCGGCTCCGCCGGCGTCGGCATGGCGCTGGGGCTCATCGCGTTCATGCTCCTGCAGAAGAAGTACCTGGGCGAGGTGGGGCTTGCGCCCACGAAGCCCGCGGCACAGGTGGTGGCTCAGCAGGAAGCCGGGCCGAAGAAGGGTTTCACCCGCCAGGAGATCGACCGCATCATCGTCATCTTCATCATCGCCCTCTTCGTTGTCGCGTTCTGGGCGGGCTTCGAGCAGGCCGGTGGCCTGATGAACCTCTACACGAACGAGAAGGTGGACCGGAATCTGCTGGGCGCCGAAGTCCCCACGACCTGGTTCCAGAACTTCAACTCGCTCTTCATCGTGGCGCTGGCGCCGGTGTTCGCGGGGCTGTGGAGCTGGCTGGCCGCGCGCGGCAAGGACCCGAGCATCCCGGTGAAGATGGGCATGGGACTTATCTTCCTGGCCGTGGGCTTCGTCTTCATGCTGGGCGCATCTGACCAGAGCGCCACGTCGGGCAAGGCGGCCGCGTACTGGGTCATCCTGGCGTACCTGTTCCACACCATGGGCGAGCTGTGCTTGTCCCCCGTGGGCCTCTCCATGGTGACCAAGGTCGCTCCCCACCGCATCGTCTCCGCGATGATGGGCGTGTGGTTCCTGGCGAACGCCGCGGCCAACAAGCTCTCCGGCGAGATTGGCGCGTACTCGGCGAAGCTGGGTGAGTTCGACATCTTCCTCTACATCTCCATCGGCACCGGCATCTCGGGCGCCATCCTGCTCATCGTGGCGCCGCTGCTGAAGAAGATGATGCACGGCACCGACGAGGTTCGGCCGGCGGCCCCCGCTGGTGGCGACACGGCGGCGGGCGGCACTGCGGCGGCGGCCTGAGCCGCACGCTCCAGGGGCGCTCGCGCTGACGAGCGCCTCGCGTGCTCACGCAAGAGACGAGAAGTCATGACGCCGGAGCTTCCCGAGGATGGGGGCTCCGGCGTTCTTCTTTGCGGGAGGAGTCGAGGACTCGGGGAGGCGTGCCCGGGTGTCACGCCTCGACCCGATGAACTGTTGTCGCTGGACGGGCCCCGCCTGGAAGGGGAGGGGCCCGCCCGAGGAGACTTTTCTTCAGGCCGACTTCGCGGTGATACCGGGAGCGGCGGGCTCACCCGCCGCCTGCGGCGCGGAGGTCTGGTAGTAGTCGCGCACCACGTAGCGACGGGCCACCAGCGCCATGCCCACCGCGGCGACCAGGGCCATGCCGGCGTAGAAGAAGAACTGGCCGGAGCCCGAGAAGACGTTGAGCGCCGCGGCGATGGCCACCGCCACGTTGGCCAGCGTGTTCGTCACCAGCCACACACTCTGGATGGTGCCCTTCATCTGCCGGGGCGCCTGCGTGTACGCGAACTCCAGGCCCGTGGTGGACATCAGGATTTCGCCCAGCGTCAGCACGATGTACGGGAGAATCTGCCAGGAGATGTTCAGCACCGTGCCGCCTTCCATCGCCACCTGGAAGAAGCCCGCGATGATGAACGACACCGCGCCGAACACCAGGCCCAGCGGCATGCGCCGCAGCGGCGTCAGCTCCCAGCCCGCGCGCTGGGACAGCGGATAAATCACACCCGTGAGCAGGGGGATGAGCAGCATCACCAGCATCGGGTTGACGAACTGCATCTGGCTGGGCTGGAACTCGAACCCCAGGATGTTCAGGTCCATGGACGCCGCCTGGACCACCCAGGTCGAGGCCTTCTGGTCGAACAGCATCCAGAAGAACGGCACGAAGGGCAGCATCAGCCCGCTCACCCGGAACACCGCCTTGGCGCCCTCGATGGCCTCCTCGGGGTGCTGCGCGCGGGCGCCGTCGAGCCAGTGGCCCTGCTTGCCGCGGTTCTTCAGGGCGCTGAACACCACCTTGAGGAACGAGTGCGGGTTGGCCCCCGTGGGCGGCACGACGACGTAGTGGCGCCGGCCCGCCCAGAAGATGATGGTCGCGATGAACATCAGCACGCCGGGGATTCCGAACGCCACCGACGGCCCGAAGTGCTTCAAGAGCAGCGGGATGAACAGCGACGCGAAGAACGAACCGAAGTTGATGGTCCAGTAGAAGATGGCGAAGAGCTTCTTCACCAGGTGGCTGTTGGACTCGTTGAACTGGTCCCCAGCCATCGCCGCGACACACGGCTTGATGCCGCCGCTGCCCACCGCGATGAGCGCCAGGCCCGTGTAGAAGCCCGTGGCGTTGTTCTCGAAGAGGGCCAAGAGCCCGTGGCCGATGCAGTACACGACGCTCAGCCAGAGGATGGTCCGGTACTTGCCCCAGAACCGGTCCGCCAGATAGCCACCGATGAGCGGGAAGAAGTACACGCCCGCCATGAACGTGTGCATCAGGCTCTTGCCGTGCGCGGTGCGCAGGGCAGGGTCCGGCACCTCGTTGACCAGCAGGTACTGGATGAGGAACATCGTGAGGATGTTCCGCATCCCGTAGAAGCTGAAGCGCTCACACGCTTCGTTACCGATGATGAACGGTATCTGCGGCGGGAACTTGGTGTCCTTCGCAGCGGGACTCTCAGCCATGAGTCGGGGTGCTCCCTGGTGGAGAAAGGTGGGGGCTCAAGCGAGTCAAGCGCCCAACCCTACCCAAGCCCCGGCCGGGACTCCACCGAAGCCCCTCACCGCGGCACCTATCTCCCCGGTAACCGGCTCCTCGCTCCACGGAGAGGCAGCCTCATCCCGCCCTCCGAGTCCGCCTCGAGCCGTCCACACCCCGCCCGCTCACCCGGGCGCGCCCACCCCGCCACGTCTCCCGCATTCCGATGGCGGTGTGTCTTTGTTGGTACACCTTAATCTGACTGCACCCGTTTGACAGGAATTGATAAGGGCCTATCATGTGAGCAGCGGTTGCAACTGATTCCGCGAATCACACCCCACCTGTGAAGTCTTCCTCCAAGGTGGACGGGGGGTTGGGGGTGAATGAAGGCACCCCCGCCCCCCGCTCCATGTTTCAGGAGGGGTCGGAGTCGTCAGCGCAGCGCACCGTTCGCCAGCGGCGCGGATTCATCCACGCGCTTGCCCACGCGCGCGCGCCGCGACTTGCCCAGCACGTGCGCCAGGTAGCGGCCGGTGTGGCTGCCGGCCACCTTGGCGACACTCTCCGGAGTGCCCACGGCCATCACCTGGCCTCCGCCGGCGCCGCCCTCGGGCCCCATGTCGATGAGCCAATCCGCGCTCTTGATGACGTCCAGGTTGTGCTCGATGACGAGCACGCTGTTGCCCGCGGCCACCAGCCGGTTGAGCACCGACAAGAGCTTGCGGATGTCCTCGAAGTGCAAGCCGGTGGTGGGCTCGTCCAGGATGTAGAGCGTGCGGCCGGTGGCCACGCGCGCCAACTCGCGCGCCAGCTTGATGCGCTGGGCCTCGCCGCCGGACAGGGTGGGGGAGGGCTGGCCCAGGCGGATGTAGCCCAGGCCCACGTCGCTCAGCGTCTGGAGCACGCGCATGATGTCCTTGTGCGCGCCGAAGTGCTCCATGGCCTCGCGCACGCTCATGTCGAGCGTCTCCGCGATGTTCTTCCCCTTGTAGCGCACGCGCAGAGTCGCCTCGTTGAAGCGCTTGCCGCCGCACACCTCACACGGCACGTACACGTCCGCCAGGAAGTGCATCTCCACCAGCTTGACGCCGTCGCCCTCGCACGACTCGCACCGGCCGCCCTTGACGTTGAAGCTGAAGCGCCCCGGGCCATAGCCGAACGCCCGCGCCTCGGGCGTCAACGCGAACACGTCTCGGATGGTGTCGAACAGCTTGGTGTACGTCGCGGGGTTGCTGCGCGGCGTGCGGCCAATGGGGCGCTGGTCGATGTCGATGACCTTGTCCAGGTGCTCCACGCCCAGCACGGCCTTGTGCTTGCCGGGGGCTTCGCGGCTCTCGTACAGGTGCCGGGCCAGCGCGGGGAAGAGAATCTCGTTGATGAGCGTGGACTTGCCGGCGCCGGACACGCCCGTGACGGCCGTGAAGATGCCCAGCGGAATCACCGCGTCCACGTCGCGAAGGTTGTTCTCCTTCGCGCCTTGAATCACCAACTGGTGCTTGGGGTTGGGCACGCGGCGCTGCTCGGGGATTTCAATCTCCAGCCGTCCGGACAGATAGCCACCCGTGACGCTGCCCTCGTCCGCCATCACCTGCTTGGGCGTGCCCTGGGACACCACCTGTCCACCCAGCTCACCGGCGCCCGGCCCGAAGTCCACCAGCCAGTCCGCCTCCTCCATCGTCTCCTCGTCGTGCTCCACGACGATGACGGAGTTGCCCAAGTCCCTCAGCCGCTTGAGCGTGGTCAACAGCTTGCCGTTGTCGCGCTGGTGCAGGCCGATGGAGGGCTCGTCCAGGATGTAGATGACCCCCGTCAGCTCGCTGCCCATCTGTGACGCCAGGCGGATGCGCTGGCTCTCACCGCCCGACAGCGTGGACGCGGTGCGGTCCAACATCAGGTAGCCCAAGCCCACGTCCACCAGGAAGGACAGCCGGCTGCGGATCTCCTTCAGCAGCTCGGTGGCGATCTTCCGCTCGTGCTCGGACAGCCCCATCCCTCCCAGGAAGCCCAGCGCGTCCGCGATGGTCAGCCGGCTCAGCTCCACGATGGAGTGGCCATGGACCTTCACCGCGCGGCTCTCCGGGCGCAGGCGCTCGCCCTTGCACGTGGGGCAGGGCTTGTCGCTGAAGTACTTCTGGAGTTCGGTGCGCCGGGACTCGGACGTGGTCGTCTTGAAGTTGCGCATCAAGCGCTCGACCAGGCCCTCCCACTCCACCTTGTAGTTGCCGCCCTCGCCCCACTGGACGTTGAAGCTCTTGCCCTTGGCGCCGTACATCAGCGTCTCGCGCTCGCGCTTGCTCAGCTTCGCGTAGGGCACGTCCAGGTCAATCTTGAACGCCTTGGCCAGGCTCTCCACGAAGTCGGCCGTCCAGCCCTCGCCGCGGTTCATGCCGCTGGCCCACGGCTCGATGGCGCCGTCGCGGATGCTGCGCGACGGGTCCGGGACGATGAGGTCCGGGTCCATCTCCGGCCGGGTGCCCAGGCCATTGCAGTCCGTGCACATGCCCAGCGGGTTGTTGAAGGAGAACGACGCGGGCGTCAGGTCTCCGAACGACACGCCGCAGGAGGGGCACGCGTTGAGCTCGCTCATCACCCGGTCCGCCGTCGCCGCGCCCGTCTCGTCGGTGATGATGAGGGTGCCCTTGCCCTCGCGCAGCGCCGTCTCCACGGAGTCCGTCAGCCGCGTCTTGATGTCCGCCTTGAGCACCAGCCGGTCGATGACCAGCTCGATGTCGTGCTTGGACTTCTTGTCCAGCTCGACGCGCTCCTCCAGGCTCTTGAGCTTGCCGTCGATGCGCGCGCGGGAGAAGCCCCGCTTCTGCGCCTCCGTCAAGAGGTCCTTGTGCTCGCCCTTGCGGTTGGTGACGAGCGGCGCCAGCACCTGCACCTTGCTGCCGGCGGGCATCTTGAGGATTTCGTCGACAATCTGCTGCGCGCTCTGCTTGCCCACCTTGCGCCCGCAGTTGGGGCAGTGCTGCACGCCGATGGAGGCGTAGAGCACGCGCAGGTAGTCGTGCACTTCGGTGACGGTGCCCACCGTCGAGCGCGGGTTGTTGCTGGCCGCCTTCTGCTCGATGGAGATGGTGGGCGACAGGCCCCGGATGGTGTCGTACTTGGGCTTCTCCATCTGCCCCAGGAACTGCCGGGCGTAGGCGGAGAGGCTCTCGACGTAGCGGCGCTGGCCCTCGGCGTAGAGCGTGTCGAAGGCAAGCGAGCTCTTGCCGGAACCGGAGACCCCCGTGAAGACGACCAGCTTCTTCTTGGGGATGTCCAGGGAGACGTTCTTGAGGTTGTGCTCCTTGGCGCCGCGGAGGGAGATGACGTCGGGCTCGGACATGATGGGCGGGCGATCTACCACTGAATGGACGTTCCGGTGGTGGGAAAACTCGGGACGGAGGGTGGAACCTCGTCAACGCGTGACGTCGTGCCCACACTCCCTTCCAGGGTGGGAGCCCTTCTTGACGACAGGGTGCCACTGGAGGTGAGCCCCGGATTCCGATACACGGGCGCCCTCCATGTCACCCCGTTGGGTCCTCCCCGTGCGTTACCGCGGCACGCCCCTGCTCATCTTCTCGAGCGTGCTGTTCGCGGTCATGGCGCTGTGCGCGCGCCTGCTGTCTGGCCGCTTGTCGCCGGGGCAGGTGGCGTCCGGGCGCTTCGTCATCGGCCTGCTGTTCCTGGCGGTCTACTTCCCGGTGCTGCGGCGCAAGCCCCGCTTCGGCCGGGTGCACCTGTGGGCGCTGCGAGGCGTCTTCGGTGGCGCGGCCGTCTACCTCTACTTCATGGCCATCGACCAGATGACCGTGGGGCCCGCGGTGCTGCTCAACGCGTGCTGGCCCATCTACGCGGCCATCATCGGGTGGATGTTCCTGGACGAGCGCGTGACGGGGACCCTCCTGGCGGGACTGGTGCTCACCACGATGGGCGCGGGCCTGGTGATGTGGAGCACCATGGCCGAAGGCGTGTCGCTGTCGATGGGCTTCGGCGCGTGGGCGGGCATGGGTTCGGCGGTGTTGGGGGGCGCCGCGGTCGTCGTCGTGCGCGCGCTTCGCAACGAGTCGGACTCGGCCACCGTCTATCTCTCCTTCTGCTTCTTCGGGCTCTTGTTCAGCCTGCCCTTCGCGCTGCGCGATTGGAGGCCGCTCGGCTGGGATGTTGTTCTTCCCCTGCTGGGCGTGGGGCTGACCTCCGTGGTGGCGCAGATGACCTTCACGTATGCCTTCAACTACGTCACCGCGGTGGCCGGTGGTGTCGCCACGCAGTTGACGCCCGTCTTCTCCTGGGTGCTGGGCGCGCTGCTCCTGAACGAAGCCGTCTCCCCGTTGGCCGTCACGGGCGCCTTGGTGTGCATGCTGGGTGTCCTCTGGGGAACGGGCGTGCTGGAGCGCATGCGCGCGTTGGGCTCGGGACCGACAACGTGATGACAGTCTCACCCGCGCGCCGCGCGTAGTTTGTCCCGACTGTCACCGGCCGTTCCTGAAGGATTTCCAGTCTCACCCGGCCGCTGGGAAATGTTGTTCCCACACAGGGAAACTCATTTCTCAGAGAGGCCCACGACTTGCCCTGTTGGCCGGCGGACGAGAGGTGCCGCCTGCCGTCGGGCACCCAGGTTGCAGAGCGCCCCCTCCGCCGGAATCGCGCGATGCGAGGCCGCGCGGAACCCGGGCCCGGGGAGTCGTGGGGAGGCAGGAATGAGACGTCTGTTTTGGGTGGCGTGGGTGGCGTGGGTGTTGGCGTTGGGTTGCGAGCCCCCGTCGTCCCAGCGCGCTCGGAGCGCCTTCGGGGTGAGTCCGGAGGCCATCGACTTCGGCCCCGCCGCCGTGGGCCGCACGAAGAGCCTCAAGCTGAAGCTGACCAATGGAGGCCGGGCCTCGTACCGCGTGGAAGGCGCGGTCTCCAGCATCCCCAACGTGACGGTGCCCGCGTTCGAGCCCTTCACGTTGAGCGGGGGCGGGGAGCGTGAAATCGAGGTGCGCTTCACGCCCGACGTGGAGGGCTCGGTACAGGGCTCGCTGGAGCTCATCACGGACGCGGACACCCAGGGCGATGTGCCCGTGTTGGGCCGGGGCGTGAAGGCATTCGTCGAGGTGCCGGAGACGGAGCTCGACTTCGGCAACGTGGCGATGGGGCTGGTGGAGATGCGGCAGGTGACGGTGCGCAATCCGTCGGATGTGGACTCGCCGCTGGTGTTGTCCCTCCAGGGTTTGGACGCGGACCAGTTCACCGCGGAGCGGGGGGCATCGGACACGTTGGCGCCGGGGGAGTCGCGTGTGTTGTCCGTGGCATTCGCGCCCAAGCGGCTGGGCGCGGCCACGGCGGAGCTGCGCGTGGCGGTGTGTGAGGGATGTGAGCCCGCGGTGGTTCCCCTCCGGGGCACGGGGGTGGCGTCCAAGCTGGAGGTGACGCCGCTGCGGTTGGACTTCGGGCGCGTGGCGTTGGGGGGCAGCGCGGAGCAGTCCATCACCGTGCGTAACCAAGGCAACCAGCCGCTGAACTGGTCGGGCGTGGTGTTGCAGGACAACCCGGGGGGCGTGTACCGCGTGGTGAGCGAGCCCGTCGTCACGGGAGGCGTGCTGGCGCCGGGGGCCGTGGCGGAGGTGCGGGTGTCCTTCACGCCCGCGGCGGTGGGGCGAGCGGGTGAGGGGCGGGTGGAGGTGGGGGTGCGTGAGCAGGGCTCCACCGCGCCGGGCCCCAAGGTGTCGCTGGTGGGCGAGGGCGGCACGTCGTGTGTGTCGGTGCTTCCTCGCGAGCTGGACTTTGGGCTGGTCGCGGAGGGGATGACGGCCACGCGCCCGGTGGAGGTGATGAACCGCTGCAAGGACAGCGTGCTGGTCAACAACCTGCGGCTGGACACGGCGCAAGGGGGTTACTTCACGCTGGCGCAGGCGCCGGCGAGTGTGACGGTGCCCTCGGGCCAGTCGGCCTTCGTGGGGGTGACGTTCAGCCCTCGTGCGGGAGCGGCGCGGGCCAGCGCCGGGCAGCTGTCCGTCACGGTGCGCGCGGCCGGCTCGCTGTCGACGGAGGCGGTGGGGCTCAAGGGCCTGGGCCGCGTGTTCCAGCCCTGCCAGTTCTCGCTGCCGCAGGCGTTGAGCTTCGGCAAGGTGCCCGTGGGCGCGGAGGTGTCCCTGGGCGTGACGCTGCGCAACACCGGCGCGCAGCCGTGCTACCTGGCGTCGATGCAACTGGCGGCGGGCTCGGCTCCTTCGTTCACCGCGAGGATGGTGCGCAACGGCGTGTTGCAGCCCGGCGCGAAGACGACCCTCGTGGTGCGCTTCAAGCCGGATGCGGAGGGCCCCTTCGAGGGGCTCGCCGAGGCGTGGTTGAACCACCCGACGCTGGGCCATCCATTGGTGGCGCTCTCGGGCGAGGGCGTGAAGGGGTGCTTTGCGGTGCAGCCCACCACGGTTGACTTTGGCCTCATCAAGCTGTCGTGTGGCCCGCGCACGCGGGAGCTGCTGGCCATCAACGACTGCATCGGACCGGTGCGGGTCGCCGGGATGGCGCTGGAGCAGACGGGCACCGAGTTCCAGGTGGGCCCGATGAATGCCTTCCCCGCGCAGCTGGCGCCGGGGGCCCGCGTGAAGCTGACGGCCCGCTATGAGCCCGTGGATGACGGAGTGGACGCCGCCGCGCTGCGCTTCCGGCTGGAGGATGGCTCCGAGTTCACCGCGGGCCTGTTGGGCCGGGGCGCGACGAAGGCGGAGCAGACGGACCGCTTCATCCAGGAGTCCAAGGCGAAGGTGGACGTGCTGTTCGTGGTGGATAACTCCGGGTCGATGATGGAGGAGCAGCAGAGCCTGGGGCAGAACTTCGCGGCCTTCTTGAGCGCGGCCAACGCGGCGTCGGTGGACTATCGCATCGGCGTGACGACGACGGGGTTGGACCCCTCTCCCGGCGGTTGGTCCGAGTGCCCGGGCGGCGCGCAGGGCGGCGAGAACGGGCGGCTGTTCCCGGTGGATGGCTCGCGGCCTCGCGTCATCACCCCGGCCACGCCGAACGCGGCCAGTGTCTTCGCGGACAACACGAAGGTGGGTGTGTGCCATTGGAACGAGCAGGGCCTGGACGCGGCGCACCGGGCGCTGTCGGACCCGCTCATCTACAACCAGGACGACACCCGCACGCCGCAGCCCCATGACGGCAACGGCGGCTTCCTTCGCGAGGAGGCGAAGCTGGCCATCATCTTCCTCACGGACGAGGAGGACTTCAGCGCGCAGCCGGTGTCCTTCTACGAGACGTACTTCCTGGCGTTGAAGGGCAACGACAAGTCGAAGCTCAGCATCAACGCGATTGTCGGGCCCCTGGACCTGTCCACCTGCCCGACGTCGAGCAGCTCCGGCAGCCGCTACATCCAGCTCGCCCAGGCGACGGGGGGCGTGGTGGAGAGCATCTGCACGCCCAACTGGGCCGCCTCGCTGGAGAAGCTCTCCAACAGCGCCTTCGGCCCCAACCGTAAGTTCCCGCTCACGCAGGTGCCCGCGGACACGACGCGCATCGTCGTGGTGGTGGACGGCGTGCAGGTGACGACGGGCTGGGAGTACGACGCCGCGACGAACAGCGTCATCTTCGAGCGCGCCGCGGCGCCCGCACCGGGAGCTCTGGTGGAGGTGACCTACCCGCTGGGCTGTCATTAGAACTCACGCGCGACTGTGGCTTTTCTGTCAGCCATCCATCCCCTGGGGGACGGATGGCTCGACAGGGTAGGGAGGGGAGGGCAACCTTTCGGGCGCGATGCCGGAGCCCCTCCTGGTTGCTGCCCTGGGTGACATCCACGGTCGCTTCCACCGCGTGGAGACGTGGTTGGACGCGCTGGAGCAGTCACGTGGGCGGCCCGTGGCCATGGTGCTGGCGGTGGGGGACGTGGAGGCGTTCCGCCGCGCGGATGACCACCGGCGCAAGGCCGCCAAGCGCACGATGCCCGCCGAGTTCGCCGAATACGCGGACGGCATCCGCCGCGTGAAGCGCCCGCTGTATTTCATCGGGGGCAACAACGAGGACTTCGAGGCGCTGCACGACTTCCAGGAGGGAGGCGAGCTGGCGCCCGGAGTGACGTACCTGGGGCGCTCGGGCTCGCGGGAGCTGTGCGGGCTGAGGGTGGCCTATCTGTCTGGCATTCATGCCCCGCGCTTCATCGACCAGCCGTTGCGCCGCCCCGTCACCCAGGACCTGATGAAACAGGCGGGCTACTTCCGCGCGGGCGAGGTGGAGCGGGTGATGCCGCTGCGGGACGTGGACCTGATGCTCGTCCACGAGTGGCCGCGAGGCATCGTCCAACGTGCGCGCGAGGAGAACCCCTCGCCGCCCCGGCCCCTGCCCTCGTATTGGATTGGCAACCCGGTGACGCGGAGGTTGGTGGACACGGTGCTGCCCCGGTGGATGTTGTGCGGGCACTCACACAAGGCCTTCGCGGTGACGTTGGAAGGACTGGGGCGTCCGGCGACGCGCATCGCATGCCTGGACCAGGCCTCCCGTCCGGAGGAGTCCGTGTTCTGGCTGGAGTACGAAGGCCGGACCCCCGTGCGTGCGGGGTGGGGTGTCACGGGTCAGGTGGCGTGGGTGCTGGACCAGCGCTGGGACATGTCTTCGCTGCCGGTGCCCTCCGTGGAGGCCGAAGGGGGCGACGCCACGGTGACGGCGCCCGTCTAGAAGACGCCGGAGATTCCCGCCATGCGCGCGCCGACCATGGGCCTCCATCGGGTGGCGCTGGGGTCATGGCTCGTGGAGGAGGGTGCCACCGGCTGCTCGCGGCCATGCAGCAACAAGGGGACGGCCACGCCGAACGCGGAGCCCACGATTGCGCCCATGGCCACGTCGGTGAGGTAGTGCTTGTCCGCGCCCATGCGCAGCAGTCCCACGGAGGCCGCCAGCGGCAGGCCCACCGCCCAGAGCCATTCCTGGTGCTTGTAGCCGCGCAGCGCGGCCACCGTCCCCGCGGAGACCACCAGCGAGAAGGCCAGGCTGGTGTGGCCGCTGTAGAAAGACAGGTTGTTGTCGCTGGGCTGTTCCGTGAGGTGCTTCTGGTCTTCCGGCAGGACATGGACGAAGGGGCGCTCGCGGCCGGCGATGAACTTCACGGCCTGATTGGCGAGGATGGAGAGCATCGTGCTCTCGAGGATGATGGTGGCGTCCTCGGCGAAGAACCGGTCGGGGGCGTCCGAGGAGCGGCTGAGCGCGAACTGCGCGCCCATCACGCCCAGGGGCACCGCGCCAAAGCCCAGGATGTTGCTCCAGGTGGCCGCCCGGTGGCGTGACGCCTCGGTGTCTCCGGCCAGGCCCCGGCCCCACCGGTCCAGTTTGTTGAGCCTGTCGGTGCCGTCTGGAGCCCGGTCGCACCAACGGCACTTCGCCGGGGCCAGGTCGTCCTTGAAGAGCGCCTCGCTCGAAACCCAGAGGACGGCGGACGTTCCCGTGATGATGCCGTCCCGTGTCCAGTCGAAGCGCAGCTCATGGAGCCGAGGCGCGTCCGATGAGGACTGCGCCAGGGCCGGAGTCGCCGGGACGAGAGCGACCAGAAGGGAAAGTGCAAGGGACGGTATGAGCGTGCGCACGTCACGCAGCATAGGGCTCCGCTGGCGTGGGGCGAAGGGTTTGACTACAAGCAGGCGCATCCCATTGGCATCGAGGATTGACCTTGAGTGAGCACACCGTCGACCTGACGGCTGAGACGTTCGAGCAGACCACCGGCGCCCCGGGGCTGGTCCTGGTGGACTTCTGGGCGGAGTGGTGTGGCCCGTGCCGCAACTTCGCGCCCATCTTCACGGCCACCGCGCAGAAGCACCCGGATGTCGTCTTCGGCAAGGTCGACACGGAGGCGCAGCAGGAGCTCGCGGGCCGCTTCGAGGTCCAGTCCATCCCCACGCTCATGGCCTTCAAGGGCGGCGTGGTGGTCCATCGCTCGGCCGGAGCGATGCCGGCGGGCCGGCTGGAGGCGCTGGTCAAGTCGCTGAAGTCGGTGGACGTCGACGCGGTGAAACGTGCGGAAGAGAACAAGAAGCTCACCGAGCAGGGCATCGTCCCGCCGGGTGTGCATCCCGACGCCGAATGGGATGAAGGCGACAGCGAGTGGGTGCACGGGACGACGGACGCCAAGGGCCGCAAGCAGGGGCCTTTCAAGTACTGGCGCGCGGACGGCACGCTCTGCAACGAGTGCGTCTACGAGAACGGCAAGCCGCACGGCCCCTTCAAGCGCTTCCACGAGAGCGGTGAGGTCTCCCAGGACGGCGAGTTCGTGAAGGGGGACATCCACGGGCCGAGGGCCTGGTACGCGTCCGAGAAGTACACGACGGAGCGCATGCACGAGAACGGCGTCTCCCTGTCCGTGCGCAAGACGGTCATGACGTACGACCATGGCCGCGTGGTGGACGTGAAGCACTATGACGGCCAGGGCCGCCGCGTGGTCCCCTCGACGGGGGAGCCATACCCCGACCGTCCCAAGGGTGTCCCGCTGGAGGCCGAGTACCGCGAGGACATGAATCAGTGGTCCCACGTCAACCTGGACGTCGCGGGCGAGCGCCACGGCTTGTCGCGCTTCTGGCTTCCGACGGGGGAGTTGCTCTGGGAGGCGGAGTACGTGGACGGCTCGCGCCAGGGGCTCTTCCGTTCGCTGGCGAACGACGAGTACCAGGACCCTCGGGTGCGCTTCGACGAGGGGCGCTTCGACCAGGGCGAGGCCTGCGACGCGTGGACGCTGCTCGACGAGGACCGCGCGGTGGTTTTGTCGCGGGACCTGGGCGTCGCGCAGTTCGAGGAGGAGCTGAGCGCCTCGCAGGTCCTCTCCAACCTGCCTCGCCCCGCGTCGGCCTGGCGTGAGTACGCGGAGACGTGCTTGAAGGCGCGCAAGCATCGCGAGGCGCTGTTGGCCATGGCGCGCGCGGTGGCGAGCGACCAGCAGGTGGCGCCGATGCTGGAGCTGCTGGAGCGCGTGACGCTGCCGCGCACGCCGAGGAACGCGCGGGGCACGGCGGCCGAAGTGCTGGAGAATGCGAGCAACTCCTGGGAGGCCATGGCGGGCGCGCTGGTGCGCGGCGGCGATGCGGGCATGCTGCTGCGGGCCTGCGCGGTATTGCTGGACCAGTCGGACAAGCCTCGGGCGGCGCTGGATTTCGTCAACGCGGCGCTGCTCTTGTCGCCGGAGCGCGCGGACTTCCTGTTCACCCGGGGCCTCATCTTGTTGAACATGGGGCTGGACGCGCACGCGCTGAAGGACGCCGAGGGGCTGAAGAAGGCGGAGCCCGACTCGGCGTCGTTCCTTGGGGCCTACACGCGGAGCTTGTTCCCCGTGTTCGACTTCTGGCCCGCGAAGGAGACGCCGCACTCGACCTACGACAACCTTCCGGAGGCGCCCGCGCAGACGCTCATGGCCATCCAGCGCGTCGTCCAGAAGTACGCCACGCGGTTGCAGAAGATTCGCACCGAACTCCAGGGCCGCTTCAAGCCCGGGGTGTCGTTGCCGTGGATGCCGCCGGACATGTCCGCGCTGCTTCCCCAGGGGCCGGTGGAGTTGGTGGAGGACGAGGTGGAGGTGGGCGAGGAGTCCGTCTCCGTGGACGAGAGCCTGGCGGTGGCGGGCGTGGGCTTGCCCGATCTGATCCGCTTCGCGCGCGGGGACTGGAGCGCGCTCACCTGGCTGTTGTGGTCCTGCGGTGAGACGAAGCTGGTGATGCCCAAGAAGGTCATCTCTCCGGAGAACTTCGGCCATGCGGCGGGCATGTCGAGTCAGCGTCTGTGGCGCGCGAGAGATCGCCGCGTGACGGGCGGACGTGGCGCCAAGGCCTCGGGGGCGGCGAGCTTCGAGTTCGAGGGCGTGGACATCGACGCGGTCCCCTCGCAGCTCGTGGGCATCATCGAGCAGCACTACAGTGAGACGCAGGCGATGTTCTATTGGCTGGCGGACAGTGACAATGTTTCACCCTGGCAGGACAACTTGAGGGGGAGCTGACCCATGAATCGCACTCCTCGAAAGGTCGAAGTCGCGGACCCGCTCTGGAATGCCCTGGAGGCCATGAGCCGGGAGATGGGCGTGGACAAGGATGTCCTGGTCAACCAGGCCATCTTCGCGCTCGCGCGGCAGTTTGGATTCATCCAGACCACGCAGGTGAACCTCGCGGAGGCGGCCTCGGCCCAGGCTCCGGTAGTGACGCGAGAGACTCCGGTGGTCGCGCCCCCGCCCGTCGCGGCGAAGGCCCTGGTCGAGGTGACACCTCCTCCGGTTGTCGCGACGAAGGCACTGGTCGAGTCAGCGCTTCCTCCCGTCGTCGAAAACACGCCGGCCGAAGAGGTCGTCGCGCGCGCCGTCGTGGAAGAGAAGGTGGTGCCTCGGTCCCCGCCCGCCGCTGTCGCGGTGGAAGAGGAGGACGAGGAGGACGAGCCTCAGACGGGCGAACATGAAGGTGCGCCAGGCGAAATGGACGAGGACGCCTCCGCCAGCGCCGAGGCACCCGCCGCGACTGAAGAGGCCGACGATTCCAAGAAGGCCGAGGAGCCGCCCGTGGATGTCGAGGCGCTTCGGGCGGCCGCCGTGGCCCGTGTCCGGGACATCGTGAGTGACGTCGACCGGATGGTGGTGCCCGTGGAGGTGAAGGCGGCGGACGAGGACTCGGACGACGAGGACTCGGACGAGGCAGACGCGGACGATTCCGACGACTCCGATGATGAGGCGGATTCGGACGAGGAGGACGCCGACGATTCCGAGGCCGAGGAAGACGCGGACGATTCCGATGGGGCGGCCTCGGATGGCGATCCCGCCGAGGAGACGTCTGGGGACGAGGACTCTGGCGAAGAGGACTCGACTTCCGATGACGCGGCGTCGGATGAGGACGACACGGATGAGCCCGCTGAAGACGACGAGCCGGAGGACGCGGTAGCGGCGTCGGGCGAGCCCGCGATGCTGGATGACGGGGAGGCTCACGACACGGACGCCGCCGCGGCTTCGCCGAGCGAGCCGGCCATGCTGGAGGAAGAGGACTCCGAGCCCATCACCGAGGACCGCAAGGTTCCGGCCCCGGTGAAGCCGGACAAGACCCTCATCGTCCAAGCGAAGCCGGAGCTGCTCGTGTACGTCCGGCTCGACGAAGGCGAGCCCGTGGCTGTCGCGAAGGAGCGCTTCATTGTCGGTCGTGGGCCGAGCGCCGACCTGATGGTGAAGTCCGCCCGGGTGTCGCGTGAGCACGCGGTGGTGCTGCGCGATGGCGCCAACGTGTTCATCGAGGACCTCAAGTCCTCGAACGGAACCTGGTTCGACAACGCGCGCATCACCCGCCGTCAGGTGTCGGACGGCGAGGAGTATCTGCTGGGCGGTATCCGCATCACCTTCTCGATGACGACCTGAGCCGCAGGTCGTCTTGCTGCCTCCATCGTCCCGCGCGACGGTGGAGGCGGCTGCCGCGCGAGGTGCTCGTGAGCCGAGGTCGTGCTCCGCGAGACTTCCACGAGGGTGTGGAATGGCTCGGGAGCTTCAGGGTTGAGGGGTGTCATGGAACTCGTACGCGCCGCCGAGCTGCCATTCCTGTCGTTGTCCTCGTTGTTCGCCCGCTCCTTCGAGGGGTATTTCGTCCCGGTGTCTGACGCGCCACAGGCCTTCGACGCGAGGGTGCGAAGCGAGCACATCTCGTTGATGGAGAGCCGGGTCGCGAGGGTCTCCGGTGAGTCCGCGGGGCTCGTGTTGATGGCGCGGCGAGGACGCATCAGCCGGGTCGCGGGCATGGGCATCATTCCCAGTCATCGCGGCCAGGGTCTGGGTGGCGCGATGCTTCGTCCGTTGATGGAGGAGGCTCGAGCGCGAGGCGACGCGAGGATGGTGTTGGAGGTCATCGAGCAGAACACGCCCGCGGTGAAGCTCTATGAGCGCCTGGGGTTTCGGAAGACGCGGCGCCTGGTGGGCTTCACGGGGACTCCGGTACCTGCGCCGGGGCCCTTGGAGGAAGTGGACCTGAGCGAGTGCGCGAGGCTGCTCCCGGCGGGACTGCCATGGCAGCTCGACGCGGCCACGGTGCGAGGGTTGGCCTTGCCCGCGCGAGCGTTCCGATGTGGCTCGGCCTATGCGGTGGTGGCGGATGTCTCGGCGCCCTCGGTGGGCGTGCGGTCGCTGGTGGTGGAGCCGTCGTCGCGAGGGCAGGGCGAGGGCCGGCGTTTGTTGCGCGCCCTGGCCGCCGCGCATCCCGGGAAGACGGTGGTGGCGAGCGCCATCATCCCGGAAGGACTGTGTGAGCGATTCTTCCTGGGCGCGGGCTTCGCGCAGTCAGCGCTCACACAGTTCGAGATGGTCCTGGACTTCTGATGTCAGGACTCAGCGCTCGCGCAGGCGCGCGACCAGGGCCGTGAGGTGGTCTCTCGCGGGGGTGATGAGCTCGGGCCGCTGACTCTCGAGCGCCAGCCGGAACGAGGCGATGGCCGCCGCCAGTTCCTCCCGGGGCAAGCCCGTGAGCTGGACGTGCAAGGCATCCGCGCGGGCCAGAGCCGTCGTGTTGGGCAGTGCGTCCTGGGGATGGAGCTTCAGCGCACTCATTCGGCGCCGAGCCTCTTCAATCTGGGCGGGCGTGAGCTTGCCCGGACGTTGCTCGATGACGAACGACTCCTTGCGCCCCGTGGCGACGACGGTGATCTCCACTTCGAGGATGCCATTGAGGTCATACGTGAAGCGCACGTCGATGGATTGCTCTCCAGCGGGAGCGGGCGGCAATCCGCTGAACGAGTACTCGCCCAGCTTCACGTTGTCGCTGCACTGCGCATGTTCGCCTTGATAGACCTCCAGCCGAATCTCTCGCTGGAAGTCCCCGGCCGTCCAATAGCGCTCCACGCGGCTGGCGGGGATGACGGTGCCTCGCTCGAGGATGGGGCTGAAGATTCCGGTGATGCGCCGGTGGCCCTGCTGGGCCGCGGTGCTCACCCCCAACGTGAAGGGCGCCACGTCCGTGACGACCAGGTCATCCACGGCCTGGTCTCCCGCCTTCATCGCCGCTTGCACCGCCGCGCCCATGGCCACGGCCTCGTCCGGAGGCAGCTTGCGCAACGGCAGCCGTCCGAAGACCTGTGTCGCGAAGGTGGCCACCACGGGCATGCGTGTCGAGCCGCCGACGAGCAGGACTTCGTCGATGTCGGAGGCCTTGAGAGAGGCATCCTGAAGCGCTTGATGGATGGGGCCGCGCATCCGGTCGAGCGCTGGGGCCCAGGCCTGTTCCGCCTCTTCGCGTGTGAGCGCGAACTCGAAGTCGAGCTTGCGCCCCTCACCCACGGGGAGCCCGGGGAGGACGATGAGCGTGCGGTCCGTCTGGGACAGGCGCCTCTTGGCCGCTTCGCAGGCCTCTCGCATCCGAGCCCAGCCGGGAGCATGGGCTTCCAGGTCCACCCCCTTTGAATGACGAAGTTGCAGCGCGACGTGGCGGGCCAGCAGCGTGTCGAAGTCCTCTCCTCCGAGCCGCGCGTCTCCGGCCGAGGATTGGATCTCCACCACGCCTTCGATGATCTCCAGCACCGTGACGTCGAACGTCCCTCCGCCGAGGTCCAGCACGACGGCCTTCAGCTCGCGCTGCCGCTCGTGCAAGCCATAGGCAAGCGCCGCCGCCGTGGGCTCGTTGATGATGCGCTCGACCTTGAGTCCCGCGATGGCGCCCGCGTCCTTGGTGGCCTGTCGCTGCGGATCTCCGAAGTACGCGGGCACGGTGATGATGGCCTCTTCGACGGGATGGCCGAGGAACACCTCCGCGTCGCGCTTGAGCGTCGAGAGAATCAACGCCGACAACTCTTGGGGCGAGTACTCGCGGTCTCCCAGCCGATAGGTCCGCGCGGTGCCCATGTCGCGCTTGAAGGCGAAGGCGGCCTGCTCGGGATGGAGGACCGCGCGAGCGCGTGCCGCCGCGCCCACCAACATGTTCCCGTGTTCATCGAGCGCGACGGCGCTGGGCGTCAGGAACTCTCCAAGCGCATTGGGGATGATGACCGGGTGGCCGTCCCGGAACACGGACACGAGGGAGTAGGTCGTGCCCAGGTCGATGCCAAGGATGGGAGACGGAGAGGTGGGGCTCATAGGCTTTGGGGACAGAGTCCTCGGAGCTCTGTTTCGAGACTGGTTTGTGCGTGGTTCCGCCGCAGCCGTCGCGCCGCGGACGCCTGGATGTCGGCGGGGCTTCGCGTGGTCATCTCATCCACCGCGAACCGAAGCCGCAGGTAGTGTGTCGAGACCTCGGCGCAAGCGCCCTTCTCGGCCGAGGAGATCAGCGCGAAGAGCTTCGAGCAGGGGGGCTTGGTGTCCGCGTCGGGTGTCTCCTCGCACAGCACCCGTGCCGCCGCGAGCGCGCTGACGGCCTGCTCCTGTCGCGAGCGTGGTGGCTTGGAGGAGGAGGGGCCGCTGAGGACCTCCACGCCCACCGCGAGCATCACCAGGGCGATGAGGCCGCCGATGACGTACCAGGTGTACTTCCGCGCCGCCGCTTTGGCCGCTTGTTCGACCTCGGGGTTCGCGGTGGGCAGCTCTTCGGGAGCGCGGGGATGGTGGAGGGCGAGTGAGAGCCGGCTGGCCCCGAGGCTCTCCCCGAGCTCGGACAGGAAGGAGGGGCAGTGGGCGCGCATCTGCGCCAGGGCGGCGGCGGCTCGCTCCGGCTCACTCCGGCGATAGGCCCGAAGGTGCTCCCGAATCTTCTCGATGTTGCCGTCGAGCACCGTCTCCGCGAGCAGCCTGCGGACCCCCAGGGGGAAGTCGTCCGTCAGCGCGCCCAACTCGTGCACCAGCCCCCACACCCAGGCTTCGTTCTGCTTCTGGAACGCGTCGTCGAGTCCCTCGGCCTTCAGCCACGCGGCGTAGTGCAGTTGGAGCGCGCGGGCTTCACGTGGCTGGCCATTCAGGTGCAGGCGCAGGAGGAGGCTGAGTATCCAGGAGGGCTCGGGAGGAGGTTGTTCGGGGTGGCGCTTCACCGCGGTGAGCGCCACGAGCGCCGTCTGGCCCGCGCGGGCCCACGCATCCTGGGACGCCAGGTCCTCCGTGAGCTTCCACAGGAAGACATGCGACGTCATCGTCGCGATGAGGTGAACCTCCGCCTCGGTCAGCGCGAGCGGGAAGACCTGGGCGAGCCCGAGGAGGAACTCGGGGTGGCCCTGGTTGGCGGCGTCGCGGAAGGACTGGGTCGCCTCGTCTGCTTGCTTCGCGGCCAGCAGCGCCTTGATGAGCCAGTGCCGAGCCTCCGCCGCTTCGGGAAGGGCCTCGACGGCTTCGCGGGCAATCTGGACGGGGGCCTCGGGTGGAGCGTCCGAGGGAAGCGCGCTGAACCGGGCGCGGAAGGACTCGAGCCGTTGGTCGGCGCTCTGTGGGCCCTGTCGGGAAGGGGGAGGGGTGGTGTCGGCCGCCGGCTCGGAGCGGGTTCGAGGGGCATCGGTTCCCTCGAGCGCGGCCTTCACCAGCTCGTAGGCTTCACGAAGCCGCGCGAAGCCCTGAGGGTCCACCTCCGGCTTGCGAGTCTTCAGCAATCGCAGATACGCCCTGCGCGCGAGGTCGGGCGCGGTTCCCGCGTCCACACCCAGCTCCCCCCAGGCCTCTTCAAGTGTCATGAATGCCTGCACGCTACACTGGCGACTGGGCGGGATAGAATCGCAACCCGAGGCCTGGCCATGACCCGCGCTGGGAGTCAATGAAAAGCCCGACTCACATGCCAATCGCGTGAATCAGGCGGGCAGGGCAGCAGGCTCGCGAACACACTGGGCGGCGGGCTTGGAATGGAGCATGAAAGTGACCCGCTCGGTCGTTCTAGACTCCACGCGTTCATGGCCCGTCCCCTCCGCACCCTCCATGTGTTCCCCGATGCCGGCCGGCGTCAGGCGGCGTTGCGTGCCGAGAGGAACCCTCGGGGCCTGGCGATGGGCGCGGACCTGCTCACGTGGGATGAGCTGCTGCACGTCCTGGGAGGGGCGCGCGAATTGAACCGCCGCCCGTGTCCCGCGATGGGCGCGCGCGCGGTGATGGCGTCGCTGGGGGCGCAGCTGGGGACCACGCCCTTCGGGGACTACGTCCGTGAGCCCGCGTTCGCCCGCGCCGCGCTGGAGGTGGTGCTCGACCTGAAGGCGGGGCGCTTGTCGCCGCGCGAGCTGCAGGACGCGGTGGAGGTCCTTCCCCCCGAGCGGCAGAAGCACGTGCGAGTGCTGGCGCGGCTCTACCATCTCTATGAGCAGAAGCTGGCGGAGCTGGGGCTCGGGGACCGCGAGGACGTGATGCGGGGGGCGCGCGAGGCGCTCGGCCGGGGGGCATGGCCCTCGGGTTGGGATGGCGTGGGGGCGCTCGTCCTCCACGGGGTCTACGACGTGCGCCCCTCGGGCTTGGAGCTGCTCCTGGCGTTGGCGGCGGCGTGTGAGTCGCGGCGCGTGGCGCTTCGAGTGGAGACGCCGGTGGGTGGTTCTCCCGTGGCGGACGCGGCGCTGGCCTCGTTGTTCCGCGCCTTCGAGAACCGGGGCGAGTCCATGCCTCACGTGGACCTCTTCAAGGCCGACGTCACGTTCGAGTCCCGGCCGTTCATCGACCTGGGTCGTTTCGCCTTCTCACCTCGGGCGCCGCGCGATGCGCTGAAGGATTCGCAACCTCAGCCTCGTGTGTGGAGCGCGGCGACGGCGCGCGATGAAGCCCGGCTGGTGGCACGGGATGTCCGCAGGCTCATCGCGGAGGGCGCTTCTCCGTCCGACATCGCGATTGCCTACCGTGAGCTGGGGCCGGAGGCCGGATGGCTGGCCGAGTCGTTGGGTGAGCTGGGCGTGCCGGTGCGCTTGCCGTGGGGCGAGCCGCTCGCGCTGGCGGGGCCGGTGCGGTTGGCGTTGGAGTTGCCGCTGCTGGTGGAGGACGGATTCCCGGCGGAGCGGGTCGCCGAGCTCGTGGGCAGCCGCTACGCCCACACGTTGTCGCATGGTGGGCCGGAGTCTCCCGCGAGCCTCTTCGCCCTGGCCGCGGTGCGCGATGACCGGCTGGGCGCGCAGCGTGGAAAAGGTGCCTACGAGGTGCGGCTGGACGGATTGGCGCGAAGGCTCCAGGCCCTTCAGGGCGCGCAGAAGAAGGACGGCAACGCGCGCATCCACGCGGTGCGGGTGTTGCGCGACCGCTGCGCGCTCCTGATGGGTGCGTGCCGCCGCATCCCAGAAAAGGGTTCGGTCGACGAGCTGTTGACGGCGTGGTGGCAGGTGGTGGTGCACCTTGGATTGTCGAACTCGGAGGGGGGGCTGGAGGCCCGTGAGGAAGGTGGGCTGGCGGCACGGGCCTTGGACGCACGCGCGCGGGACGACGCTGCTCGCGAGGCACTCCGGTCGCGAGTCCAGAGCTTGCAGCGGATGCTGAAGGCGGTGGGGGGAGGACCGGTGTTGCGCCGCCGGACCTTCGGGCGCTGGCTGCGCGACGCGATGGCGGATGCGTATCTGCCGGCCCGGGGGCCCCGAGGCGCGGCGGTGGAGGTGCTCGAGGCCGCCGAGGTTCCGGGGCGCTCCTTCCGTCATCTCTTCCTCGCGGGGCTGACCGAGGGACGCTTCCCGGGGCGCGATGTGCCTTCGCCGTTGTTGGGGGACGCGGAGCGCTCGGGGCTCAACAAGCACCTGGGGCGGGATGTGTTCCGCCTGACGGGAGGCGAGTTCGAGGACCGCGCGCCGTGGCGGCTCACCGAGGACCGCCTGCTCTTCGCCAGCGCGCTCGCCGCGGCGGAGGAGACCTTGAGTCTGTCCTTCGCGATGGAGGGGGCGGGAGGCCAGGAGCAGGTCCCGTCCTCGTTCCTCGAAGAGGTGCGAAGGCTCACCGCGCTGAAGTGGGTGCCGCGCTCGTTGCCGCCCATTCCTCGGCTGGACGAGGTGCTGACCGAGTCCGAGCTGCGCCGCTGCGTGGCGCTGGAGGCATTGGCGCAACCGAAGCTGCGAGTCACCGAGCCCGACGCGGCGGCGCCTTTGCTCAAGCGTCACTTCGACAAGGAGGCCTGGTACTCGGGGGCGCGAGAGCTGTCACTCGTGGAGGTGGAGCGGCTGTTCTTCTTCGGGGACCCGAACCGCAAGCCCGGGCCGTACACGGGCTCGGTGGATGGGAGCACGTTGCGCGATTCTCTGCGCGAGGCGTTCCGCTTCGACCTCACGCGGCCGCTTTCCGCCTCCGCGCTCGCGCGTTTTGGCAACTGCGGCTTCCAGGGCTTCCTCACATATGGATTGAAGGTGACGGAGCCGGACCGGCCGGGCGAAGAGTTCGACGCGAGAGGCCGCGGCACCTTCTGGCACCGCGTCGTCGAAGAGGTCTTCCAGGCGCTCAAGCAGCATCAGCTGTTGGGCAAGGCGCCGGAGGAGATTCCCGAAGAGGTGTTGGACGCCGCGCTCCAGTCGGCGGTCGCGCACTTCGAGAAGTTCCACCACGTGGGGCACCCGGCGCTGTGGAAGCTGGCGCACGAGCGGGCGAGGGCGATGGCGCGGCGCATCCTCGTGGATGAGCGGCGTGGGTTGCCTTTCGAGCGGATGGTGCCGGAGGGCTTCGAGCTCCAGTTCGGCCCCGCCGCCGAGGACGACCGCTGGCGCAAGGTGATGCTCCCCATCGAAGGGGATGCCATCGTCTTCGAGGGGAAGATCGACCGGCTCGATGTCTCGGGCTCGGAGGTGGGCGTCATCGACTACAAGTCCGGGCGCCTGGACAAGAACGAGCTGAAGAAGCGTCTGCTCACGTCCGACTTCCAGTTGCCGCTGTACCTGTTCGCGGCGCGGGAGAGCGGGCACGTGAATGCGCGGGAGGCCGCGTGGTTCTCCCTGCGCACGGGTAACACCATCCACTTGTCGGAGGTCATCCCCGCGCAGGAACTGGATGAGCTGTTGTCCACGGACCCGGAGGTCCGGGCGAAGGTGGCGGCCAAGGAGGGCGGTCGCAACCTCCCCAACGCGGTGGAGTCCTTGGTGCGCACGTTGCGAGAGGGCCAGTTCGCCGCGCGTCCGCAGGACTGTGGAACGTGTGGCTTCCGCGCGGTGTGCCGCATCACCGAGCGCCGGATGACGGAGGAGGGAGGATGAGCACCGGCCCTTCTCTCCTCGCGTTGGAGCGCAACCTCGCGTTGATGGCGGGCGCGGGCGCGGGCAAGACGTACAGCCTGGTGACGATGACGCTGCACCTGTTGGCCGGTGCGCGTGAGGCGGGGGCCGCGTTGCGTCCCGCGCGGCTGTGCATGCTGACGTTCACGGACAAGGCCGCGGCGGAGATGCGCTCGCGCGTGCGCCAGCGTCTGGATGGACTCGCGCAGGGAGAGGCGAAGCCTGACCAGGAGGTGGAGCTGCGGGCCTCGCTGGAGCGATTGGGGCGTCCGTTCCCGTTGCCGGAAGCATGGCGGCGGCTTCGCGAGGAGTTGAGCTCGGCCACGGTGGGCACGTTCCACTCCCTTTGTGGTCAGTTGCTGCGCAGGGCGCCTCCGGCGGTGGGCATCGACCCGAGCTTCGAGGTGCTGGACGAACTGGAGGCCTCCAGCCTGGTGCAGGACGTGTGTGAGCGCGTGGTGTTGGATGCGCTGGAGGCGGGTGACGCGCAGGTCCGTGAGCTCTGCCAGGAGCTGGGGTTCTCGGGCTCGGGGTTCTCCGACGGGCTGGTGGCCGCGCTGGTGTCGGTCTACGGCAAGCTGCGCGAGGAGGGACTGCGCGCCGCGTCCGCCGCCGTGGGTGATGTGGCGGTGGCTCGCGAGGAGTTCGACGAAGCGCTGACGGAGTGCCTGCGGTTGTGTTCGGACGCGCGGGCGCTGGACGCGAAGGGCGAGTGGGGTTCTTTGGTGGGGGCGCTGGAGAAGGCGCTCAACGGGATGACGGCGGAGAACTTCCAGAAGGGAGACCGCTACCCGTGGCTGCGCGCCTGCTTCGCGACGGACACCCGCAACATCGCGCGACTCAGCAAGGGCGCGGCCGGGCCTGTGCGCGAGCTGTACTGGCGCATCTACAAGAGCAAGAGCGGTGGCTCGGTGCGCATGCTGGTCGATGCCTGGGCCGCGTGGCACTCCGCGCCCTTCGAGGCGACCTTCCGCGAGCTGCTCGGCCGGGTGGAGACCCGCCACGACGCGGAGTTCTCGCGCCGCAACGTGTTCGACTTCACGTCGTTGCTGGTGAAGGCCCGGGACCTGCTGCGAGACCACCCCGAGTTCCGCCGTCAGGTGCAGGAGCGCGTGGGCGCGCTGCTGGTGGACGAGTTCCAGGACACGAACCGGCTTCAGCTCGAGCTGGTGTTGTTGCTGGCGGAGCGCCGGGCGGACGGGCCGCGCGAGGTGGCGCCGGACGCGGACCTCGTGTCCGTGCTGCCCTTGGAGCCCGCGTTCCTCTGCGCGGTGGGAGACCGCAAGCAGTCCATCTACGAGTTCCGTGGCGCGGACGTCTCTGTCTTCTCGCTGCTCGCGAAGAAGGTGGAGGACGAGGGAGGAACGCGAGGCTTCCTTCAGCACAACCGCCGCTCGGTGCCGGGGCTGTTGTCGTTCTTCAACCACGCCTTCGCGGGTGTGTTGGTGGCCGCGGATTCACAAGCGCCGCGTCCGTTCGAGGTCATCTACGTTCCGGAGGAGGATGACCTGTCCCCGGTCCGTGAGTCGCTCACGGAAGCCGCCGTGGTGGAGCGGCTGCACCTGGAGGAACAGGAGACCGCGGGGGACCTGCGCTGGTTGGACGCGGACTGTGTGGCGCGCCGGCTGCGCATCCTCCTGGCACCGGGCGCCGTGCCCTCGGTGGCTCGCGACGAAGGCGAGGGGGCTCGGCCCGCGCGCGGTGGTGACGTGGCGATGTTGTTCCGGACCTTCACGCACCTGGAGGTCTACCGGCAGGCGCTCATCCGTCACGGAGTGCCGCACCGCGTGTTGCGAGGCCGTGGCTTCTACGGCGCGCAAGAGGTGTTGGACCTGGCCTCGTTGTTGTCGCTGCTCGCGGACTCGGAGGACTCGCTGGCCTTCGCGGCCGTTTTGCGCTCACCGCTCGTGGGATTGTCGGACGCGTCGCTGTTCCAGCTCGCGGGAGAGCAACCGCTGTCACTGGCGTCTCCGCGGTTGACGGACCGCTCGGTGCTGGAGTCGCTCCCCGACCCGGAGCGGACGCGGCTGGAGGGTTTCCTCGCGACGTTGCCCGCGCTGCGCCGCGAGCGGGACCGTTTGGGCGTGAGGGAGTTGCTGCTCGCCGCGTTGGACATGACGGGATATCGCGAGGCGCTCGCGGGCTCTCCCTACGCGGAACAGGCGAGCGCCAACGTGGAGAAGTTGCTGGCGTTGGCGTCCCGTCGTGACGAGCGAGGCACGGGGGGCTGCGTGGCCTTCGCGCGTGAGCTCCGGATGCTGGCCGAGTCCGACCCCACCGAGGCGCAGGCGGACCTGTTGGATGCGGGCGACCCGCGCGCGGTGCAATTGCTCACCATCCACCGCGCCAAGGGATTGGAGTGGCCCGTCGTCGTGGTCCCGGGCATGGGCGGACGTCGCCGGAGCACGTCCGCTCGCGCGCACTTCGAGCGCTCGCATGGCATCGCGCTGCGGCCCTGGGTGACCGACTCGCTGGAGAGCTACACGTCCAATCGCTTCGAGGCGGTGCGCCAGGAGCTCAAGTCGCGCGAGGACGCCGAATATCGTCGCCTGCTCTACGTGGCCCTCACTCGCGCGAAGGACCTGCTCATCCTCTCGGGCGGAGAAGAGCCTCGCGCGGGCAAGGACTCCTGGTGGCATCTGGTCGACGCGCGGCTGGAGGATGTCGCCACGCGTGAGCTCGTCGAGGACGTGGATGTCGACGACCTGCCTCCGCCCGCGGACCCCGAGCCTCCAGGGCCCGAGCTGCTCGCTCGCGCGGGTGCACGCGTCGAGGCGGCGCTCTTGCGCGTGCGCGGAGGGGCCCTCGAGATGGGCGAGGCACCGGGGCGCATCAGCGTGCCGGTGAGCGCGGTGCAGGACTTCCTCGTGTGTCCTCGGCGATTCCACTACATGCACCGGCTGGGGCTGCGTGGCGCGGCGTGGCCGTGGGAGACGCCCTCGAGGACCGAGCCGCTCCTCGTCGAGCCCGATGGCTGGTTGCCCACGAAGAGCCCAGATGCGCTCGTGCGCGAGCTGCTGCGGGGCGCGGACCTGCGGTTGTGCGCCGCGCGTGACGTGGATGTGACGGAGCGCCGCGCGCACCTGGATGCGTTGCTGCGCTCGGCCGGGATGCTCCCCGAGGAGGACGGGATGGAGGAGGTCCTCGGCACGGTCGAGCGTTTCCTCCGCACGGACTTCGCCCGCATGCTGGCGGAGTCTCCCTCTCGGGGTGTGCATCGGGGGCTGTCGTTCTCGCTGTTGCTCGCGGAGGACGAGGACCTCTCCCTGGAGGGGGAGGTGGATGTTCTCTGGGAGTCACCGCGCGGTGAGGCGGTGTTGATTGCCTACAAGTCGGGTAGCCGACACCCGCTGGGGGCCGCCGCGTACATCCATGAGCTGACGGCGCTGGAGCTGGCGGCTCGACGCATGGTGCGGCCGGGCGTGCCCATCCGTGTGGGCGTGGTGTTCCTCGCGGAGGCGAAGCCCGAGCCCGAGTGGCGGGTGGACAAGGAAGGGCTCGAGGACGCGGCGGGCCGGCTCGCTGGGGCGGCGCGGGCACTGGCTCGGGGTGAAGTCCGCGGAGCATGGTCGGGACGTGAGAGGCCGACCTGCCAGGCCTTGCATTGTGGCTTTTCGGAACACTGTCACCCGGCCCCTTCCGCGTGCTAAGCGGCGGGCACCATGCCGAACGTCGTCGTCATCGGAGCGCAGTGGGGAGATGAGGGAAAGGGCAAGGTCGTCGACCTGCTCACCGAGCATGCCCAGGTGGTCGTCCGCTTCCAGGGCGGCAACAACGCGGGCCATACGCTCGTGGTGGGTGGCCAGAAGACGGTGCTGCACCTGATTCCGTCGGGCATCCTTCACCAGGGCAAGACCTGTGTCATTGGCAACGGAGTCGTGGTGGACCCCGCGGTCCTCGTGGGGGAGATCGACGCGCTCAAGGCGCGCGGCTTCCTCAAGGAGGACGCGCAGCTCCTCATCTCCGACAATGCCCACGTCATCTTCCCGTGGCACAAGCTGTTGGACTCCTTCCGTGAGAAGGCGCGCGGTGGCGCGGCCATTGGCACCACCGGCCGCGGAATCGGTCCGTCCTATGAGGACAAGGTCGCGCGCCGGGGCATCCGCGTGCGGGACCTGCTCAACTCGGACCGGTTGCGCAAGCGCATCGAGGAGCGTCTGCCTCAGGCGCTCGACGAGCTGAAGGACCTGTGCGCCAAGGCGGGCGTGCCCGTGCCGCAGCTCGAGGTGCCCCAGGTCCTGGCGGAGTTCTCCGCCCTGGGCGAGCGGCTCAAGCCCTACGTCCACGATGTCTCGCTGTTCCTCTCGGAGCAGGTTCGCCGCGGCGCGCGCATCCTCTTTGAAGGCGCGCAGGGCACGCTGCTCGACGTGGACCACGGCACCTATCCCTTCGTCACGTCGTCGAACTGCGTGGCGGGCAACGCGGCGGTGGGTTCGGGTCTGGGGCCCACGGCCATCGACAAGGTGATGGGCATCAGCAAGGCCTACACCACGCGCGTCGGCGGTGGCCCGTTCCCCACGGAGCTCAACGACGCGGTGGGTGACCAGCTCCGCAAGGTGGGCGATGAGTTCGGCGCGACGACGGGGCGTCCGCGCCGCTGCGGTTGGCTGGACGGCGTGGTGCTGCGCTACGCGGTGCGCGTCAACGGCCTGTGGGGCATGGCGCTCACCAAGCTGGACGTGCTGAGCGGGCTCAAGTCCGTGCAGCTCTGCAACGCGTACGAGCTGGACGGCGAGAAGATCACCGAGCTGCCCGGCGACTACGAGGACCTCGCGCGGGTCAAGCCCATCTTCGAGACGCTGCCGGGCTGGGACGAGAAGCTCGCCGGCGTGCGCAGCTTCGAGGAGCTGCCGGAGAACGCCAAGCGCTACGTCCGTCGCGTGGAGGAGATCAGCGGCGTCCCCGTGGTGTGTGTCTCCGTGGGCGCCGACCGCGGCGAGACGGTGCTGCTCCAGAATCCGTTCCGGAGCTGACGCAGGGCAGGGCGCACCCTCGGAAGAAACTCCCACCGAGGGTGCGGGACCGCCGTGACGTCGTCCCCGGTTTCTGCTACGGCAACCGGAGGCCACCCTCTGGGGGACGTCATGGTTTTCGTGCGCAAGTCCGTCATCGCCCTAACCGCGGTGTTGCTGCTCGGCGCCGCGGAGCCCTCCGAGCCCGCGCGCGCCGCCTTCATCCGGGGTGAGTCGGCGTTGTCGGCTGGACGGCTGGACGAAGCCTCCGCCGCGTATCGCGACGCGCTGGCCGCCACGCCCGGCTATGCGGCCGCCCTCAACGGTCTAGGCAGCGTCCTCTTCCGGCAAGGCAAGATGAAGGACGCCATCGCTCGCTTCCAGGAAGCCGCGGAAGCGGACCCTCAGCACAAGATGGCCTACTTCAACCTGGGCTACGCCGCGCGCAAGCAGGGGGATTGGGCCACCGCGGCTCGCGCCTACGCGAGCTACGTGGAGCTGGAGCCCTCCGACGCGGATGGCTACTACGGCCTGGCGGAGAGTCACCGGCTTTTGGGGGACAGGACCCAGGCGATTGCCGCGTACCAGGGCTACATCCTCCGGGAGAAGCGCCCGTCCGAGCAGGTCTGGGTGCAGAAGGCGCGCGGATACTTGAAGTCGCTGGGGGGAGAGCCCCTGCCGGCGAACACCCAGGTCGTGGACTCACGCCGCATCACCGCGCCGGTGACGTCGCCCGCGCCCGTCGCGGCGCCGCCCGTGTCCGCGGCGAAGGACGCGGTGGTGCCCGTGGCGGCGGTCGCGTCCGCGCAGGATTCACGTGAGAAGGGGAGCGCCCCCACGGCGGCCCCGGCAACGGGCGGCGCATCCCAGGATGTCGAGCGTCCCCAGGAGCCCATTCCGTTCCCGTCGACGCGGGCGGCCTCGGAGGCTTCGCCGGAGCGCACGCCGAATCCGGCGCTCGCGGCGGCGCGCATCCGGGACGGCGATGCGCTGATGAAGGAGCGCCGTTATCGCGAAGCGGCCTTCGCCTTCCTCGATGCCTCTCATGCGGACGCGGGCCATGTGGAGGCGCTCTTCAAGTTGGGCAATGCGCTGGCGGTGCTCGGCTACTACGGGCAGGCGGTGGAGAAGTGGGAGTCGGTGAGCAAGCTGACTCAGGACGCCACCATCCGCCAGAGCGCGCAGGACAACATTGCCCGGGCGCGGGCGAAGCAGGCACAAGCGGGGACGTCGCCCCAGGCCGCGGGATTGGCGCCTGGCTCCGGCCCTGTCGCGGACACGACGCGTGCCCAGGCCCGGAGGGCTTACGAGCAAGGGGTGCAGCGTATTGGCGCGAAGGACTTCGCCACCGCGTTGACGCATCTTTCGCAGGCCATCCAGCTCGAGCCCATGCTGGCGGTGGCGTACACCGCGCGAGGCAGCGCCAACATCGGCTTGCGGCGCTACGCGGAGGCTGCGGCGGACTATCAGTTCGCGTTGGAGCTGGAGCCCCAGTCCGCTTCGCCGCTGTATGGACTGGCCGAATCCTATCGCGCCCTTGGCCGCAACGCCGAGGCCCGAGGGCTCTACGAGCGCTACGCCGCTTCGTCCGCCGCGGACGTCCGTCCCCAGCTCCAGGAGGAATCTCGACAGAAGGCGTCAAAGCTGCGTTGACCGGCTGCCAGGCGGCCGCCAGTGCAGGTGGACCGTGTCAGCCCCAAGCACTAATTTGGAGGCATGACCGGGCGCGACGCGGAGATGGACGGACGGCAGGTCTTTCGCCCCCGTCGGGGCCTGGCTGTCGCGATGGCGGTGGCGGGACTGCTCTGGGTCGCGGTCCTGCTCTACCTCTTCAAGTTCGAGGGAGTCCCGCTGACCACGTTCCTCTCGGCGGGCTTCTTCATCCTCTTCTTCGGTGTCTCGCTCACCTACTACGCGCGAACACTCATCGTGGTGGATGCCCGAGGCATCACCTACCGCGGCATGGTGCGCACCCGGCGCTTTTCTTTCTCCGACATCCGCAACGTGGATGTCCTGCCCGGGCCCGTCACGGTCTACGCCATCCGTGGACAGTGGGGATTCGTACACTTCACCAGCTTCTTCCGGCATCACCAGACGCTGGCCCGGATTCTCGTGGAGCGTGCCGGACTGGGCCCGCTGCCTGGGTGACTATCCCGTCGTCAGCGCATAGGTGACGACCAGCCCCGCGAGCGCCGCCGCGCCTCCCAGCGCGACGAGCCACCACTCACCGCGAGACACGCGCGCCGTGGGTGGAGCGGTCGGGTGCTCGGCCTCCGGTGCCGCGCCGGCTTCGGGAGGCTGGGGTTCAGCGGGGCTCTCGGGGAGTTCCTCCAGCGGCGCCTGGAAGCGCAGCAGCGTGCGGCCCAGCTCCAGCACGTCTCCGTCGGACAGGGGAACCTGCTCGTGCACCCGTTGGCCGTTGACGTACACACCGTTGGGGCTGCCCAGGTCCTCCAGCGTGAAGGCGCCACGGTCGTGGTGGATGCGCGCATGGCTGCGTGACACGGACCTGTCTCGCAAGCGCAGCGTGGCTTCCTGTCCTCGGCCCAGCTCCGTGCGGGACTCCGCGAGCGCGTGAGTCCTCCCCACGTCCAGGCCCGTCAGACAGGTGAGGGTGGCGGCCCGGGAGGGCGTGGGCGCGTCGAGTCCGGTGAGCAGCCCCTTGAGCACGGCGAGGGTGCCCTGGCCTCGCTCCGTGGGGACTTCGGGGAGCACGCTCAACGCCATCGTATCGGGAAGGCCGACCACCTCGCCGGGGAGCACCAGCCGAGACACCCCCGGAGGGACGAGCACCCCGTTGACGTCGAAGGTCCGTGAGGCCTCGACCATGAGCCGGGAACCCTCGATGTGCAGGGTCAACAGGTGAGGAGGGAGGGCCTCCAGCCGGACATGGTCCTCGGGTCCACCCCCGAGCATGTGGTGGCCTTCGGGAAGCTCGAATGGAGTGGTGGTGCCCAGGTGTTGGAATTCGAAGCGCATGGCCTTCGCGCCGGAGCAATGGGCGGACCGCGCCCCGTGCCCTTCGGATTCACGCGCTTACCGTGTCGAGGTGTCCCGAACACGTGGGGCCCATCCTCGCCGCGAGACGGGCCGAGCCTGGGACTTCACGCGGCGGAGGCGACGGCGTGTGGAGTCTCGGACAGTCGGGTGCCCGGGTATACGGACACGCTGGAGCCGTCGGCGACGAAGGCCGATGCGGGAGTGCCTCGCAGGAAGGGGACGAAGCGGTCTCCGTACAGCCGGGAGACGTCGCAGTCGAACGTCACATCCTCCGCCCGCCACACGTTCCAGCGCGGGTGCTCCACGCGGTACTCCGCGCAACCACCGTCGCGTTGGGGTGTGTAGCCCCAGTAGTGCTCGGTGATGAACTCTTCCTGTGAGCCCTCGGTGCTGGAGAAGGGAGCGCCGCGAGTGTGGGCCGCGAGCCGATGCCATTGGCCCGCGTGTTTCCAGGCGTATTCCACGCGTCCTGCCGCGCCCTGCTCGGCGCCTTGCATCTCGACGTTGTGGCGCATGGGGAGGGCGAGGTACGGCTCGTTGTAGAGGACCCGTGCGACGGTGGCGATGGCCCACCGGGGAACGAGCTCGCGCACGAAGGCCACGCCGCGCCGCCACCCTTCGGGGCCGCGATAGCGCACGTAGTAGCGCAGGTTGACCTCGTCGAAGTCGCGGTGGAACGGCACCGCGAGTCCACGCACGCGGGTGTCCAGGAAGCGGAAGCCCACCATGCTGGCGAAGGTCCTTCCTTGCCACGTGTCCAGCTCGGTGCCGCGAGGCACGAGGGGCGCGAGGACCTTGGGGTCCACCTCGTAGTTCAGCATCAGGAGATACCGCCACGTGGCCGTGAGGAAGGGGCGCATGGAGACTTCGTAATCCCGATGCGTGACAGGTGCCTCCGAACCCATGGCGCCCCTGGAGCTTCGGCTTACGGGAGCCGGAAGCCCAGGTTGGGCCACGGCGCCGTCACGGTGACGTCGTCGCCTGGGTCGTCGCTTGGGTCGCCGTCACCACGGGGCCCTTGGGACCTGACTGGACCTCGTAGTCCACGCTGGCTTCGCGAGAGGGACAGCACAGCGGGTCCTCTTCGGCGTAGCGGCGCACCGTGGCCGAGAGGTTCTTGGCGCTCGTGATGCGGACATCCCCCATGGCGCCGTCGAACCGGTCCGACATGGGCTCGGGTGACAGCGTGCCCGCGAACCGCCCGCTGACGAAGACGAACACCTGGAAGCCCATGGCGCGGCACATCCCGTCGCCCTCGGATGCGGCGGTGATGACCTCCGTCGTGTCGAAGACTTGCAGCGCTCCGAGCAGCGTCCACCCCGCCTTCATCACGGCCCGGTCCGCGGTGGTGCTGGGTTTGCGCGCGAGCTTCGCGCAGGGGCCTGTGCTCAGGGACTGGCCGTTTCCCTTGTGGGCCTTGGGGATGGGGCCGTTCGGCCGGTTCCAGGCGGGAATGGGGCTGGCATCCACCCATGCGGAGCCCTTGGCCACGGGAGTCTCGGGCTGGGGGGCTCCCAGCGCGAAGAGGGGAGAGAGCACGGCGCAGAGCAAGACCACCGGCGTGGGCATGGGGTGTCGCGACATGGGCGAGACCTCCTCGAGTTGGAAGTGCTGGAAGAAGATGGCTCTCGATGCAGGTGGATGGGACGCCCTGGTCGCTGCCGGGCAGGTGAGCGCAGGGCCGCCAGGGCTTGCCTCGCCGACGAACAGACCCACGCCTGGCCATGAAGCCCGCTAGGATGACCGCCGCCGATGCGCACCTCTTCTCTCGTCCTTCTGCTGACTTTCTCGTGCCTGGTGACCGCATGCCGCGATGAGCAGGCGGGGCCCAAGCCGCGCGCAAAGCGCCTGCCCGAACCCGCGCAGGCCCGCATCCTGGAGGCCGCCCCCTCGGACCTGACGTTCCGCGCGGGCACCACCTTCGCTGACGGCTCGGTGGTGTACCTGGGCTCGAAGGTGACGCCGCAGAAGGCCGCCCCGGGTGAAGAGGTCCGGCTGGCGCACTACTTCCAGGCCCGGCGTCCGCCGCCGCAGGGATATGGCTTCTTCGTTCACGTCGTGGAGGACGCGGGCGGCGGGATGCTCATCAACGCGGACCACGAGGTGCAGAATGGCGCCGCGCCGCTGGCCTCATGGCCCGTGGACAAGGTCATCGAAGACGTCCACTCCATCCCCATGCCCGCCGTGCCCGCGCGGGTGATGCTGGGCTTCTGGCGCGGCGACGAGCGGTTGCACGTGGATGAGGCTTCGGCGCACGACGGTTCGCACCGGATGATGGGGCCTCGGCTCGGGGGCAACGCGGCCGCGGAGCTGCCCGAGTACATCGTGCGCCGGGCGAGCGCCGCGCCCACCATCGACGGCGTGTTGGATGACGCGGTCTGGAAGTCGGCGTCGCCCGTGGTGCTGCGCGGCAGCTTCGACGGGCGCGAGGTCCGGCTGCGCACCGAGGCGCGACTGGCGTACGACGATGAGTTCCTCTACGTGGCCTTCGACGCCGAGGACCCCGACGTCTGGGGCACGATGCGCAAGCGGGACGACCCCATCTACGAGCAGGAGGTGGTGGAGATCTTCCTCGACGCCAACGCGGATGGCCGGACGTACAACGAGCTGCAGGTGTCACCCCACAACGTCAACTTCGATGCGTCCTTCGTCGGACGCCGGCAGGGGATGGATGTGTCGTGGGACTCGGGGATGAAGTCGGCGGTGAAGGTACGAGGCACGCTCGATGACGCCTCCGACACGGACGAAGGGTGGTCCGTGGAGATGCGCATTCCGTTCGCGCGCCTCTCGGAGGTGCCCCACATTCCGCCCAGGCCCGGGGACCGCTGGCGCTTCAATCTCTACCGCCTGGAGCACCACGGACGCCGCACGGTGGAGGGGCAGGCCTTCTCACCGCTCTTCGTGGGCGACTTCCACGCGCTGCCTCGTTTCGCGTGGCTGACCTTCCAGTAGGCGCTCGCGCTCAACCGTGCGGAGTGATGGACCACTGCGCATCCGCCACGGAGCGCTCCGCCGGGTCCCCGAGGAAGCGGAGGAAGCCCTGGAGCTCCAGCGTGTCGATGAGCTCCTCGGCCTCTTGTTGTGAGAAGCCCTTCATGTCCACGAGCAGGTCGCGCATGAGCGACTTGCCGCGCAGGTAGCCCACGGGCTCGCCAGGGCCGAGCGCGTCCTTCAGGTCCGCGGTGAGCTGTCGCAGGTCGATGTTCTCGGGATTCATCGGCTCAACGATGGGAATGCCGCACATCCTCGGCAAGTCGGGCCTCCTCCGAGAGGGGCTCGCGCGTCAGGTGGGGGACCAGCCGGACATCCCGGCCATCACTCTCCACGGTGACCGCGCCGTCGATGTCCGTCCTCCAACACTCGCTGCCCAAGGCTCGGTAGCGCGCCTCCACCTCGGGGTGTGGAAAGCCGAAGCGGTTGCGCCGGCCGACGCAGAAGACCACGTGTCGTGGACGGACCCGCTCCAGCAACGCCTGGGTGGACGAGGTTCGCGAGCCATGGTGCGGAGCCTTCATCACCGTCACCGGGCCGACCGTGCCCACGAGCAGCTCCTCCGCGTCATGCTCCACGTCCCCGGGCAAGAGGATGGTGACGTCGCCATGACGGACCCTCAGCACCACGCTGCGGTCATTCACACCTTCCAGCAGCTCACGCTCCGTGGCCTCGGGGGGGCCCAACACCTCCAGCGTGGCTTCCCCCAGGTTCAGCGAGGGATGGCCCGCCTCGACCTCCTCGACTCGCGCGTCGCGCGCGGCGGCGACCACCTGGCGTGACAGCGGACCTCCCTCGTCTCCCGCTGGCAGCCACAGGCGCGCCGTGGGAATGCTGCCCAGCGTGGACACCAGCCCCAGCGCATGGTCCGGGTGTGGATGGGACAACACCGCGAGCTCCAGGTGCGTGATGCCCTGGTGCCGCAGATAGGGCAGCACGAAGCGCTTCCCCGTGTCCGCGCCATTCGGGGCGCCTCCTCCATCCACGAGGGCATGCTGTCCGCGGGAGCTCAGCACCACCGCGTCGCCTTGGCCCACGGAGAGGAAGGTGACACTCAGCCCCGGCTGGGGCATGAGCCTTGGGACGACCACAGCGGCCACGAGCGCCACGGGCGCGAGCCATCCGCCCAGTCGCCACCGTCCGGTGCCCAGTGCCCACGACAAGAGCCCCACTGCGTACAGCGCCGACCAGCCGCCCAGGGATGGCACCTCCACCGAGGCCAGCGGCATGGATGCGAACACGCGGGTGAGCCACAACAGTGCCTCCGAGGCCCAGGCTCCCACCCACAGCAAGGGAGTCGCGAGCGGAGGCGCGAGGACGAACAGCGCGGCGCCACCCGCGGCCACGCCCGTGAGCAGGCCGCAGAGGGGGAGGGCGATGATGTTGGAGATGAGCCCCGCCAGGCTCACGCGTCCGAACGCCGATGCGACCACGGGGAGCCCCGCCAACGTGGCCGCCGCGCTCGCGCACAGGGTCTGCGCCACGGACTCGCGAGCCTTGCCCCAGAGCCGAACCCATCGCCGTTGTTCGCCCGGGTCCGGAGGAGAAAGCGGAAGGGCCAGTCTCAGCGCGGGCACGAGCAGCACCAGCCCGAACACCGCGAGGAACGACAGCCGCAAGGACAGGTCCTCGACGCTGGAGGGCGCCCACAGCACCAGCACCAGCGCCGCCGCTGAGAGGCCATTCAAGCCATCCGCGCGCTTCCACCACGCCAACCCCAGCAGCACCACCGTGGCCATCACCGCCGAGCGCACGGCCGGAGGCTGGTTTCCGGTGAACAACACGTAGGCCCAGACGAAGGGCACCGCGGCGGGCGCCGCCACCCGTCGAGCATCCACCTTCCGCCACCGGGCTCCCGCGCGCGCCAGCAGACGGCGCAGCAGCGCGAGTGTCATCAGCGCCAGGGCCGCGACGTGCAGGCCACTCACGCTCAAGACATGGGCGAGGCCCGCCTTCGAGAAGGCTTCTTCCCAGGTCGCGTCCAGCTCCGCGCGCCGGCCCGCGGCCAACGTCAGGAAGAGCGCCGCCGCGTCGCGAGAAGGGGCCAGCCGGTGGGTGGCCTCGGCCAATCGCTCGCGTGTGTCCTCCAGCTCCCATCGCCACCCAGGCGCCCGAGACAACACCAGCACCGCCTCCGCATCCCCCGTCGCCAGGAACGCCACGCCTTGTCTTCGCCGGGCCGACGAGAAGTCCTTCTCTCCCGGATTGGACGCCGGGGCATCCGGAGCCAGTCGAACCGTGGCGCGAAGGCGCTGACCTGGCAGCAGCGGTGCGGGGGAGGAGCCCCGCAGCGTCAGGCTCACCTTGAAGCGCGCGCTCTCGAGCGCCGTGTCTGAAGCCCCCGCTCGTGCCACCGCGAGCCTCACGCGCAGGGACCCTTCGAACAGGTCCACCCGCTCCGCCTCGCCCTCCAGCACGGCGTCGCCACCACGGAGGAGCGCGGCGGGCACCTCGGTCCGAGCCTCCCACCGCGCCAGTCCGATGCCCGCCAACCCAAGGGCCGCCAGCACCGCCAGATGAGCACCAGGCAACCGGGCGAGCGCTAGAGCGACCAGTCCTAGGAAAACCCCGCAGACCAGAAATAGCTCCGCGGAGGCGTCCGTTCTTGGTGCCCAGAGAGCGCCCAGCAGCAAGCTCAACGAGGGAAAGAAGAGGGGACGCGTCCCCAGGTCGCGCCACGCGTAACGATCCACCGACCACCCCGCCCAACACCGTCCGTCACGCCGACTCGCACACTGAGCGTTGTCGCGTACGAAAACCGACAACGTAGTCGGATGCGTTCTGGGTGGTCAAGGCGATATCGTTGCCCGTGGATGTGGTTTGTGGTAGTTGTGCCCGGCTTGTTGATGGAAGGCCGGGAGCGAGTCTTTCAAGGAGGCAGTTAGTGCAGACCAGCTTCAAGACTGGTGACAAGGCGGTTTATCCAGGCCAGGGCGTCGGTGAGGTGATGGGTATCGAGCACACCGAGGTGGCCGGGCAGCGCCAGTCGTTCTACGTGCTGCGCATCCTGGAGAACGGGATGCGGATCATGATCCCGATCAACAAGGTCGGGTCGGTCGGCCTCCGGGAGATCATCAGCGAAGAGGATGTGAAGCAGGTCTATTCCATCCTCCGGGAGAAGGACATCTCGGTTGACTCCACCACCTGGAACCGTCGGTACCGGGAGTACATGGAGAAGATCAAGACGGGCTCCGTCTTCGAGATCGCCGAGGTGCTGCGTGATCTGTACCTCCTGAAGGGCGACAAGGATCTGTCCTTCGGTGAGCGCAAGATGCTCGATACGGCGCGCTCGCTGCTGATCAAGGAACTGTCGCTCGCGAAGGACTGCTCCGAGGAAGAGATCGAGTCGGACCTGAAGAAGATCTTCAACCTCGCCTGACGTGGGCGAGCGGAGGTCCGAGACTTTCACCCCGGGTTCCCACGAAGGGAGCTCGGGGTTTCGTCTTTCCGCGTCATGACCGAGCCGTCCCCCTCATCATCGGCCCAGGTGGAGCGCGACTTGCGCATCGCCGAACTGGAGTCGCGGCTCGCCCGGAGGCGGCTGGGTGTCCGTCCGCTCGCCTCGGTGATGGCCATCGCGGTGAGTCTGTCGCTCCTGCTGATGCAGCGGCGGGACCTGGCGTACTTCTTCTCTTCCACCGTGCCGCTGACGCTGGGCGTGGAGGGGGAGTACCGCTTCGATGCGCTGGCTTCCAATCGCTATGCGCAGGTGCATGGCGTCCCCACGGCGCGGGGCGCGTACGAGCAGGAGGGCTCGGGCCTGTTCGTCCTCGTGGGCCTGCGTGAGTCGCCGTTCGTCGTGCGGCGGTCCGCGCTGCCCGGGGAGGATTGGGTGCGGGGTCGGCCGCCGCCTCCTCCTGATCCGCGGCCCTTCGCCGTTCGAGGCCGGCTGCTCGCGGAGGACGATGCGCCGCGCTATCGGGATGCGCTCGTCTTGCTGCGGGGCATGGGCGAACTCCAGCCCCACGACGGGAAGGTGTGGCTGCTCGTCGAAGGCGAGCGGCCGCGCGAGGACCGGGGCCTGGTGCTGGTGTCGCTTGCGTTGCTGGCCTTTGCCCTGCTCAACGCCGTGCTGCTCATCAAGGGGCTGCTGCGGCGCTTTCAAGGCGCCTGAGTCCCTCGGTGGCCGCCCGGTTTCCGGCATCATGCTTGAGGGCTTGTTCGTAGGCCTCGCGAGCCGCGTCCGGGTTCTGGGCCTTCGCGTGCTCCACGCCCATCCGGACGTAGAGGGTGGAGAGTTGCTTGCGGAGCTGGGGACCCTGCCGGCTCCAGCCCTTCGCGAGCTCCTGGTCGATGCGAACCGCGACGGTGAGCTGGGAGATGGCGCGGGCCGTGTCGCCCTTCTCGAGCGCCTTGGTCGCCTCGCTCCGGGCGGAGTCGAAGCGGGACAGCTGCGTGTGCAGGGTGTTGAATCTGCCCGCCTTCGCGAGGTCCATCGCGGCGGGGAGGTCGTCGGCTTCATAGAGCCGCAGGACCTCTGGCTCCGTCGCGGGGCCCGTTGGCCGGGGCGCACGGGTCCTCGCACTTGCGCCGCTCTTCGCGACAGCCGTGGCTTCATCGTCCGATGCGGGGTCCGGGAACGCGGCCACCTCTCCCTTGGCGACACTCTGGGCGCTCACCGTGGGAGCCACGCGAGGTGCTGCTCGCGTCGCGCCCGCCGAAAGGTCGCGAACAGCTGGCTCCTTGCCCGGGGTGTCCGCGGGGGCCGTCTCTTCAGCCGCGGTCGTGGTCCGCCCCGCATTCGAGCCGGAGGCGATGTCGCGAGCGCTGAGTCCCGTGCCCGAGGTCGTGGCGCTTGTCTGCGCCGGTACCCGTTTGGAGCCCGACGCGATGTCACGCGCGCTGAGCCCCGGGGGCGTCGGCGCGGGGGCCTCGCGGGGGGCACGGGGTGCTTCGGGGCGGGCTGCTTCGGTGGGGCGCGTGTCGCCCGTGTCCACGAGGAGCGGGCGCTCAGTGTCCGTCGGGGTCGTCGTGGAGGCCGGAGTCGAGGAGGGCGGGCGCGCCGTGCGAGGAGCCTCGTCGGTGGGCGTGCCGCGATTCGAGCTCAATCCGACCGCCAGCACGGTGAACAAGGCCGCCACGGTGGAGCCGAGTCCCGCGGCGACGAGCCCCACTCCCAGGGGACTCAGTCCGCGCTTGCGAGGGGACGGCGGCGCCACGTCGCCAACGAAGGCGGGGAGTCCCGCGGCGGGGGTCCCACCGGGGCCTCGCAACCGCATCATCGCGTTGCCCAGGGTGATTTCGTCGCCTGACATCACCTCGACTTCATCTGTCACTCGATTGCGATTGATGAAGGTGCCGTTCTGGCTGCCCAGGTCCTTCAGGAAGATCTGGTCGCCCTTCCGGGTGACCTGCGCGTGGCGGCGGCTGATGGAGGGGTGCTGAAGGCGCAGGTCCGATGAGGACGACCGCCCGAGGACCAGGGTCCCTGGCTGGACCGGAACGAGCTGGCCGGCGCCGGGGCCTCGCTCGACGTACAGGAACGCGGGGGGATGACCGGGGTTCGAGTACTCGCGGCCCCAGTCGAATTTGGAAGACAGTTCGCGGTCGCCCCGTTCACGTCCCTTGCCTCCGCCCTGTCGCGTCGGCTTGCGCGAGCCCGCTGGAAACTGGGGCACACGCTGGGGGCGTGGGTCGTCGGCCTGGAGGGGCGCCACCTCATCGTCGTCGAAGGGCAGCTCCACGTCGGAGTCCTTCGGCGCCTGCGTACCCGGTGGACGGGGAGGGCGGGGCGGGCGCTTGGGATTCGGTGGAGCCATGAACACCATTCTCGCTGATTGAGGACCGGCTGGAAGGTTCTCAGGCCGGGGCCGTTCGAAGTTGTCCAGGGCCGTGTGAATGCTGGCCTGTTTCAGGACCGGGAATCTAGAGTAGCGGCCACACACACAATGACGGACCCCCACGAGGAACAGCGCAAGTGACTCCCGCACCCATCCGGCTCTTCAACACGATGTCCATGCAGAAGGAGCTGCTGGAGCCCGCTGTCCCGGGCTGTCTGGGGGTCTACGTCTGTGGTCCCACTGTCTACAGCTACATTCATATCGGGAACGCTCGCACCTTCACGTCCTTCGACGTGGTGGTCCGCTACCTCCGGTACCGGGGCTACACGGTCCGTTATGTCCGGAACTTCACGGACGTGGACGACAAAATCATCAAGGCCGCGCACGAGACGGGCGAGGCCCCCGTTGCGCTGGCGGCGCGCTACGTCGAGTACTTCCGTGAGGACGCGAAGGCGCTCCACATGGTGGAGCCGGACGTCGCGCCGAAGGTGAGCGAGCACCTCCCCGAAATCGTCCGCATCATCCAGACGCTGGTGGACAAGGGCTTCGCGTACGAGTCCCAAGGCGACGTGTACTTCTCCGTTCGCGCGGACAAGGACTACGCGAAGTTGTCCAAGCGCAACCTGGAGGACCTGTCCGTCGGCGAGCGCGTGCAGCCCGGCGACCAGAAGCGCGAGCCGCTCGACTTCGCGTTGTGGAAGGCGGCCAAGCCGGGCGAGCCCTCATGGGAGAGCCCCTGGGGCTTGGGGCGTCCGGGCTGGCACATCGAGTGCTCCGCGATGAGCGAGAAGTACCTGGGTGAGACCTTCGACATCCACGGTGGTGCGCTGGACCTCATCTTCCCCCACCACGAGAACGAAATCGCCCAGAGCGAGTCCGCGCACGGCAAGGAGTTCGCGAAGTATTGGATGCACTGCGGCTTCCTGGACCTCGAAGGCGCGAAGATGTCCAAGTCGCTGGGCAACGTGGTGCGCCTGCGCGACGCGCTGGAGAAGGTCGACGCGGAGGCCCTGCGCTTCTTCTTCCTGTCCACGCACTACCGTCACCCTCTGAGCTTCTCCGACAAGGCGCTGTCCGATGCGGAAGCGCGCATGGAGTACTTCTACGAGACGCTGCGCAAGGTGGACGAGCGGCTGACGGGCAAGGACTTCGGCACGGGCCCGGTCCATGGAGAGCCGCACCGTTTCCTCGGCGAGTTCGAGTGCGCCATGGACGACGACTTCAACAGCGCGGGCGGCCTGGGCGCGCTGTCCGGTCTGTTCGGGTTGATGAACGAGCTGACCGACAAGCCCCCCGTGAAGGACAAGGCGCTCGTGGGCCGCACGCTCCTCGCGCTGCGCGAAGACGTGCGCAAGGTGTCCGGCGTGCTGGGCCTGTTCGAGGACGAGCCGGGGGCGTGGCTCCTGCGCCGCCGTGAGCGCGCGGTGCGTGAGCGGGGCATCGACGTGGCGGAGGTGGAGCGGTTGCTGGGCGAGCGGACGGCCGCCCGGGCCGCGAAGGACTTCGCCGCGGCGGACCGCGTCAGGACCACGCTGAAAGAGAAGGGCGTGGAAATCATGGACACGCCTGGTGGCACCACGTGGAAGGTGGCGCCCGCGCAGGGCTGATGGGCTGCGGTGCCCCGGGCCTTCGTGTTAGGGCTCGGGGTACCATGAAGCGCCTGCTGCCCCTGGTCCTGGCCCTCTCGTCCACTTCCGCCCTCGCGCAGCGTGTGCCGCTCTCCACGCCCGCGGAGAAGGCCGCCTCGGCGAGCATCGACGCGGATGTGCTTCGCGCCCACGTGCGCTTCCTCGCGCATGACCTGCTCGAAGGCCGTGGCCCCGGCACTCGGGGGGATGCGCTGGGGCAGGCCTATATCGCCTCGCAGATGGAGGCCTTGGGCCTGAAGCCCGCGGGGACGGACGGCACGTTCCTCCAGCCCTTCGACCTGGTGGGCATCACCAGTCATCCCAAGTCGATGTCCATCCGCGCGCCTCAAGGCGGCATGGACCTGAAGTTCCACGAGGACTTCATCGCCGTCTCCGGCGTGCAGAGCCCGGAGGCGAGCCTGGAGTCTTCGGAGCTCGTCTTCGTGGGCTATGGCATCCAGGCGCCCGAGTACGCGTGGGATGACTTCAAGGGGATGGACCTGCGCGGCAAGACGCTGCTCGTCCTCAACAGCGACCCGGAGGACGACCCGCGCATCTTCGCTGGACGCACGCGGCTCTGGTACGGCCGCTGGGATTACAAGTACGAACAGGCCGCGAAGATGGGCGCGGCGGGCGCCATCATCCTCCACACCACGGCCAGCGCCGGGTATCCATGGCAGGTCGTGCAGTCGTCGTGGACGGGCGAGCAGTTCGAGCTGCCCGAGGTTGCCGGTCCTCGTCTCCAGGTGAAGGGATGGGCCACCGAGGACGCCACGCGGCGCGTGTTGCGGCTGGCGGGCAAGGACCTGGAGGTGTTGCGCGAGGCGGCGCGTTCGCGTGACTTCCAGCCCGTGCCGCTGGGGGTGACGGTGTCCACGCGCTTCGCCACCGAGGTGCGGCGCCGGCCCACCGCGAACGTGCTGGCGATGCTGCCCGGCAGCGACCCGAAGTTGTCCCAGGAGGTGGTGCTCTACAGCGCGCACCATGACCACCTGGGCATGAAGGAGGGCGGGAAGGAGGGAGAGGACACCATCTACAACGGCGCGCTCGACAACGCGGCGGGAGTGTCCGCGATGCTGGCGGTGGCGCGGGCCTATCGCGCGCTTCCGCAGCCGCCGCGCCGCTCCATCCTCTTCGCCGCGGTGGCCTCGGAGGAGCAGGGGCTGTTGGGCTCCCAGTACCTCGCCGAGCATCCTCCGGTTCCCGCGGGACGCGTCGCGGCGAACGTCAACATCGACGGGGCCAACATCCACGGCCGCACGCGCGACATCACCGTCATCGGCCTGGGCAAGTCGAACCTCGACGCCCTCATCACCGCGCTGGCGAAGACGCAGAACCGCGTGGTGAAGGCGGACCAGCTCGCGGACCGCGGGTTCTTCTACCGCTCCGACCAGTTCAACTTCGCGCGCCGGGGCATTCCCGCCGCGTACTTTGGCAGCGGCATGGATTTCATCGGACGCCCCGAGGGCTGGGGCCGTTTGCAGCGCGAGGCCTGGGAGGCCAAGCACTACCACCAGCCGTCCGACGAGCTCCGTCCGGAGTGGGACATGTCGGGGGCCGTGGAGGATGCCCGCCTGTTCTTCCTTCTGGGGGCCCATGTCGCCCGCGCTCCGGAGCTGCCGCGTTGGAACAAGGGCGACGAGTTCGAAGCCGCACGCCTGGCGGCACTCGAGGCACTCAAGGCGCCTCGCACCGAGCCGTCGGAGGGCGCTTCGAAGTAGGGCCCGGAGTGCTCCGTCCGTCGCACGACGGGCGGATACAAATGTCCAGTGTTTCGACCCGCGAGGGTGTTAGATCTCGCGGATATGCCTGAGTTCCAGATCGTCAGCGAACACCAGCCCGGGGGCGACCAGCCGCGGGCCATTGGAGAGCTCACGGAGGGCGTGCTTCGGGGCGACCGCTACCAGACCCTCTTGGGTGTCACGGGGTCGGGCAAGACGTTCACCATGGCGAACATCATCGCCAACGTGCAGCGGCCCACGTTGGTCATCGCCCACAACAAGACGCTGGCCGCGCAGCTCTACGGCGAATTCAAGGCGCTCTTCCCGAACAACGCCGTCGAGTACTTCGTCTCGTACTACGACTACTACCAGCCCGAGGCCTACGTTCCGTCGACGGACACCTTCATCGAGAAGGACTCGTCCATCAACGACAACATCGAACGGATGCGCCACTCGGCCACCCACTCGCTGCGCACGCGCGACGACGTGGTGATTGTGGCCAGCGTGTCGTGCATCTACGGCCTGGGCGCGGCGCGCAGCTACGTGGACCTGGCGGTGCGCGTGGACACCGGCGGCGAGATGGGGCGCGATGCCTTCATGCGCCGGTTGGTGGAAGGCCAGTACGAGCGCAACGACATGGACTTCCACCGAGGCACCTTCCGCGCGCGCGGAGACACGGTGGAGGTGTTCCCCGCCTACGAGGAAGAGCGCGCCGTGCGCGTGAGCTTCTTCGGCGACGAGGTGGAGCGCATCACCGAGTTCGACCCGCTGCGCGGGGTGACGCTGGGCACGTTGGAGAAGATCGTCATCTTCCCCGCCAGCCACTACGTCGCGGGCGAGGACGTGCGCAAGCGCGCGCTCCAGACCATCCGCGACGAGCTGACCGACCAGCTCCAGACCTTCAAGCGCGACAACAAGCTGGTGGAGGCGCAGCGGTTGGAGCAGCGCACGCTGTTCGACCTGGAGATGATCGAACAGGTCGGCTACTGCAACGGCATCGAGAACTACTCGCGGCACTTCTCGGGCCGAGGCGTGGGCGAGCCGCCCCCGTGCCTCATCGACTACTTCCCGCGCAACCTCCTGGTCCTCATCGACGAGAGCCACCAGACGGTTCCTCAGATTGGCGCGATGTACCGGGGAGACCGCGCGCGCAAGGAGACGCTGGTCAACTTCGGCTTCCGCATGCCCAGCGCGCTGGACAACCGCCCGCTGAAGTTCGGTGAGTTCGAGGAGCTGGTGCCGCAGGCCGTCTTCGTCTCGGCCACGCCGTCCGAGTACGAGTTGCAGAAGTCCCAGGGCGTGGTGGTGGAGCAGATCATCCGCCCCACGGGCCTGACGGACCCGGAGGTGGAGACGCGTCCAGTCGGCAACCAGGTGGACGACCTGCTCGAGGAGGTCCGTCTGCGCGTCAGCCGCAACGAGCGCGTCCTGGTGACGACGCTCACCAAGCGCATGGCGGAGGACCTCACCGAGTACTACGCCGACGTGGGCGTGCGCGTGCGCTACCTGCACTCGGACATCGACGCCATCGAGCGCACCGCCATCATCCGCGACTTGCGCAAGGGTGAGTTCGACGTGCTCGTGGGCATCAACCTCCTGCGCGAGGGTCTGGACATCCCCGAGGTGTCCCTGGTGGCCATCCTCGACGCGGACAAGGAAGGCTTCCTGCGCAGCCACGTGTCGCTCATCCAGACCATCGGCCGCGCCGCGCGCAACCTGAATGGCCGCGTCATCATGTACGCGGACTCCGTCACCGACTCGATGAAGAAGGCGCTCGAGGAGACGACGCGCCGCCGTGAAATCCAGCGCAAGTTCAACCTGGACCACGGCATCACCCCGCGCTCGGTCAAGAGCAACATCACCGACCTCTCCGAGCATCTCTACGACGCGGAGGGCGGCGGCACGCTGCCCATGGCGGCCGAGGGTGAGGACGACCTGCTCGAGGCCAAGGAGATCAAACGGCTCATCGAGGAGTTCACCCAGGACATGCTCCGCGCCGCGGAGTCGATGGAGTTCGAGAAGGCCGCCGAGTACCGCGACCGCGTGCAGTTGCTCAAGGACATGGACCTGGGGCTGAAGCCCGCCTCGCGCTCACTGCTCAAGGCCCCCGCCAAGGCCAAGGAGGATGACGCTCCCAAGCGAGGACGGGGCAAGGGCCGCGGGGCGCGGCCCCGGGGACGGCGCTAGGAGCCACTGGCCATGGACGTGAAGCTCCAGGAGAAGCTCGACGCCCTTCCCACCGAGCCCGGCGTGTACCTGATGAAGGACCGCCGGGGGCAGATCATCTACGTGGGCAAGGCCATCAACCTGCGCAGCCGCGTGCGCTCCTACTTCACGCGCACCGGCGACACGCGGGTCTTCGTGTCGCTCCTGGATGAAATCCTGGGCGACCTGGAGACGGTGCTCGTCCACAACGAGAAGGAGGCGCTGCTCCTCGAGAACGAGCTCATCAAGAAGCACCGCCCGCGCTTCAACGTCCTGCTCAAGGACGACAAGCAGTTCATCTCCCTGCGCCTGGACCGCACCCACGCCTATCCTCGGCTGGAGGTCGTGCGCAAATACGAGCGCGATGGCGCGCGCTACTTCGGCCCGTACTCCAGCGCGGGCGCGATTCGCGAGACGCTGCGCATCATCAACCGCTACTTCCGCCTGCGCACGTGCACGGACCATGTCCTGGCCAACCGCAGCCGCCCCTGTCTGTTGTTCCAGATCGGCCGCTGCCCGGCGCCCTGTGTCTACCCGGTGCCCGAGGACGATTACCGCCGCAGCGTGGATGAGGTGGTGATGTTTCTGGAGGGCAAGGCCACCGAGCTGGTGGATGGCCTGCGCCTGCGCATGAAGCGCGCGTCCCAGGACCTCAAGTTCGAGGAGGCCGCGCGGGTGAGAGACCAGCTCCAGGCGATTGAACGCAGCCTGGAGCGGCAGAAGGTGGCCACTACCGACTTCAAGGACCAGGACGTCTTCGCCTTGCACCGCGAGGGCGACCGCATCCTGTTCTACGTGTTGTGGATCCGGCAGGGCCGCCTCAACGGGGGCCAGGCGTTTCCCTTCGGCAGCCAGGAGTTCCCCAACGAGGAGCTGCTCGCCTCGTTCGTGAACCTCTACTACGACCAGGGCAGCTTCGTGCCGGAGGAGGTGCTGCTCCCCCTGGAGCCCGGCGACGGCACGGAGGGCCTGGAGGGACTGCTCTCCGAGCGCAAGGGCGAACGCGTGCGCGTGCTCGTCCCCAAGCGCGGCGAGAAGCACGAGCTGGTGAAGATGGCGGAGAAGAACGCCGAGCAGGCCTTCCTGGAGCGCCGCCGCACCAAGGACGAGACGGACCAGGTGCTCTCGCGGCTTCAGCAGCGGCTGGGCCTGCGCAACTTCCCGCGCCGCATGGAGTGCTTCGACATCTCCCACTTCCAGGGCTCCGCCATCGTCGCCTCCCAGGTGGCCGTCACGGACGGCGACACGGACAAGTCCCGTTACCGGAAGTACAAAATCAAGACGCTGGAGAAACAGGACGACTTCGCCAGCATGTACGAGGTCGTGACGCGCCGCCTCAAGCGCGGGTTGGAGGAGGGCGACCTGCCAGACCTGCTCGTCATCGACGGTGGCAAGGGGCAGCTCGCCAGCGCCCACGCGGCCATGAAGGACCTGGGCGTGGAGACGGTGGACGTGGTGGGCCTGGCCAAGAGCCGGGACCTGGAAGTGTTTGATCGCGACGCGGAGAGCGCTCGCAGTCCGGAACGCGTGTTTGTCGTGGGGCGAAAGGACCCCATCGTCCTGGCGCAGAACTCAGCGGAGATGTTCATGCTGACGCGCATGAGGGACGAGGCGCACCGCTTCGCCATCACTTTTCAGAAGCAGGTCTTGCGCAAGAGTCGGGTACGCTCGGCGCTGGAGGACATTCCAGGGGTGGGGGAGGTGCGGCGCAAGACGCTCCTGCGGCACTTTGGTTCGCTCAAGCGCGTGAACGAAGCCAGCATCGAGGAGCTGGCGGAAGTCGTGGGGCCCGCGACGGCGGAGCGGGTCCATGCGGGGCTTCATGGACACCTGGACGAGGAAGACGAAGACCCCATCCGAGAGGCCTCCCTCGACGACGCGCAAGAACCCGCGAACGAAAAACCGCGGGGAGGGTCGCCGCCGGGAGCGGCGTGATTAACTTGCTCCAGACTGCGGGGGAAGGGCGCTGGAACCGCGACGTTCCTGGGGTTTTTCATTGCGACTGGGCTCGGCGCTGATTTATAGCGGTTGATGATTCGAGCACGTCCAAAGAGGGCGAGGGACCGACATGAGGCTGTATCCGAAGGTGATCCCGATCATCTCGCGAGAGGCGATTCAGCAGCTCATGCAGGATGGGGACATCGAGGTGGAGCCGATGCGTGTGGCGGACGCCGAGATGGACCTCTCCGCCATCATGCGTGAGTACCTCGCGAACGAAGAACGTGTGAACCAGGCGACGCGCGAGGCACTGGAGCGTCGTGGGTATGACTACTCCAAGTTCAACCAGGTGAAGCGCGAGATGGCGGACGTCCGCGGCTTCAAGATGGGCGACGAGGGAGTCGAATACGTCATCAACCAGATGATCGAATTCCTCCTCATCAGCCGGAACGTCGAGGAGGTCTTCTCGCCGGACAACTTCCTGCGACAGAAGATTTTCGCGGTGATGAAGCGGCACCTGGACGTGGATGAGGAAATCGACAAGGAGGCCCGCTCCCGCCTGAAGCACCTGCAGGAGGGCACCAGCGCCTTCGACATCGAGTACAACAAGACGGTGGAGCAGATCCGCCGGGCTCGCGGTCTCATCTAGTCCAAGCGTCCTCGAGGGAGAGGGCTGCCACTCCCCGCTCCGCTGCCTACCTTGTTCCACAAGGAGGCAGCGTCGATGGCGGGACCTCTCACCACGCTACTGTTGTCCGGAGTGCTGGCCTCGGGGCCAGGCGGGTTCACGTTCGAGGGCCAGGAGGCCAGCGCGAGAACCAGGCGGCCGGACGGTTTCCTCATCCAGGGCTCGTTGCCCTTCACGGACCTGACGGAGTCCGGAACCGGGAGCGCGGAGCTCTCGGTGGAGGACCGCGTTGCGCTTCCAGAAGCCACTTATGGCGACAAGGTGACGTTCTCCTCGTCGTTCCGCCTGGGAGTCTCCGAGTACCGGGTGGAGCTGTCCCAGGCCGGTTTCCCGCCCGCCCAGGCCCATTCCCAGGCCCCCGCTCGGCCGCTTCCTCCTCCGCCTCCCCATCCCATCGCGGGTGGCGTGCTGATGAACGTGCCCATCTACGGCGACACGGGGCTGGGGTGGTCGGCGATGACCCGCTCGCACGCGGCGGTGGCGGTCTGGGGTGTGGGGCGGGTGTGGCGCAACGGGCAATTGCTGACGGAGTCAGCGTTGGTGCACGTGGCGGCGCTGGATGCGGGGGCGTACTCCGACGACGACTCGCACCGGATGATGCGCCAGGCGCGCTGGGGGGACACGGAGCTGGTGGTCCTCGCGTGGAACCTGCCCCCCGAACTGGAGCCGCGGGGCTTCGTTCAATACGTGTTCGAGGACGTGGCCATCGAGGTGGGGGGAATCCCCGTGCGCTCGGTGGCGGTGGTGGACACCACGGGCAATGTGACGGTGCCGCCGGATCAGCTGACGCCGGTGCCGTCCACGACCTATCTCGGCCTGGCGCCCGTGTTGCCGCCGCCTCCCGCCGCCGGAGGGACGGCGGTGCCTGGCACCGCGGCGCAAGGCGCTCCGCCGGTGTTGGAGGGTTCCGTGCCTTCTCTCGAAGCGCAGATTCAACCCCTGAACATTTCGGGACCGTTGGTGGAGACGCCGGTGCCACTTCCGGGGGCTGCGGCCACGGGGGGCTCTGGGAGTCTTTCGACGGTGGGGACCTTCTCCGTGCCGTTGTCCGGTGCTCCCAGCTTCAACACTGTCACAGGGGCCGCGCAGGTGAGTCCGGGCATCATCGCCACGGAGCTGCCGCTGAACAGCAGCGACACGACGCCGCTGGTGACCGCGCCCGTGCCGCTGAATGCCGCGGGAGCGCCAGCGCCGGTGGATTCGCCCGTGCCGCTGAACGCGACGCCGGCCACGCCACAGGTGACGACACCCGCGCCGCTGAACGCGACGCCGGCCCCGCCACAGGTGACGACACCCGCGCCGGCCAACGCGGCACCGGTGACGACCCCTCCGCCCTCGCCTTAGTGGGCGCCTTGATGTCCTCGAGCCGCGAGGGTCAGCGCGTGCGCGAAGAAGGAGTCTGCCGCGCCATCGCGGCGGCCTGGGCCAGGCGCTTGCGCAACTGGAGGACGACGTCCTGGAGGTAGTCGAGCCGCTCGACGACGCGGAGGTCATCCCCCGCGTTGACGAGGCTCACGGGGGACAGCGGGCCCGTGCGCAGTGTGGTCAGCAGTTCGGCGAAGTGGGCTTCGACATCGCCGAGTGCATCCAGCCCTTCTCTCAAGTCATCCTCGAGCAGGTCGACGAGCACCGCCGCGTCCGCGCGCGCGGGCAGGGCACGTGCGAGACGCTCGGTGGCCACTCGGACCGGGTCGGCCTGGCGCGAGAGCACGGGGGCGGCGAGGGCGAGAGGGGGCATGGGCTCGACGCTACAGGCTCGTAGCACGCCGTCAATTTTCCCATCCCCCGTTCACCTGTTCAGCGCGTCGCCGCCTGGAGGGCCTCCCGGTGCCTGGCCAGGAAGCTGGCCACGCTGCTGGGGGCTCCGCCCGTGAGGTCCGAGAACGCGGTGGAGGTCTTGGCCATGCGTCCTTCGGCCACCGCCACGTCGAACGATGCAATCACCTCCGCGATGGGCGCGGGCAGGCCGTGCTCCACCATGCCCGCCCGCAGGCTCGCGGCGTCCACCGCGACGTACCGCACGGGACGGCCGGACAGTTCGCTGACCATCCGCGCCAGCTCCTCGTGACTCACCGCCGAGGGGCCGGTGACCTCCAGCGTGCGCTTCCCATCGAAGGGCGCGAGGAGCGCCGCCGCGGCGATGCGCGCGCAGTCCTCGCGCGTGACGTAGGCGGTGGAGCCTGTCCCAGTTGCCGCGACGAGTTGTCCCGTCGCCACCGCGCGAGGCAGGCTGAGCAGCAGCAGGTCCGCGTAGAAGTTGTTGCGCAGCACCGTGAAGCCCAGGCCGCTCTTCTCGAGGGCCTGCTCGGTCGCCCAATGGTCCTTGGCGATGGTGACGGGGGAGTCGGGTTCGGGACGGGTGAGGGACGTGTAGACGATGTGACGGACTCCCGCGCGGCGGGCCGCGTCCACCGCGTTCTGGTGTTGAGTGATGCGGCGCCCGGGAACGTCGAGCGAGTCCGTGCTGATGAGCAGCAGGCGCTGCGCACCGGCGAACGCGGCGTCGAGAGAGGCCGTGTCATCGAAGTCGGCCTTGCGCACGATGACACCGCGCGCGGCCAGGTCCGCGAGCTTCGCGGGCTCGCGAGTGGTGACGATGAGGGGGCCGCGGTGGAACTCCAACAGAAGCTCCACGACACGGCGGCCGAGGTGGCCGGAGGCGCCGGTGACGAGCAGGGACGGAGAGGCGTTGGACATGGGCAGACTCCAGAGATGGCGGGGGGGGGGCTTCGACTTCCGCCCGATGAAGTAGTGGCCGCGCCACTGCTGCACAATGCCTGCTCATGAAGCATACTGTTCCACTGGAGGAACAATGGACCTGAACCAACTCGCGCTCTTCGTCGCGGTCGCCGAAGGCGCCAGTTTCTCCAGCGCCGCGAAGAAGCTGGGCATGCCCAAGTCGTCCGTGAGCCGGGGCATCTCCCAGTTGGAGTCCTTGCTGGGCGTTCAGCTCCTCCACCGTACGACGCGGAGGGTGGCGCTGAGCACGGCGGGCCAGGCGCTGTACGAGCGTGTGTCGCCGATGCTCGCATCGCTGCGCAAGTCCGTGGGCGACCTTCCCGAGTTGGAGGAGGAGCCTTCGGGGGAGCTGCGGCTGACGGCGGTGGTGGATTGGGGAGCGACGTTGCTCGCGGATGTCGTCACCCGCTTCGTGGCGCGCTATCCGGCGGTGAAGGTGGACCTGCATCTGGACAACCGCGTGGTTGACCTGGTGGCGGAAGGCTTCGACGCCGCACTTCGGCTCTCGCTCTCTCCGCTGAGGGATTCCTCACTGCGTGCGCGCCGCCTGGGTCCGCTCTCGCTGCGGCTCTACGCCTCGCCCGCGTATCTCGCGCGGCGAGGGCCTCCGCGTCATCCGCGTGAACTCGCGGCGCATGCATGGATTTCCTTCCGCTCGGAGATGCCCATGTGGCTGGAGGGGCCCGGAGAGGAGAAGAGCCCCGTTCCGAGCAAGGGTGTCATCCGCTGCGATGACATGTTCTTCATGCGAGAGACGCTTCGGTTGGGTGCGGGCGTTGGCTTCCTGCCCACGCTGATCGCCGAGGCAGAGGTCGCGGAGGGACGGCTGGTCGCGGTGCTTCCGAAGTGGAGCATGCCCGCCGGGAGCGTGTGGTTCGTCTCCACGGCCGGGCGGCACATGCCACGCAAGGTGGCCGCGTTCCGAGATTTCCTGATGGAGTCGTTGAAGCAAAGACCCCTGCCACCCTGAGCCAGGGGGCATAGGCCTGCTTCGCTGCCGTGCTCGTCCTAGAGCGAGCCCAGGAACGTCAGGACCGCGCCGCCCTCATCGCAGGACAATGACCGGAAGCCATCACGCGCGGGCAGCGCCTCGCCGCCGTGCCAGAGGATGGCTTCTTCGATGCTGCGTGCGCGGCCGTCATGCAGGAAGCCCAAGAAGGGCAGGACTGTGTGCGTCAAGCCGAGCCCCCACAACGGGGGCGTGCGCCACTCCGTTCCCGTGGCTGCGCCATCTGACTGGCCATCCGCCAACTCGGGCCCCATGTCGTGCAGCAGCAGGTCCGAGTACGGGTGGATGCGCTGCCATGGGATCTCCTCGACGGGGTGCGCACCACGCCCAGCAGGTTGGACAGGCGCGCGGTGCGCTGCGAGAGCCCTCGAAGTGCGTGACGTCGGCGCGCACCACCACGGCCATATCCGTGGCGCGCTGCACCTCGAAGCGGCGCTGATGCCCACCCACCACCCACTGCTGCGAACTGAAGCCGGTGGAGTCCAGGCCGTTGATGAGCTGACCCGTGAGGCGCAGGCCCCAAGGGAACTTGTAGCGCAGGCGCACGCCCATCTCGTCCCACGTGTTGGGGATGATGCTCGTCTCCGCCTCGTCGCGGTTGGTGCCCAGGTAGTCGATGGGACGCGAGAACTCACTCAGCGTTCCCACCGCGACGTAGATGCGTCCCACCGCCAGCGCGGCGTTGAGGCCGAACTCCAGGCGCGAATCCCGCTGTGCGCCACGGGCCCGGTTCTGGTTGAGCCCGTGATTGAAGTACGCGAACTGGAGCTCGCCATACGACGTGAAGAACGCATCCGCCTTGGGGCGCTGCGGAATCAGCGACACGGGGGCGGGCTGCGCTGGAGCCGAGGCCGGTGTCGGCTCCGCGGATGCAACCGGAGCGGGAGCCGGGGGCGAGGAGGAGGGCGGGGCCTCGGCTGGTGCATCAGCGGGACTCGCCGGCTCCCACGCCACGGGCGCGGAGACGCTGGACGGCGCGGGCGGAGTCTTCCCCGCGCCAGCGGAGTCCTCCGCGCGGGCGGCCGTCGCGGAGAGCATCAAGGTGGAACAGAGCAGGAGCGACGACGGAACGAAGCAAGGACGAGCGGGCATTGGCGCGGCGCGCACTCGATGCTTCTGATTTTGCAGACCAGAGTCAAAATTGGCTCAAGAGGAAAGGCCCGAGCATACGGCGCATCGGGCCTTGGGGGCGAAGCGGGGCCACGTCAGGGGCTCACCACTTCATCTCTTCCTTGCCGGGGCCGGCCTCCTGTCGCTTCTCGCCGGGCCGGCTCACGCCGGTGAGGGTGGCGCGCACGGTGCCCAGGTCCAGCGTGCCGACGGCGGCCAGGGGCAACCGCCGGGCATCATCGGATATCCACACGTGGACCTCGCGCTTCTGCTTGGGGCGGTCCAGGCGCACGGCGGTCCCCGACAGGTGCCACGCGTTGAACTGACCCAGCGGGGTGGTCACCTGCTCCTTCTTGAGGACCTGTCCCTGCATGCGCCACAGCCTGCGCACGCCGTAGACGTCGAAGCAGACGCTCATGTTCTCCTCGAGCGGGAGCTGGCGCAGCAGGTAGATGGAGCCCGCGACGTCGAGCCCGTCCTTGTCGTACGTGTAGTTGAACTGGCCCTTGGTGCGCTGACCAATCTGGTAGTCCACCTTGATGGCGCGGTCCTTGTGCGTGAAGGCGACCTCCACCTTGCGGCGCAGCTCATTCTCCGTCGCGTCCTCCACGTAGCGCCGAGGGCGCAGCGTGCGCGGGTTGAGCCAGGTGGTGGCGCTGCCTCGGACCCGGCGGACCTTGGAGAAGAAGGAGTTGGTCTGCGCCTCCGCGAGCACGGGGATTTGTCCGTTCTGCTGCTTCTGGACGCGCAGGGTCATCTTGCCGGCCTGCGCGCCCATGGCATCCAGGTCGAACTCGAGCACCTCGCCGGGCATGAACGTCAGCGGCATGCGCAGCGCGGGCAGGGCCTGGGCGCAGGGTTCGACGGTGAGGGGCGGCTCGTCGATGGGGGCGCTCGCCGCGTGCTCAGGAGGCTTGTCGGCTTCGAGCTTGTCCGCCTCCGTGTCGGGGAGCTGGGCCCAGGCGGTACCGCCGGAGCACAGCAGCAACCAGGTCGCGAGCAGGGGGCGCAGGGAGCTCATCCTTCTTCCTTCCACTTGAGACTACGGGGTGCTCTCGGGCTTGTGACGGCCCGGGCGCTTCGCAAATTCGGAGGTGGACCATCGCTGCCGGAGCCTCGCCGTCACGACCTGGCGGACCTGGGCCCATTCTCGCGCATCCTGGCTGATGTCCCAACCGGAGCGGACCAGCTGGCGCGCCGCGTCTCGAGCGAACTTCTCATCGCCCAGCTGACTGAGCAGCCGCAGGTACTCGAAGTCCTCCAGGCCGTCTCGCAGGTGCTTGAGCCGCAAGGACGCGACTGGCTGGTGTCGAGAATCTCCCAGGCGAGTGGGCGTACCCGGGTAGAAGAGCGTCCCGTCCCCGTTGCCGCCGAACTCGAAGAGGTCGTTCCAGGGGTCCTTCTTCGTGTTGTAGGCGAAGACGGTGTCGAAATAGAGCTCACCGTCCACGCCGTTGACGAACGCCAGCGGGCCCATGGCTCGGTTGAGCATGGCCGAGTGGTCCACCATGTACGAGGCCCAGCCGCTGTAGGCCCGCTCCTGTGCGGCCTCGAGCGATGAGCCCCCGTTGCATCCGTGAGAATTGCAACTCTGATACCACCACACCTGTGTTCCAGGTCGCAGCCGCTTGCGCGTCTCGGCGACGGTTTGCACGGAGCGGCAGGTGGCGGGGCCGGGGCGGGGGAAGAAGCAGTTGAGCGTGGGCGCGAGGATGTCCGCGACGTTGGGGAGCTTCCCCTCCAGCGGGGTGGTGATGAGGACCCGGCTGCCTCCGGCTTCGTGGATGCGACGCGCCTGCGCCAACACCAGCGGCACGTCCTGGGGCTTGGGCTCGTCCTTGGCGTAGAAGAAGAGGTCCGCGCGCCAGCCCTTCTGCCGGAAGTGCTCCGCGAAGGCTCGGTAGTACGCGACCTTCTCTTCCTCGGTGCTGGCCTTCTTGTTGTCGCGCAGGTCCGTCGTGGTGAAGCGGGCGCCCGAGGGCAGCAGGCTCCCGTCGAGGAACGGCCCCATCTCCGCGTCGTACTCCCGCCAGTCGATGACGGCCCGGCCGTCCTCGAAGCGCACCGGAGGGGGCTCCATGCTCATGCCGTGCGCGCTCACGCGGTGTTCCAGGAGCACGCGGGCATACTCGCGCAGCAGGGCGCGCGCCTCGGGCGAACTCGTCTTCAGGCCGTGGCCTCGGGCAACACTCAGTCCAGAGATGCCGAAGCTGGTCGGCAACGACGCCGTCGATGGCAGCACGAAGGGCTGCACCTCCACCGTGAAGGGCACCGACACCTGCTCCTTCGCGTTGAGGCGCGCGCGCAGCCTGCCCTGGTACGTCCCAGGCTCCTGGCTCTCGGGGGCGCAGAACTCCACGTAGAGGACGGTGGGCAGCCCTGGGGGGCCCATGGGGGCCGTCACGGGGAGGAGCGGGTCGGGCCACGCGCCCTTGGCGCCCTGCGAGTTGGAGGGCACGGCGACGTTCAGGAAGCCCTCGCGCCAGATGGACGCGCGCAGTGGGACTCCGGGGCCCGACAGGAACAACGGCGGCACCGTCAACTGGCGCACCGAACGGGGGAGCACCACCTGCACTCCCTCGCACTCACCGCGAGCCATGCTCACCCGGGCCTGGCGAGTCCCTTGAGGCGAGACTCCCGGCCTCACCTTGACCAGCGGGGACACCACCATGGCTTCCGGAGTGGCGGCCATCGCCGCCACCACCACCCACGCCCATTCCACGCCCATCCCGCCCCCTCCACTCCCCAGCGGTGCTACCCGCCACCGCCCTCCGCGCGCGCCACCGCCGCGGCGCGCCCGGGTTGATAGTCGGTGATTTCCGCCACCACCGTGCCCAGGACCAGGTCCGCCTCCACGCGCACCGGCACATGCCGGCTGTCCGCCGTGAGGTAGACGACCATGTCCCGCTTCGTGTTCAGGTTGCCGCCGAACTCCGCCTGCACCCGGGTCTTGAAGACCTCCTGCTCCCCGAGCTCCGTCTCGAGCGTCTCGCGCGACTCCACCTTCGCGCGCATCGTGAAGCTCTTGCTTCCGGTGAACACGGGATAGGCATACTCGCCGCCGACGACCAGTGCCTGGTTGCGCAGCGCGAAGGTCGCACCCGTCACGTCCAGCGTGCCCTCGGCGAGCTCGGCGGTGGACTCGCGCGGAGCCTCGCCCTCGCGCTGCTTCACGACCTGGGCGCTCTTGCCATCCGGCAGCATCTTGATGCGCTGGCGGCGGCGCTTGCCGTTCTCGTCCGCGTGCAGCTCACTGCCCACCACGCGGTGGGTGTCCGGCTGCCAGTAGGACACGAACTTGTCCTTGATGGGCCACACGCCGATGAGCGCATCCGAGCGCGCCACGGCGACGATGGGCCACACATCCGCACCCCATTGCTTCATGGGGGCACCCACCGTCACCTGCGCGGTGCCCGCCGTGACGCCGAAGTACTTCACGCGATACTGGGCCTGCTCCCCGGGGCTGAACGCCGAGCTCACGGGGGCCTGCTGGGCCAGGGCCGATGCGGACCAGACCAGGCCCGCAACCACCGCCGCGAACCCCCAATTGGACTGCGTAGGCATCGAGTGAGCTCCCTCGCTTGGACGTTAAGTAGCGCGCCTGCATGCCGCCAGGCCCTGCCCGGAACCATTCCCGCCACTCCACATTTCCCACCGACGCGCCCGCCCAGCAGGCATTCAACGGGTGCCTGTCCCCCTGGCCGTGGGGGCACCCTGAGGACGAGCGCCCCCGCAGTCTTGCACGGGGGGACCCCACGGCGCCTCTCCCCACCCCGAGGCAGGCCGCTCTCCAGGCGAGTCGAGCATGTCCACCGGGCGACACCGCTGCTAGCCTTCCAGGCTGGCGCATCTCCAGCCCGGAGATGCCTTGCCCGGAGACGCGGGAACATGGCCGGTGACTACGACTTCGACGACGACGACCACAAGGAATCGGCGGGAGGAGGGCGCCGCAAGGAGTTCGACTGCCCGGACTGCAACGCCAACAACCCCGTGGACGAGGGCTATGGCAACGGTGACGAGGTGCGCTGCAACTACTGCGGCTGCGAGTACAGGGTCACCGTCAACGCGGAAGGCCGCGTGAAGTTCAAGGAGGTTTGAGGGCGCGCAAGACGCCCCCGGCGCTCAGTCCCGCTCGCCGAAGATGGCGGTGCCCACGCGCACATGCGTGGCGCCCGCCTCGATGGCCAGCTCGAAGTCGTGCGTGGTGCCCATGGACAGCTGAGGGAGTCCGTGGTGCCGCGCCAGCTCTCGCAGCGCCTGGAAGTATCCGCGCGCGCGGGCCGTGTCGTCGGTGGGCGGCGGCAGCGACATGAGCCCCACCAGCTGAAGGCCCGGCAACGCACGCACCTGCGCGACGAACTCTGGCAGGGCGGAGGGCTCGAGGCCGGACTTGGTGGACTCGCCGCCCACGTTGACCTCGACGTAGCAGGGCAGGGGCGTGGCGCCCTCGCGCCGCTTGGACAGCTCGCGCGCCACCTCCAGCCGCTCCAGCGCGTGGAAGGCGTGGGCGACCTTGGCCACGTACTTCACCTTGTTCGTCTGGAGTGGACCGATGGCGTGCCAGCGAAGACCTTCCAGGTCGGCCAGCTCCGCGGCCTTGTCCCGCAGCTCCTGGGCGTAGTTCTCCCCGAAGTCACGCTGACCCGCGGCATACGCCTCGCGGATGAGGGCCGCCGGCTTCAGCTTGGACACCGCCACCAGCGTCACTGACTCCACGGGCCGCCCCGCACGTGCACACGCCTGGGCCACCCGCGCTTGCACCGACGCCAACCGCTCCACGATTCGTGAACCCATGCTCAGCGCTTCCAGGCCAGGGGCACGCCCGCGCGCTCCATCAGCGCGAGTGTCTCCCCCAGCGGCAGGCCCACGACGTTGGTGGGGCTTCCGTCCACCGAGGCGACCAGGAAGCCGCCCTTGCCCTGGATGGCGTAGGCACCCGCACGGTCCACGGGCTCACCGGTGCTCACGTACCAGGCGATCTCCGCGGCGCTCAGCGCGCGGAAGGTGACGCGGGTGTGCACCGCCAGCGCCTCCTCGTGACGGCCCGCGAGCGCGACGCCGGTGAACACGTCGTGTGTCTTTCCTGACAGCCGGCTCAGCATCTGCCGGGCCTCGTCCGGGCTCTGGGGCTTTCCGAGCAGCTCCATGCCCAAGGCCACGGTGGTGTCCGCGGCCAGCACCCAGGTGCCCGGTGAGCGGGCGGCCACCACACGCGCCTTCTCGCGGGCCAGCCGCAGCACGTAGGCCCTGGCCTCCTCGCCTGGGTGGGGCGTTTCGTCAATGTCCGCCGCGGAGACGGTAAAAGTGAGTCCCAGTTGCGACAAGAAGTCGCGGCGGCGGGGAGAACCCGAGGCCAGGACGAGCAACGTTTGATCAGCGTGCGTGTGCATGTTACGGCTCCAGACGTCCTTAGCAGACTTGCGCCTCGGAGTGGACTCTACGGATGAATCCCGCGGACCTCCTGTCGGCCATGAAGCGGACAGTGGAGCAACTGGCCGCCTACAACGAGATGGCGAAGGCGTTGACGTCCACGCTGGAGCTGCGCGAGGTGCTCGCGCTCGTGATGCAGAAGGTCAGCAGCCTGCTGCTGCCTCGCAACTGGTCGCTCATCCTCCTGGATGAGCGCACTGGAAAGCTCTCCTTCGAAATCGCGGTGGGCGAGGGCGCCGGTGTCCTCAAGGGCCTCCAGCTCAACCCCGGAGAAGGCATCGCCGGTGCCGTCTTCTCCTCGGGCGTGGCGAGGCTCGTCCACGACGTGGGCGGAGACCCCAGCTTCTCGCCCCGCTTCGATGAGGCGTCCGCCTTCCACACCCGCTCCATCCTCGCGGTGCCGCTGTTGTCGAGGGGCCATGTGCTGGGAGTCATCGAGCTGGTCAACGGCCCCACGGACCCGCCCTTCTCCAACGACGACCTCACCACGCTGACGGCCATCGCCGACTACGCGGCCATCGCCATCGAGAACGCGCGCAACTTCCGCCGGGTGCAGGAGCTCACGATTACCGACGAGCACACCGGCTGCTACAACGCCCGGCACCTGCGCGCGCTGCTGGACACGGAAGTGAAGCGCTCGGCGCGCTTCCGCCATCCGCTGTCGCTCGTGTTCCTGGACCTGGACCACTTCAAGAGCGTCAATGACCGGCACGGGCACTTGATGGGCAGCGCCACGCTCAAGGAAGTGGGCGACCTGCTCATGTCCCTGGGCCGCAACGGCCTGGACGCCGTCTTCCGCTACGGGGGCGACGAGTTCGCCATCCTCCTGGTGGAGACCGACCAGGACGGAGCGACCGCCATCGCCCAGCGTGTCTGCGACGCGTTCCGAGGCCGCGCCTTCCTCACCGACCACGGGCTGGATGTCCGCGTCACCGCCAGCGTGGGCGTGGCCACCTTCCCGGACCACGCCACCTCCGCGGTGGACCTCATCCGCTCGGCGGACTTCGCCATGTACGCGGCCAAGGCCCGCGGCCGCGATGGCATCTGCGTCGCGGAGCCGACGGGCCCGGACACGAACGGCGGCGGCTCCGACATTCCCACGCGCTGACCCCGGGCGCGCCGCGCTCCAGAAAAGAACAAGGGCCGGGGAGGGGAGTACCCTCGGCCCGGCCCTCGGGGAACCGCGATGGGGAGCGGACTAGCCCGCGCCCACCACCGAGTCGATGGCCTCGGTGTTCGTCACCACGTTGCCGTTCTTCTTCAGGGCCTTGAGGAAGGAGTCCGTCACCTCGATCTGCTTGGCCTGCTCGGCCTGGGTGCGCAGCGAGTCCTTCTTCTGCTCGAAGCCCGCGGCGTCCGGCTTCTGGCGCTCCACGACCTGCGCAACCACGAAGCCCTCGCCCACCGGGAAGACCTCACCCAGCGCCTGGGGACCGGTGGCCGCGAAGGCCGCCTTCACCAGCGTGGGCGCGGGGCCCAGGTGCGGCACCGCCTCTCCCTCGGCGGTGAAGCTGTCCGTCTGCACGGCCTCCGGACGCGTCTCCGTCTCGAAGCGCAGCAGCGCGGGCTGCTCCTTCTCAGGCGGGAAGAGGTCCTTGAGCGCCTTGCCCGCCTGCACCTCGGCCAGGGCCTTCTGGGCCTCCGCCTTCGCCTGGTCCTTCGCGCGCTCCTGCTTGAAGAGGGTGGTGGCGATCTCGTCCTGGACGTCCTCGAGCTTCTTGTCCTGGGCCGCCTGCTTCTCCTCCACCTTCACCAGGTGCACGCCGAACTTGGTCTCCACCGGAGCGGTGACCTCGCCGGCCTTGAGGGAGAACGCCGCGTTCGCCAGCGCCGGCTCCCAGCTGCCGCGCTCCACCCAGCCCAGGTCGCCACCGCGCGCCTTGCTGCCCGGGTCCTCGCTGCTCTCGCGGGCCACCGCGGCGAAGTCCTTGCCGCCGTCGATCTCCTTCTTGAGCGCCTCCGCCTTCTTCATCGCCTCCGCCTTCTGCTCGGCGGTGGCCTCCGGAGACAGCTTCACCAGCACCTGACGGGCGCGGATGCGCTCGGGCTGCTGGTACACGAACTTGTTGGCCTCGAAGTAATCCTTGATCTCCTTCTCGTGCGTCTTCTTCCACTCCGCGAGCTGGGCGGCGGTGGGCGCCGCGACCTTGTCCGCGTACATGGTGGGGAGGAAACGCGCGAAGACGACCTTGGCCTGGTTGCCGTCCTTCTCGTAGCGGGCCCGGACCTCGTCCTCGGAGACGACCGCGTTGGAGCGGACGACCTCGATCATCTTCTGGGCGGCGAGCTGGCGGCGCAGCTCGGCCTCGAACTCCTGCGGCGTCTTCCGGTAGAAGTCGCGCAGCACCTGCTGATAGCGCGCGAAGTCGAACCCGCCCTCCTTGGCGTGGAAGTCCGTGTTCTGGTGGATGAGCTTGCGCAGCTCCTCATCGGAGGGGGTGATGCCACGGGACTCGGCCGCCTGGGCCAGGAGCTCCGTGTTCACCAGCCTGTCCAGCACCTGGTTGTGCATGCCGAACTGGCGTGCCACCGACTCAGGGATGGGGCTGCCCTGGGCGCGCAGCTGATTCATCTGCCGGGCCCAGGCGGTGGCGAAGTCGCGCAGCGGAATCTCCTTGCCGTTCACGCTGGCCACCGAGCCGGGAGCCGTGGTGGCCGGTCCCGAGGCGCCAAAGCCGGTGCTTCCCGGCCCGAACTGCAGCGTGAACACCACCGCGATGCCGATGATGAACAGCAGGGAAAAGACCTTCCGGGGGTTCAGACCGTCCATTGTCGTCACTTCGAGAGCAAACGCGCCGAGAAAAGTCGTGCGGAAGGACTCGCGACGCGGTGTTGTTGGTAGCCTGGCCGGAGGGTGGTTGACCTGCGACCACCCCCCGCGCAGGGCCTTGACTGCCTAGGATACAGCACCAGAAAATGCAAGCGATTTAGAGAGCTTAGCCGGACCCCCTCCCTCCGTTCCTCCCCTCCACCCCGGAATTCCCCTCTGTGCTGTCGCTCCTCAAGCGATATCGGCGCCCCCTGATTGTCGGGGCCCTGCTCCTCTACCCCCTGGTCGCCTTCCTCTTGAGCGGCCGCAAGGGCAGAGACCCCAACCCCATCGACCGGGCCGTCATCGCGGTGACGTCCCCCGTCCAGCAGGCGCTCACGGCGAGCATCGAAGGGGCGGTGTCGGCCGTGCGCCACTACCTGGACCTCCGGGGGGTGCGTCAGGAGAACGACTCGCTGCGCCTGGAGAACCTCCAGTTGAGGGCCTCGGTGCAGGCGCTGGGGGAGGCTCGCACGGAGAACGAGCGGCTGCGCAAGCTCCTGGGCTACGCGGAGGCGTCCGCCGGGCCGGAGATTCCGGCGCGGGTGGTGGGCGTCAATCCGGTGGCCAAGCTCCTGTCGGTGCGCATCAGCGGTGGCGAGAAGGACGGCGTGTTCCGGGGCATGTCGGTGGTGACGCCCGATGGAATCGTGGGGCAGGTCATCCGGGCGACGGGCAGCTACTCGGACGTGGCGCTGGTGACGGACCCGCAGAGCCGCGTGGCGGTGAGGGTGCAACGTTCTCGTGCGCGTGGTACCGCCGCGGGGGCGGGTAATGGACCCCTGAAGCTGGAGAACATGCTGCGCACCGAGGACGTCGACAACGGCGACCTCATCATTACGTCCGGCACGGATGGCATCTATCCTCCGGGGCTCGTGGTAGGCCGGGTGACGAACCTGGAGAAGAAGGAGCACGGCATGTTCCAGGGGGCGGACATCGTGCCGGCGGTGGACACCAGCAAGCTGGAGGAGGTGCTGGTGGTGGGCAGCCCGTACAGCGCGATGGCGCAGGGCAGCGCGGCGGAGGGCGCGTCGAAATGAAGTTCCTGGTGACGGTGGGTATCGCGCTGGCGCTGCTCACGTTGGAGTCGGTGGTCGTCAAGCAGGCGGGCCTGGTGCTCGGCCGCATCGACGTCACCGTGGTGCTGGTGGCCTTCCTCGCGCTGCGTGCCACGCTGCTCGAAGGGGCCTTCTCCGCCTTCGCGGTGGGCTACTTGTTGGACCTGATGAGCGGCCAGCCGACGGGGCTGTTCACCTTCCTCGCGGTCTTCACCTTCCTGGTGGGGCGGCTCGTCTCCACCTTCGTGGACGTGCGAGGCGCCTTGCCCTTCGCGCTGTTCGCCGTGGGCGCGGACGTGGGCCATGGACTGCTGGCGGCCTTCTTCACCTGGTTGACGGTGAAGGATGGCGCCACGGGCCCTGTCCTGGCCGGGTTGCCCCTGCAGGTGGCGCTCACCGGCGTCGCGGCGCTGGGGCTCTTTCCGTTGCTGCGCCGCTTCGAGTCGGCGCAGGACCGTCCCGCGGGGTTGCTGCGGTGACGCCGCCGACGCTGGGCAACACGACGCCGGGGCGCGAACTGCGCCGGCGCTTCCTGTGGCTGGGCCTGGCCATGACGGTGGGCCTGGCCCTGTTGTCCATCCAGCTCTACCGTCTGCAAATCACCCGGGGCGAGGAGTATTCCGCCAAGAGCGTCGCCAACTTCGTCAAGGAGGTGCGGCTGCGCGCAGACCGGGGCGTCATCAAGGACTCGCGCGGCACCATCCTGGTGGACAGCCGTCCCTCCTTCGACGCCGTCGTCACGCCGGCCTTCTGCACCGACTGCGCCGAGCAGGTCATTCCGCGCCTCGCGGAGCTGCTCCAGTGGGACGCGGACCAGGCGAAGAAGGTGGAGGACCTGGTGCGCCAGGGCCGGCGCAACGCGCCCTTCCAACCGGTGCCGGTGCGCGTGGACCTCACGCGGGATGAGTACGACCGGCTGGCCGCGCGGCGCGACATCCTGGATGGCGTGGAGGTGGCGCCCGTTCCGCACCGCCACTACCGGACCAACACGGTGCTGTCGCACGTGCTGGGCTACATGAACGAAATCACCCAGGAGGAGCTCGACCGGCTCAACGCAGACGGCTCGCGCTACGCGCTGGGGGACTACATCGGCCGGCGCGGGCTGGAGCGATACTTCGAGCAGCGCCTGCGAGGCTCGGATGGCGTGCGCAAGGAGGTGGTCAACGCCCGCGGCCAGAAGATCGAGGAGCTCAACGTCAAGCTGGGCGACAACGCGGTGGTGCAGCCCAAGGCGGGCAGCAACCTGGTGTTGTCCATCGACATGCGCTTGCAAGAAGAGGCGGAGCGCGCGTTCCCCGGCGTGACGGGCGCGGTGGTGGCCGTCGACGTCAACACGGGCTTCATCCGCGCGCTGGTATCGCGGCCGGGCTTCGACCCGAACCTCCTGACGGGACGGGTGACTCCCGCGCAGATGGCGCAGCTGTCTCGAGACCCGCTGGAGCCGATGATCAACCGCGTGGCCGCGGAGCACTACAGCCCGGGCTCCACGTTCAAGGTCGTCACCGCGCTGGCGGCATTCAAGTCCGGCGCCTTCCGTCCGGAGACGATGGTGAACTGCCCGGGCGGCTACCGCCTGGGCGCGCGCACGTGGCGCTGCCACCTGGACCGCGGCCACGGCCTGGTCGATGGACTGGCGGCGATGAAGAGCTCCTGCGACACGTGGTTCTACAAGGTCGCGGACACCATCGGCCTGGACCCCATTGGCGAGATGGGCAAGTCGCTGGGCCTGGGCAGTCCCACGGGCATCAACGTGGTGGCCGAGGTGCCGGGCATCATGCCCACCACCGCCTACCACGACAAAGCCTCACCCGGCGGCTACACCAAGGGCATGGCGCTCAACAGCTCCATCGGCCAGGGCGACAACAACGTCACGCCGCTCCAGCTCGCGCTCGTCTATGCGGCCATCGCCAACGGCGGCACGCTCTACAAGCCGCAGCTGGTGCAGCGGCTGGAGAACCTGGACGGCCAGGTCGTCGAGGAGTTCAAGCCGGAGGTGGTGCGCAAGGTGGAGCTGCCCGCGGCCCACCTGAAGGCGGTGATTGAGGGCCTGGTGAAGGTGGCCCATGAGCCGGGAGGCACCGCCTACCGCTCTCGCCTCAAGGTGATGCGAGACCTGGACATCAAGATCGCGGCGAAGACGGGCACCGCGCAGGTGGCGCGCCTGGGCGCGGTCCGCCTCAAGACGTACCAGATGAGCTTCTTCGAGCGAGACCATGCGTGGTTCGCGGGCTTCGCCCCGGCGGACAAGCCGGAGCTCGCCGTGGTGGTGCTCAACGAGCACGGAGGCCATGGTGGCGCGGACGCCGCGCCCACCGCGATGGCCGTCATCCAGAAGTACATGGACCTGAAGAAGCTGGACGCCACCGCTCCGCCGCCCAGGCCCAACCAGCCCTACACGCCCACGCTCACGCGCGCGCCGTCACCCGACGAGGCGACCCTGACGCGCGGCGTGCGTCCCCCCAAGCTGCCGCAGCGCGACGAGGAGTCGGAGGACACGCATGCAACTCAGGATTGAGCGGCGGATGGTGCCCCACGTCCCCTGGGGCCTCATCATCTGCGTGCTGGGCGTGTCCCTGCTGGGCATCTGGAACCTGGCCTCCGCGTCGCGGCCTCCGCTGGCGCCGGTGTGGTCCAGCCAGGCGCTCTACCTGGGGCTGGGCGTGGTCGCCGTCCTGATGGTGTGTCTGGTGGACTACCGCTGGATTCAGCGGATGGCGATGCCCATCTACGTCCTCAACATCCTGGCGCTCATCGCCCTGCGCTTCATCGGCCATACCGCCAAGGGCGCGGAGAGCTGGTTCGTCATCGGCCCGTTCCGCCTCCAACCCGCGGAGTTCATGAAGATTGGCGTCGTGCTGATGCTGGCCAAGGTCTACCACGACGACTTCCGCCCCAATGAGCCGTCCTACGGCCTGGTGCGGTTGTGGAAGCCGCTGCTGGTGGTGGCGGTGCCCTTCCTCCTGGTGCTGGTGCAGCCGGACCTGGGCACCGCGCTGATGATTGGCCTGTCCTCGCTCACCGTCATCCTCTTCGGGAAGGTGCGCTGGTACCTGGTGGCCACCCTGGTGGCGGCGGTGCTCGCGGGCGCCATCGTCATCTGGAATGACTACGTCCGCGACGTGCCGGAGCCCCGGCCCACCATCGTCCGCCACTACCTGAAGAAGCACCAGAGCCAGCGCATCTCCGGATGGTTGGACCCGGAGGCGGACCTGCGCGGCAGCGGCTATCACGCGGCGCAGTCGAAAATCGCGGTGGGCAGCGGCGGGGTGTCCGGAAAGGGCTGGCGCGAGGGGACCCAGACGGGCCTGCGCTTCCTGCCCGAGCAGCACACCGACTTCATCTTCTCCGTGTGGGCGGAGGAGCACGGCTTCGTGCTGTGCACGCTCTTGCTCGTGCTCTACGGCGCCATCTTCATCTTCGGCCTGGGCGTGGGCTTCAACGCCCGCGACAGGTTCGGTGCCTTCGTCGCCGTGGGCGTGGTGGCCATGCTCTTCTGGCAGGTGTTCGAGAACATCGGCATGGTCATCGGTCTGTTACCGGTGACGGGAATTACCCTGCCATTGATGAGTTATGGCGGGTCTTCCATGATGTCCGTGATGCTCAGTATTGGCTTGTTAGTGAACATCAGCATGCGTCGTCACATGTTCTGAGACGTCGCGAGTATTGACTCCCCGCTATTGCTTGGGTGCGGGAGGCTCGGCGGGCACCCTGACACTGGTGTATGAATCGCCCCACCAATTCCGGGGGGAGGGCAAGTCCCTCTCGGGCCGGTGGAGGTCTGCATGCAGAGGAAGGGTGGGCAGAAGGCGGTTGGGAGCGTCCGCGTGGCGGACATCGCGCTGGCGGCGAGGGACATCAAGCCGCTGGAGCCAAGGCCTGGTGGCGGGGTGAAGGAGGAGGTCCGCCGGCCAGTGACAACACAGCCGGGTGCGTCATTCCTGCCTGTCATCGAGCGGAACCAAGGGGAGCCGGAGCACCGGGAGTTTCCCCGGGCGCAGCTGACGACACGCTTCGAGGTCTGGGTGGATGACGATGCCGGCGGGCGCCGTTTCTCGGCGAGCCTGGCCTCCATCAACGTCAGCGTCAGCGGTGCCTTCCTGGAGAGCACCTTCTACCTGCCGCTGGGCACGGTGCTGGGGGTGAGCTTCGTGCTGGAGCCGGGGGCCTCGGCGGTGAGTGCTCGGGCGGAAATCGTCCGGGAAGAGCGCGCGGACGGGCCTGGCGGACGCAGTGGCTTTGGCATCCGCTTCCTCGACTTCAGTGGACAGACAGAAGTGGCGCTGGCTCGGCTCTTCGTGGGGGCGCGGTTGAGAGCCTTCGCGGAAGACTACCTGCGCTCTCAGCGGGCGCGCTCATTGCCCAACGAGCTGGAGCGGGTGGTGGATGTCCTTTCCGCGTGGGAGCTGCTCAAGGCCACCAGCACCGAAGCCGACCCCTGGCAGGCGAAATAGGACTGAAATCGTTTGCTTTGAGTTCCGCCTGTCTCACAAATGGGACAAGCGATGGGAGACACGGATTGCACCGCGGCTCGCCCAGGGCCGTGGGCGTCACCGCGAACCGCGTGTCTCAGGCGGGCTTTCCGCCGGCCAGCAGGCGCCGGCGCTCCGCCTGGTAATGTGCTGAACACAGTCCCTTCGAGCGCTGCTCCCGCGTGCAATCCGGCATGGTGCAGCGCCGGTCCGCCGCGACCATGTTGCCCGCAAGGGCCTTGGGCGGACGGCCCCGGCGGCGGCTGGCCACCATCACGTTGTGGCCATTGCTGCCGCCTGAGGGAATGCCCTGATTCATCGCGCGGAGGACGCCGCGGCCAATCGCATCACCCAGCGCCTCCGCCCAATTCACCATGGCGGGGGTCAAGGGGACCTTCGACAACTCCTTACGTGGTCGTGCCATGAAAACTCCTGTGAAAACAGTCAAACCAAACAAGACTTCCAATGCGCTTATTTGGCTGCGGATGTCAACACTGTCAATACAGCCAATGAGGGGTCTTGTCTGACTCGCAAGGCGTTGGGAAAAATTGATGACAAGACTGCAAGGGGATACGTGTTTCCCACAGCCATTTCTCAGTGCGAGACACTGTCCATGGTGGATTTGTCCACAGCGGTGGAAATGGTACGAAGTATGAGAAACCGCTGATGGCTCGCGCGGAAAGCTTGCCGTGGAGAGCGTGGGTTCAGCGGCGGCCGCGTGGCTCATTCATCGTGAGACGGGAGCGGCGCGCGAGCGAGCGTCCGGTAGGACTCCGGGATGCAGGGGCATCTGGCGGGGACCGGGTCCTGGGAGCTTTGACTGAGGGAGGCAAGGCGCCGGGCCCTGAGCGGCGGAAGCCGTCTGGCTCCGCGTGCTGGGGGCCCGGCGATACGGGTTACAGCGCCTTCTTGATGGCTTCTTCGATCTTCGCCTTCGGGACGGCGCCGACAATCTGTTCCACCACCTTGCCGCCCTTGAAGAGCAGCAGCGTGGGGATGGACCGGATGCCGTAGTCCTGGGGCGTCTGCTGATTGTCGTCGATGTTGAGCTTGGTGAACTTCACCTGGCTGCCATACTGGGTGGAGAGCGCATCGATGTGCGGGGCGATGGCGCGGCACGGCGCGCACCAGGTCGCCCAGAAGTCCACCAGCACGGGCTGCTGGGAATCCAGCACCTGCGCCTTGAAGTCGCCATCTCCCACGTTCGTCACGTTGTCGCCTGCCATGGTGTCTCCTTCGGGCCCTCTGTGGCCTGCACGGCGCGTCGTCTAGTACGCGGCCCGTGGGCCTGCAACCATCGGCGGACCATCAGCCGATCTGCCCGAAAGGATGCGGAGACGTGTCGGGCGTTTCACCTCCTTGGCGAACGGCTCCCCCCGTGGCCCCATGGCTGGTGTAGGCTGCCGGACGTGACGAAGCTCTTTCTGCCGCAGGCTCAGCTCGAGGAGTGGGCACTGGCGGACAAAGCGGACCTGCGCGACGGCAGGCTGGTGGTCATGGCGGAGGGCGGAACGGCCTTCGCTGTCGCCCCGGCCGTGTATTTCGTGCAAATCGTGTCGGGAGAGGACACCCACGGGCTGGTCGCCCGGGTGAAGACCGAGGAGCAGCTTTCCCGCCTGGGGGCCGAGCAGATGGCTGACTCGGTGCTGGTGGGAGAGTCCGCCTACGAGGTCGTTCCAGGGTATGTGGCACAGGTGCCCGCCCAAGCTCCCACGCCGGAGGGCGCGGGGAAGAAGCCCGATTCGGAGACGGACCTGTTGGCCGCGTTCCTCCTCAACAAGATGGGCTGATCCGCCCGTCGGATACGGTTATGTGCCTGATTCCATGAGCCATACGCTCGTCTCGCTTGCCTGCCACGCCTACGGCATCGCCGCCGTGGCCTACCTCGCCTACCTCGTCCGCCAATCGGATGGGCTGGCCATGGCCGGTCGCGTGCTGGTGGGCGGCGGGCTGGTGTTGCATGGGGTGGCGCTGTTCGAGCTCCTGGGGGCGCAGTCCGGCCGTCCGGTGGGCATGGCACAAGGCTTCTCCACGCTGGCCTTCCTGCTGCTGGCCATCTTCCTGGCACTGGATGTGCGCTACCGCCGCCCGGTCATCGGGGCGTTCCTGACGCCGCTGGCCGTGACGGTGTTGTTGCCGGGGCTGTTGATGCACGGGGGCCAGTCGCCGCTTCCCGCGGGTGTGCGGCAGCCCTTGTTGCCGCTGCACATCACCCTGGCGCTGCTGGGGCTGGCGGCGTTCGCGGTGGCCGCGGGGGTGGGGGTGATGTACCTGCTGATGGAGCGGCAGGTGCGCGCCAAGCGCTTCGGGTTGCTCTTCTCCCGGCTGCCGTCCCTGGAGTTCCTGGACACCCTCAACCGGCGTTTGGTGGTGTGGGGGTTCATCGCGCTGTCCATCACCCTGGCGACGGGCGCGTTCTTCGTGAGCACCACGCGGGGCTGGACGTGGGACGGCAAGTCCATTGCGACGGTGGTGGCGTGGGCGGTGTTCGCGGCGCTGGTCAACGCGCGCATCTTCGCGGGCTGGCGGGGGCGCCGGGTGGCGCTCTTGACGATGGCGGGGTTCTGTCTGGTGCTCGTGTCCTTCCTGACTTCGTATGACCTGACGTCGAGCCCCACGGCCGTCCTGAGGATTCCGTGAGCATGGAGCTCGTCTGCATTGGCTTGTCACACCGGACCGCGCCCCTGGTGGTGCGCGAGCGGTTGGCCTTGTCCGATACGCGGCAGGTGGAGGTGCTCCAGCGGTTGGCGCAGGCCCCCGTGGAAGTGCTGTGGGTCTCCACGTGCAACCGGGTGGAGGTCTATCTGTCCGCGCCGGATGGGCAGATGGCCCGGGCGCGGGCGGTGGCGGAGCTGGAGTCCTTGGGCGGCGTGGAGGCGCTGGACCACCTGTACGAGCACCGGGGCGAGGCGGCCCTCATCCACCTGTTCCGGGTGGCGTCCAGCCTGGACTCCATGGTGCTGGGCGAGGCGCAGATCCTGGGGCAGGTGAAGGACGCCTTCGAGCGGGGGCAGGGCGCGGGCGCGGTGCGAGGGGAATTGACGCGGGCGTGCGCGGCGGCGTTTGGCTGCGCCAAGCGGGTGCGCACGGAGACGGCCATCGGCCGCGCGGCGACGTCCATGGCGTCGGCGGCGGTGCAACTGGCCAGCAAGGTGTTTGACGGCTTGAAGGGCAAGACGGTGTTGGTCGTGGGCGCGGGGGAGATGGGGGAGCTGGCGGCGCGCCACCTGCAACAGGCGGGCGCGACGAAGCTGTTCATCACCAACCGCACGTTGTCCCGCGCGGAGGCGCTCGCGGCGGAGGTGGGCGGGGCGGCGCGGCCTTTCGAGGAGCTGTTCTCGCTCCTGACGGCCGCGGACGTGGTGGTGTGCAGCACCGCGTCGCCGGTGCCGCTGTTCACGAAGGAGAACGTGGGCGCGGTGGGCAAGGCGCGCAAGGGCCGTCCCCTGTTCATGGTGGACCTGGCCGTGCCGCGCGACATCGACCCCGGGGTGGGCACGCTGGACTGGGTGCACGCCTACGACGTGGACGACATCCAGAAGTTCGTCGCGGACAACGCGGCCGCGCGCGCGGAGGAAGCGCACAAGGCGGGCGTGCTGGTGGCGCAGGAGGTGGCGCGCTTCGTCAAGGAGCGGGCGCTGCGCGAAGGCATGCCGGTGTTGGCGCGGCTCCGCCAGCGCGCGGAGACGATTGCCCGCGCGGAAGTGGAGCGCACCCTGGCGGCGCTGGGGGATGGGCTCACGGAGAAACAGCGCAAGAGCATCGAGGCCATGGGACGCGCCATCGTCAACAAGTTGCTGCACGAGCCCACGTCGCGCCTGCGCGCGGTGGGGCCCGAGGGTGAGGGGAACCGGCTGGCGGGTGCGGCCGCGGAGCTGTTCGGGCTGCTGGAGTCGGAGCTCGAGGCGGCGGAGCAGTCCACGATGGCGCCGGCCGCTCAGGCCGCGCCGGGGGCGAAGTGATGAAGTCCGTGCGTATCGCCACCCGGCAGAGTCCGCTGGCGCTCTGGCAGGCCCGGCACGTGGGCGCGCTGTTGGCCGCGCACCATCCGGGGCTGGAAGTGTCCCTCGTGGAGATGACCACGGAGGGGGACCGCTTCCTGTCCGCCCCGTTGTCCGCGGTGGGAGGCAAGGGGCTGTTCGTGAAGGAGATCGAGCAGGCGCTGCTCGATGGCCGCGCGGACCTGGCCGTGCACAGCTTGAAGGACATGACGTCCGAGCTGCCGGAGGGCCTGGTGCTCGCGGCGGTTCCCACGCGCGAGGACCCGCGTGATGCCTTCTGTGGCCTGGGTGGATTGACGCTGGACACGCTGCCGCAGGGGGCTCGGGTGGGCACCTCGTCGCTGCGGCGCAGCTGCATCCTCCGCTCGCGGCGTCCGGACCTGGACATCGTGAGCCTGCGCGGCAACGTGCAGACGCGGCTTCAGAGGACGAAGGAGATGGGGCTTGCCGGCGCGGTGCTGGCGTACGCGGGCCTCAAGCGGCTGGGGCTCGAGGACGTCATCACCCAGGTGCTTCCCACGGAGGTGAGTCTTCCGGCGGTGGGGCAGGGCGTGCTCGCCATCCAATGCCGCGGCGAGGACACGCGTGTTCGCGGGTTGCTCGCGCCGCTGGAGGACGGGACGACGCGCGTGGCGGTGACGGCGGAGCGGGCGCTGCTCGCGAAGCTGGAGGGCGGTTGCACCGTCCCCCTGGCGGGCCATGCCACGGTGTCGGACGGCATGGTGTACCTGCGCGCGCTGGTGGGCCGTCCGGATGGCGCACGCGTGGTGCGGGGCGAGGTCCGTGGACCCGCGGAGCGTGCGCAGGAGCTGGGCGAATCGCTGGCGGCGGACCTGCTGTCGCGGGGCGCGGCGGACATCCTGCGTGATTTCGCTCGCCGCCCGGGCTCCGGCGCCTAGACTGCCGCGCGCGTGGAACGGCGACTGGAAGGCATTCGAGTCTTGGTGACGCGCCCGCGTGAGCGGGCCGAGGAGCTGTGTTTCCTGCTGGAGGACGAGGGCGCGGAGGTGCTCAGCCTCCCGCTCCTGGAGCTGCGGGCGCCCGAGGACCCGCGTCCCCTGGCGTCCGCGGCGGAGCACATCCAGCGCTACCGGTGGGTGGTCTTCGCCAGTCCGTCGGGTGTGGATGCCTTGATGGACGCCTTGCGCGAGGCCGGCACCGTGAGCCGGTTGGACGGCGTGAAGCTCGCGGCCGTGGGGCCCCGCACCGCGCGCGCGGTGAAGGGCTATGGCCTGGACGTCGCGGCCGAGCCCGAGGAGGGCACGGGCCTGGCGCTCTTCGAGCTCATCAAGGACAGCCTTCAGCCCGGCGACGAGGTGCTGTTGCCCGCCGCGGAGGAGGGCCGGCGGGAGCTGGAGGATTCGCTCCGGGACGCGGGCCTGCTCGTCACGCGAGTGACGGCCTATCGCTCCCTGCCGGCGGAGCTGCCTCCAGAGGCCTTGGAGCAGCTTGCATCCGCCCCGCTGGACGTGGCGGTGTTCGCCTCGCCTCGCACCGTGGAGGCGTTCCTGGAGGCCGCGGGGCGCGAGCGGTTGGGGACCGCGCGAGTGGTGGCCATTGGTCCCACCACGGCGTCCGCCCTGGAGCAGCTCGGGTTGCCGCCCGCGGCCGTCGCCGAGCGGCCCACGCCGGAGTCGCTCGTGGAGGCCACCGTTCGCGCCGTGCGCGGGTAGCCGCTGACGGACGAAGGCTCGTGGACTTGCGGGAGCTTTCCTCGCGCGGACGCGGGCCGATGTGGCGGGGATACCGCCGAGGGCTCTGTTCGCGAGTAGACTGCCCACCCCGTCACGGTCCGGGCGAAGGTGCACCCGGGCCAGGACGACGCGGAGGGGTCTTCGATGATTCGGAGTGCGCAGCGAGTCGCCGTGGTTCTGGGTCTGGTGTTGGCCGCGACGGCGGCGGCCCAGCAGGAGACGGAGTACAAGGACCTGGGTCATCGCGTGCTCAGCACGCCGGCGGACCCCTTCGTCTTCTACGTGGACGGGCGCTCGTCGCTGCCCGCGGGAAACGACCTGGCCAGGGTGGTGGACGCCAGCCGCGCGGCCTTCCAGGCGTGGCAGGGCGTGAGCTGTGCGTGGCCCGTCTTCTCGTTTCCTCCCGACGCGGGTGTGGCCACGACGGGCTCGCCCATGCCGGACGTGAGTGACCCGACGGACCGCTTCAACGTCGTCCCCGTCTGGGTGACGGACAAGGACAAGGACCCTCGGTACAAGGACGTGCTCAGGGGCGGGGACAGGCCCGCGGCCGCGCAGGCGCTGGCCTTCGCGGGCTACGTGTACCAGTGCGACATCTTCCTCAACGCGGTGGACTACCGCTGGTCCACCCAGACGCCCACGCCCGCCGGGCATCTCGACATCCAGAGCACCCTGATGCACGAGATTGGCCACTGCCTGGGATTGGGCGACACCTACGAGGCGCTCGGCGCGGTGATGTTCTTCCACCTGCCAGAAGGGGAGAGCCGAAGGACGCTCGCCAGCTACGACACGACCGCGCTGTGCCGCTTCTATCCGAAGACGGGGGCGGTGGGTTCGCCCTGTGACACCTCGGCGTGTGGCAGCGGGCTGACGTGTGTCACCGTGCCGTCCACTGTGTCGGGCAAGGACCTCAAGGTCTGCGCGAAGGGGTGTGCGGGCACCACCAGCGGCGAGTGCCCGCCGCCCTATGTGTGCCGTGCCTCCACGCTGGTCTCCGGTTCCACCCAGGCCTGTCTTCCCGCGTTGCCGGACGGTGTGACTCCGGTGGGGCGCGAGTGCACTCCAGGGCCTCGGGCGTGCGGCAACACCAACGGCACCTGCATCCCGCCCGTGGCCACTCCGTCGGGCAATGGCGACTTCGACCGCTGGGACATGGGGTACTGCACGGAGGTCTGCAAGGGGCCGGGCTCGTGTCCTGCGGGGGCGGAGTGCGCCAACATGCCGGGGCAGGGCGCCATCTGCTTGAAGACCTGCGAGCCCGGTGGAAACGATTGCCGTCCTGGCTACACGTGTGAGTCCCGGACCGAAGGCAACGTCTGTGTCCCCGGTTGCTTTGGTGACCTGGATTGCGACAGCAACTCCGTATGCAGGACGTGCGACCGCGTCTGTGTGCCGAAGAGGACCTCGGCGAAGCAGGTGGGGGATGCGTGCACGGCCGACGCGGAGTGTGGGCCCTTGCAGTACTGCCTCTTCGCGGAGGGCAACCCCCAGGGCGTCTGCGCTCAGCCGTGCTCGGTGGCGTCATGTGCCTGCCCGGGTGGGACGAGCTGCCAGGTGGTGAACAAGGATGGGGAGCGAGCGTGCGTGAAGTACTGCTCGGCGAGCACGTGTGCGTCCACGCTCCGGTGCGGCACGACGGAGCAGGGGACTCCTGCTTGCCACCCTGTCTGCCAGTCTGACCAGGACTGCGGACCGTCCATGCGCTGTGGGAATGCGGGGACCTGTTACGATCCGAAAGCGCGGCCGGACGCGGGAGGCTGCGTGTTGTGCAACGACGCCGGGACTCCTCCCCCGCCGCCAGATGCGGGCCCTCAAACCCCCAAGGGTGAGTCAGGCGGCTGTGGTTGCCAGGGCTCGCCTGTGTCGGCGGCGTTCCTGGGGGGATTGGTCCTGCTGTTGCTCTTGGCTGGGAGGAGACGAAATTGGCACAAGCAGTGAGCGGACCGAGCCCGTCGCCAGTGAGGAGCCGGGTTGATTTCACCACCCTGTTCGTCCTCGAAGCGCTCGTGGGGCAAGGGCTGCTGACGCCCCAGCAGGCCCAGGAGGTCCTCTCGAAGGAGGCCGCCGCGCGCGCGCGGGTCCTCAAGGCGCAGACGGCCTCGGGCGGCAAGGATGCCGCGCGGTACGACGTGTCGCCGGTGGAGGTGGTCGCCGCCTTCCAGATTCCCCTGGCCAATGGCCGGGGGCTGCTGGACGAGGACCGCGTCACGGAAGCCGCCGCCCGCGCATCCGGGCTGGCCTATCGGAAGATCGACCCGCTCAAGCTGGACATGGCGCTGGCCACCCGCACCGTGTCCCGGCCCTACGCGCAGAAGCACGTCCTGCTTCCACTGGAGCGCTCCGCGCAGGGGCGCCTGGTGGTCGCGGTGGCCAACCCGTTCGACCGGGAGTTGTTCGAGAGCTTCCACCGCCTCACGGGGCTTCCCGTGGAGCCGGTGCTGAGCGCGAAGGCGGACATCCTCAAGGCCATCACGGACATCTACGGCTTCAAGAAGACGCTGGCGCGCGCGGCGGATGACTTCGGCGGCGCGGCGAACGCGCAGCAGATCTCCAACTTCGAACAGCTCGTCTCGCTCAGCGGGACGCAGGAGCTGGAGGCGTCGGATCGCCCGGTGGTCCAGGCGGTGGACTACCTGCTGCGCTACGCGTTCGACAACCGCGCCTCGGATATCCACATCGAGCCCAAGCGGTCCACCAGCCAGGTCCGTCTGCGCATCGACGGGGTGCTGCACCCGGTGTACTCGCTGCCGGCGCAGGTGCATGCGCCCATCGTCTCGCGTGTGAAGATGCTCTCGCGCATCGACATCTCGGAGAAGCGCAAGGCGCAGGACGGCCGCATCAAGACGGAGCGGGACGGGCGCGAGGTGGAGCTGCGCGTCAGCACGTTGCCCACGGCCTTCGGCGAGAAGGTGGTCATCCGCATCTTCGACCCGGAGACGCTGGTGCAGGACATCGCCCAGCTCGGCTTCGAGCCGGACGAGAAGGGCTCCTTCGAGTCGTGGATTGACCAGCCCCATGGGCTCATCCTCGTCACGGGGCCCACGGGCAGTGGGAAGACGACGACGCTCTACTCGGCGCTCAAGGCGCTGGCGGGGCCGGACGTCAACGTCACCACCATCGAAGACCCCATCGAGATGGTGTGGGACGCCTTCAACCAGGTACAGGTGCAGCCCAAGGTGGGGCTCGACTTCGCGGGAGCGCTGCGCCACATCCTTCGCCAGGACCCGGACGTCATCATGGTGGGCGAGATTCGAGACACGGAGACGGCGGAGAACGCCATCCAGTCCGCGCTCACGGGCCACCTGGTGCTATCCACGCTGCACACGAACGACGCGCTGGGCGCGGTGGCGCGCATGAGAGACCTGGGCGTGCCCTCGTTCCTCCTCGCGCAGAGTCTGCTCGGCGTCATGGCGCAGCGACTGCTGCGTCGGGTGTGCAGTCATTGCGCGGAGGAGGCGAGCCTTACTCCTGACGAGCTCCTGGCGCTCCAGGCCCCGTTGCCGTTGTTGCCGGGTGGGGTGCGGGTGCTCAAGGGCGCGGGCTGCGTGCGGTGCCGCGGCACGGGCTACGTGGGCCGCACGGGTGTCTTTGAAATCGTCACCACGAACGGAGAGCTGCGAGAGCACATTGCTCGCGAGTCGCCGTACGAGAAGCTGGTGGAGATTGCCCGGCGCGGAGGCATGCGCACGCTGCGCGAGGCCGCGGTGCGGAAGCTGGCCCAAGGACTCACCGCGTTCGATGAAGTGGTGCGAATGACGTCGGCGTAGTGGGATGCGGTGTTGGGGGCTTTTGTGAGTGCAAGAGGGATGTCGTGATTCTTTTTCGGCCCGTCGGGCTTGAGGAACTGTTGTTGATTCACCGGTCCGGGATGCGGCGTTTTCCGCCGCGGCTGCCAGACCAACCCATCTTCTATCCGGTGCTCAATCGCGGGTACGCGGAGCAGATTGCCCGGGACTGGAACACGAAGAGCGGGACCCTGGCGGGTTACGTCACGGAGTTCGAGGTCGAGGACACCCATGCACGCTCGTTCGAGGTGCAGCAGGTGGGAGGCCGGGAACACCTGGAGCTCTGGGTCCCCGCCGAGGCGCTCGACGTGTTCAATGACCACATCCAGGGAACGATTCGGGTGCTGGGGGCCTTCTTCGGGCCGTCGTTCGCCGGAGGGGTGGCCTCCGAGTCCGCGCTGAAGGGGAAGAACGCTCGCGAGCAGTTCGAGGCTCTGCGCGCTCTTCATGCTCACGAGGCCGGAGCGCTCGGAGTTGAGGTGAAGGCGAACCCCGAGGCGGTGTTCGCGAACTTCCCCTTCTGGGAACAACTGGGGGAGGGGAGTACCCGCAGTCAGGATTCGAGGGCAGTGTTGGATGCCATTCGGACCGCGTGGTCAGCCGTCTTCCCCGGGACGGCGCTGGGGTGCGAGCCTTCGCGCGCTTGAGCTGTCCTCGTGCTCCGCTGTCCGCGGGGGCATGAAAAGACAGACGGCCCGGCCACCAGGAGAGGGTGACCGGGCCGCTGTCTGGACTCACGTCGCGGCACGCAAGCCGCGACGTTCCATTCCGACGAATCAGTCCAGCTTGGTCGTGCCCTGGACCAGCGACGTGGGGGCAATCTCGGAGCCCAGCATGAAGTACGTGGTCCCGGAGTTGCGCTCGGTCTGGATGCAGCGGGGCGCTCCGGTGCCGAACACCACGCTGACGTAGACGGTGCCGTTGAACTGCTGGCCCGCGTTGTACGCGCGGTAGGTCATGTCCGACGGATTCGACACGTTGTTCGCGAGCACGTAGCGGTCCGGGGTGCACGTCGTGGCGTTGGAGAGACCGACGGGGCTGGTGCACGACGCATCCGCGAAGAGGTTCCCCGTGGCGAAGATGTTGGAGACAGGGAAGCAGCGCTTCGTGCCCGCCGAGTCCTTCATGAAGGTGCAGGGCGTGTTCAGCTGGGTGTCGTGCATCATCAGGGGAATCTGGACCTTGTCACCCACCCCCGCGCCACGAACCTTGATGCGGCCAAAGGTCTTGATGTCGAGCTCCTTGGCCTCCACGAAGTTCGAGGCGGGAATCTCGGTGCCCGACCGGTAGTAGCTCATGCCCGGCGTCTGCATCTGCGGCTGGCACGAGCCTCCGCCCGTCGAGCCGTAGATCTGCGTGACCTTCGCGCCGGCCTCGTAGACCTTGGCGCCGGGACCACACTGGTCGCGCTCGAAGGTCACCGCGAACTTGGGCGTTCCGCAGGTCGAATAGAAGGCGGGCTCAGTGCAGGTCGAGTTCACCGAGGCGACCGCTGCGTTGCCCGCGGCGGTGGTGGTACCCGAGGGCAGGCAGCGCACCTTGCTGTCGCTCGCCTTCTGGAAGTTGCACGCCGTGTTCCGAGTCGTGTCCTGGAGGTGGTGGAGCTGCGCCGAGCCATCCTCACCCTCGATGAAGTGAACCGTGAGGCCCGTGGTGCTCTGCTTCTGCTTCACCGTCGCTCGAACGAAGGTGCCAGCGGGGACCTCGGGTCCAGCGCGGTAGGCCTTGAAGCCAGGCGTCACGGACATGCTGCTGCACGTCCCGGAGCTGCCCTTGGCGTAGACGGTGGTCGTGATTTCGGCTCCCACGGTGTGGTAGCGCGCATTCACATCACAGCCATTTCCGCGCTTCACGAAGAAGCCGTCCGCGGCTACGGGCTCCGAGGTCATCACGATTCCCTCGGTGCAGCTCGCGTCGGCGTAGTAGCCCGAGCCGCCCGTGGGGAGGTACTCCATGCCCGCGGGCACACAGTAGAGGGCGCCGTCCGCTCCAGCCGCCTCCCAGGTGCAGGGCCCCTTGAGCTTGCTGTCGTACCACTCATCCGGCCAGCGCAGGCCATCGGTCGTGGTCGTCACCTGCGCCTTGACGCGTGAGCCACTCTTGAAGAAGTCAGCGAGGTTGATGGTTCCGCCAGGTCCCGGCTCCTCACCGCCCGGGTTGTTGTCGTCGGAGTCCTTGGTTCCACCGCAACCCGTCCCCCACAGCACTGCCAGCACCAGTCCAGTGTAGATGCGACGCATGGTGTCTTTCCGATGATGATCGATTCATGGCGCGGCCCCCATGCCGCGTCCATCCAGCCCCCAAGGCCGGAGGTGTTGGCTTAGCGCCAACGCAGCGCGGCGACAACCCGCCTGACGACCGATGCAATGACTTCAGGGGTTGATCGTTGCCGTTTGGAATTCCCACGTTTGGAACGAGTGCGGCCCAGTCCCTGAGAATCGAGACGGGGCCGCTGTCCTGCGCACGCTTCAATGAGGCGTCTGGGTTGTGCTCAATCCCGATGCATCAATCCTTCACAGCCGTGCCTTCGACCAGCGAGGTGGCGGCAATCTCCGTCCCTCGCTGGTAGTAGGTGACTCCCGGGATGCGCTGCGCGGCCTGACACGCGGCCGGCGTCCCTCCCACCAGGGGGCGCTTGAAGATGGGCCCGTCGTGCTTCGTGCCCGCGTTGTAGGCGCGGTATCGCGGAGGGCCCTCGGCAGTGAATGTGCTCTGGAGGACATACCGGGGAGCAGGGGTGGCCGCGCACGTCGGGTTGTCATCGAGGGCCAAACGACTCGTGCACGCGGAATCCGCGAAGAGGTCCTCATGGGTGACGAGGCTGGTGCTCGGGAAGCAGCGCAGCTTCCCGCTCATGTCCTCCTGGAAGTCACAGTCGGTGTTCAGCGTGGTGTCGTGCAGCACGAGGGGAACCCGGACTGAATCTCCCAGGGCCACACCCCGCACCTTGAGCCGGCCATGCGACTTGATGTCGACCTCCTTCACCTCCACGAAGTTCGCGGCGGGAATCTCGGCGCCAGCGCGGAAGTAGAAGGTCTCGACGGGCGCGACGGTGAGGGGCTCGCATACGCCCGAGCCCGCGGAGGTGTAGGGCTGGGAGACTTGCTCCCCGACCTCATGGACCTGGGCCCCCGGTCCACACGCTCCTTGCGAGTAGGTCACCGCGAAGCGAGGCGCCTTCAGACACGTCGAGGCGAACGCGGTTTCGGTGCACGTCGCATTCGCCGCGGTGAAGGGCAACTGGCCCTGCGCGGTGTTCGCGCCGAGAGGCAGGCATCGCGACTTTCCGTCACCCGCCCAGCGGGCCGAGCACGTCGTGTCCCGGACCGTGTCTCGCAGATAGGCGAACTGCATCGAGCCATCCTCACCCTCGATGAACTGGAGCGAGATGCGAGCGTCACTCGCCCGGATTCTCCGCGTTCCTCGGGCGAACGTTCCCGCCGTCACTTCGGCGCCGACCCGGTACAGCTTGTAGAAGGACGACACGGGCATGGAGAGGCAGCTCGTGCCGTCCTTCACGTACGCCGTCGTGTTCGGGACCAGCTCCCCCACGGAGTAGAAGCGCGGCAGCACGCCACATGCGCCCTGCTTCCTCGCGAAGCGGGGACCCGAAGGGAGGGGCATCGTCCTGCTGAGCAGCCCTTCGGTGCAGTTCGCATCGAAGTAGTAGCCCCCATCCCCGCTGGGGACGGAGTCCATGTCCCGAGGCACGCAGGAGAGCGCTCCGTCCGCGCCGGTCTCCTCCCAGAGGCAGACCTGGTTCAACGTCCTGTCGAACCATTGAAAGCCCTCGCTCGGCCACCGCACGCCCTCCGCGGTGGTCGTCACCTGCGCCTTGAGACGTGAGCCCCCCTTGTAGAAGTCGTCGGGGTTCTCACCCCCAGGCCCTCCGCCGCCACCCTCATCCGAGGAGGGGCACCCCATCACAACCATCGCTGCCAACAACAACCCTGAGAAACCTCTCCGCATGGTTCATTCCACTCGCGGCACGAGCCGTGGCCGGCGCTCGTGCCACCTCTCTCCGGCCCTGAGCCAGGAATTGTCCCATGATCGTCAATTCACTGTGAGCTGAATCGGTAGGACTCCGGGGCGAGTCGCCCTGCCGCCGCGCGTCACCGCGCCGGAGGTGCCCAGGCCTGGAACGACAGCGGCCCGGCCCCCAGGGGAGGGGACCGGGCCGAGTGGACGGCGATTCCGAGCCGCGAAGCGACTAGAAGCGCGCCTGCAGCAGCGTGTTGAAGCCCAGCGCGTGCGGCTTCTCGAACGTGGGCTGCGCCACGCCGGTGATGTCGTCGCGGAACGTGGTCCGGTTGGTGTCGTACGTGTAGTAGACCTCGCCGACCGCGGCGACGGAGTCCGACAGGTCCCAGCGGAACGTGGCCTTCGCGGAGTAGATGGGCTCCGCGCCACACGCGCCCGAGCCACCGCACGTCTCCGGCAGGATGCTCAGCTGGTTGACGTCACGCACCACCACGGTGCGCGTGCCAATCAGGTTCGCCGGCGGGTTGTTGCCGCCCAGCACGGGCGAGGGGCTGCGGAACGACGCCGGACGCTGGATGCCGACGATGACGCCCGGCGTGAAGTGCAGCTTGGGCAGGTGGTAGTCCGCGCCCAGCGCCAGGAACATCTCGGGGTTCAGCTTCGTCCCCTCGGGGAAGTCCTGGAACGGGGGGAAGCCCGGCACGTCGAACTGGATGTACGAGAGGCTGCGGTACAGGCCCAGCAGGTTCATGCGCAGGAAGCCCAGCTTGGCGCGCGCCTGGAGCGCCAGCGCCGTGGCGCCCTGGGGCTTGGTCGCGCCGAACTCGTCCGGCTTCTCCAGCGTCTGGGACAGGTAGCTGCCCTCGAGCGACACGGAGTAGGACAGGCCCCCCGGGTACTGCTCCGGAGCGAAGAAGCGCTCGTAGATCTCCGGGTCGTTCTTGTAGAGCCGGAAGTCCACGCTGGTGCCCACCGGCACACCCACGTGGTAGACGACCTGCGCGGAGACACCCGCCGCGTTCACCGGCGCCTCGACGCCGAGCGTGGCGAGCCCCGGCACCAGGCCCTTCTGGAAGTAGCCGCCGCCCGCCTCGACGCGCAGCGTGTCCAGGATGTCCCAGCCGGCGCCAGCCATGACACCGTAGAGCGTCTCCTCCTCGAGGATGAGCTCGTTCTGCACCAGCGCCGTCTTGCCGCCGACGTACGCGTACCACTTGTCACGCGTGATCTGCAGCTTGGCGCCGGGCACGCCGTTGGTGGCCGAGCGCGTGGTGAACACGCCGCTGCCGCCCCAGGAGATGCGGTACGCGTAGCCCAGACGGAAGCGGTCCGCGGACACCGGGAAGCCCACGAGCGAGATGCCTTCCTTCTCGCCCCAGCCCGGCGGCTGGTAGTTCAACCGGATGTAGCTGGAGTTGTCCTGGATGGCGACGTTGCCACTGGGACGCTCGAGCACGAGCAACGTCAGCGCCGCCTCCGTCGTCAGTCCCTCGAAGAACGCCGGTGCCCGCTTGTAGAGCACGATGTTCGACAGCGACTCGAAGCCGGAGAACCGCGTGTTGAAGTTGTCGTAGAACTGGGTGTTCTGGTTGCCCGCGCCAAACCGCGCATTGGGGCTGTTGGGCGTCGTCTCACCCGAGCCCGCCAGAACGTTGTCGTCCGCGAAGACGAACGACAGACGCGTATCCACGAAGTCACTGGCCCAGGCGGGCGCACTCAAGGAGATAAGCCCCGACAGGGCCAGCTTCTGCAGCGTTTTCAATGTCCCTCTCCACGGAGCGCCCGCTTGGAACGCTCCTCCCTGCGCCCCGATGAAACGGGGCGCGAGCTTTGTCAAAAGTCTACGGAATCACGCAAGGCTTGATGGGACGCGGGCACTCCAGGCCCGGGCCGGGATAGCAACACATGTCGTCCTGGTCTCGAGGCATGACGACCCACCGGGGACGCGCCGCGCCGACATGGCGCAGGTGGCCGACGACGTCGAACGTCGCCCCCTGCGTGAAGCGGCACTGCTTGGCCCGCTCCGCGTCGGAGTCGTTCGGGTTGCACTGGACCAGCAGGTCCGGCACCGCGTCCTTGGTGACCAGGTTGATGCGGGTGTTCGGGTGCTGGGCCACGGTGCAGGTGACCACACCGCCGAGCGCGTCCTGCGGGGAGACCCAGATGACGGACTGGTCATCCTTGAGCGTGTGCTCCAGCCGGGTGGACGCGGCCAGGGCCACGGTGGTCTCCGGGCCCGGCTGGCTGGTGCCGCCGAAGCGCACGTTCGCCGGCTTGTCGCACCAGATGTTCATGGTCGCGCCAAACGTGTACGCGTTGGGCGAGCGCGACCAGTTCTCGGTGGCGGGCGCCACGGGGGGCGCCGCGTTCACCGTGTGCAGACGGGCGGGCACGGAGTCATCCAGCCCGGCGGCCGGAGCGCCCGTGGGGTTCATCTCCACCACGAACTGACCGAAGTTGTCGTAGGTCGTCTTCTCCGTGCAGATCTTGCCGCGGAACTCGCCCCGGCCCAGCGTGCAGTCGATGTTGCACTGGCGCTCGGGCACGTCCGTGTCCGTGGGGGAGTCCGTTCCGCAGGCGCCGAAGCCGGAGCTTCCCGTCTGGCAGAAGGAGGCCACGGTGTTGTTGCCGTTGGCGTCGCAGCTCTTGAAGACGGTGGGGAACTTCACCCGGCGCACCTTCACCAGCGAGGACTCCAGGCCCTCCATCTTGTAGTTGCCGTAGTTGTAGCCGCACAGCGGGTCGGTCACGTAGGGCGACGCGGTGTAGCCACACAGGCGGCCGTTGATCTCCACCGGCTTGGCCAGGTCCAGGTACTTGTTCCACTGCTCCTGCGGCAGCAGGCGGACCTTCTCGCGGATGTTCCATGAGGGGAACGTCAGCTGCGTGGTGGAGGTGAACTCCTGCACCGAGCCCGCGATGGACCACAGCAGGTCACCGGGGTCCAACCCCTCCGGGAAGGAGTAGTTGTAGATGAAGATGGAGTTGAACCGGCCCGGGTAGAAGCCAGAGGGCTCTGCGGTGAACTGGGAGACGGAGCCGGCGATGCTGCCCTCGCGCACCTGGCACGCGGTCAGGTCCGTCACGAAGAAGCCGCCCGGGTCCGTGCCCGTGACGAGCAGGGTGACGGGCTGGCCGTTGTTCGGGTCGTCCGGGGCGCAGTTCTGCACGAGCGCGGGGCCGGCCTCGGGCGCGCGCCCGATGCGCATGAACGTGCCGCTGTACGCCGTCTGCTGGTTGCCGTTCTGCGGCACCTGCACCGTGGCGATGGTGGGCTCCTCGAAGAACAGCGAGCGCGACAGGCCCGTGGACGAGGTGCGGTGAGCGGGCTCCTGGGGAAGCTCGCCAGGCACCACCTCGCCGTTGGAGTAGTCGACCTGGACGGGCTCGTCCTCCACCCACACGTGGGTCTCACCGTACAGCTGGCCGGTGCGCACGCTGCCCGTGCCCCGGCCGTTCGTCAGCTGCGTCCAGCGGTAGCGGTAGGGACCGGTGAGGTTGCCCGGGACGGTGCGGAAGGAGGCCGGACCGTTGAAGTTGTCCATGGGCTGGCCCTTCACATCCAGCGCCACGAGCTCCATGTCGATTTCGACCGCCGTCCGGGGCAGGGCGAGCAGGCAGTCCTTCGTCCCACGCACGTCCATGGGGACCGCGGACTGGATGCCGCCGTACTTCGCCGCGCAGCTCGCCACGACCGCCACGTCCTTGCGCGGGTTCGTGTTCGCCTCGTAGATGCCCTTCACCGTGACCTGGAAGGACCCGAGCCCGGAGGGTTGGGGCGTCTCGTCGGTGTAACAGCCGGCCAGGGATAGCGCCGACAGCAGCAGGAGTTTCTTCATTACTTCACCCTCCGGCCAATGCGGCCGTCTTCCACCGCGTCGGCGATGGGCATCGCCGTCGGGTTCGAGCAGAAATTGCGCAGCTGCTGCGTCACCGTTCCACACACGGGATTGGTTCCGCTCAGGATGTCCCGGCAGTCACAGCGGCCGGTGAACGGGCCCGGAGACGGCGCGCACGCGGCCTGCGCCTTCGCCGTGTCGTCGATGCCCGGCGCGTTGCAGCCGGACGGGTTGTAGCCGCGAGCGGCCAGGTCGCCGCACGTGCACGTCCCCACCTGCTTGGCCGCGACGCAGGCCGCGCGGGCCTGGTCCGGGTTGGTGATGGACGGCACACCGCACTTGGACGCATCGAAGCCGTTGCGCAGCAGGTCTCCGCAGGAGCAGGAGCCCACGCGCGCCGTCAGCTCGTTCTCATAGTCCTGCATCTCGCGGCACGACGCGACCAGCCGCTCGTTCACGACCCAGCGGCCACCGATGAAGGCGCCGCAGCGCTGGCCGTCCGGCTTGTCCCCGCGCGTGGCGTAGCCCGCGTTGATGTCGTCGCAGGTGCAGAAGTCCTGCATGTAGCCGATGAGCGAGTCACGCAGGGAGATGCCCGTCTCCTGGCGCGTGGTGTTGCGCTTGAGCACGTTGAAGCCCGAGCCGCCCTTGGCGATGTAGTCGTTCACCGCGACGCGGTAGGTGCCGAACGGGTTGAGCGGCTCGTCGCCAATCTGGATGTCCGTGCCCGGGTGCGCGTAGCAGCGGCCCTTGGTGGACGAGGTGCTCTGGTCCTGGAGGCACTGCCAGGGCGCGTGGCCCGCGCGGTTGTCGGCGGGGCAGTCCGCGCCCGCATTCGCGATGTCGCACTCGACGCGCAGGTCGTTGATCTGCACCTGGGCGCAGTCCATGGTGAACCGCGCGCCGGAGATCTGCGCCTGGCTCACGCAGCCGCGCTCGGCGGAGCGCTCGGCCACGAAGTCGAACATCTCCTGCATCTCCTTGCCGGAGAGGTACATGATGTTGATGGTGTTCTCGAACGGGAACACGTTGAACATCGACTCCTGGGAGATGACGCCGGAGTAGAGGTTGTCGCGGATGCCCAGCGAGTTGGTGAGCGCCATCTGCGCGTCCACCCGGCGGCGCTTGCGCATGGAGTCCGCGGCGATGTTGCCCAGCGGCGAGTCACCCCCCGTCGAGTTGTTGCGGCGGGTCACATCCGTCGGCGCGTACGCGAAGATGTTGGTGAGCTGCAGCTTCATGTCCATCCCGATGATGTAGGGCTGGAGCAGGTGCGTGGTGTAGCGGTCCTCCTGCTCACGGCACTTGTCGATGGCCGCGCGAACCGCGGGCATCTGGATGAACTGGCCGTCCTCCCAGAAGATGTTCGAGTCGTACCGGAAGCGGCGCATGGCGTCGTCGCACCAGAGCGCGTCGATGGGGAACACGCGGTAGTCCTGGCTGATGACCTCGCCACCCTCGCCGGAGCCCAGCACCTGCGGCATCTTCACCACCAGGTCCAGCCGGCCCACGTACTTGGAGAACGCGCCGGAGTGCGCGAGCACCACCTTGCGGCCGCTCGGGTCGGAGATGAGCTGCGGCGGGTTGAGCACCACGTGCAGGTGGCCGCCCATCACCACGTCGACGCCGCTGACGCCTGGGATGTGCACACGGACAACCGACTTCTCGTGGCCTTCCGGACCGAACCACTCCAGCACCTGCCAGGGGTTGTTCTCGCGGCGGATGAAGCTGCGGGCACGGCCGTACTCGTAATAGGCCTCATAACCCTGGATGACGTCCTGGTCCTCGGTGAGGCCCAGGTGGCTGACGATGACGATGAGGTCCGTCACCGGGCGCAGCAGCGCCACGTACGCGCGGACCACCTCGTTCTGCTCCAGGGGGGTGACCTGCATGCTGTTGCCACCCTCGACGATGGAGTTGAGGGAGGAGATGTTCGCCATGCCGATGACGCCCACTCGCACACCCTTGATGTTGCGGATGGTGTACGGCGAGGTCTCCAGCGCGGTCTCGTTGCTGCCGTTCTGCCGCCAGTCGTTCCAGTTGTAGTTGGCGGCCAGCAGCGGGAAGGTCGCGTGCTGCTTGGCCTGCTGGGTGAAGTTCAGCGCGCCGGCGTCGAACTCGTGGTTGCCCACGACCGCGGCGTCCAGGCGGGACGAGGAGAGGAAGCGGAACTCCACCTCGCCGTTGTTGAGGTTGAAGATGGGGGCACCCTGGAAACAGTCTCCCGAGTCCAGGTGCATCACGCGCTCGCCCCGCTCGCGTTCGCGCTTGAGCAGCGCGGCCATGCGAGTCGCTCCACCGAACGGGCCGGCCTCGGGCACGAGGCCCAGGTCCTGGTCCGTCTTCAACGGAGCGAAGTCATAGGGGATGAGGCGGGAGTGGATGTCCGAGGTATGAAGGAGCGTCAGCCGCACCTCCTGCCCCTCGAGGTGGTAGTCCTGGCCCTCCACCACAGGCATGCATGAAGCAGTGGCCAGGGCACATAGAAGGCCGAGCAGGAGGCGACGCATCAGGAAGATTCCGTGTTTCGGTAGGACGTCGGGGGTAAACCGCGCGCAAAGTACGGTATCGGACAAGATCGGGCAAGCAACGGCGCGATGGCAACCCGCCTCATCTACCGCGATGCGCACCCTCAGGAGAACAGCCAGACATGCGGCAAAGCCATTCCAGTGTGACTGACATCGAGATCATCGAGGATTTCTCGTCTTCAGCGCGGTGCGACGAGGGGTTCCTGCGAGTCAAACGCCTGCGGTGTCGCAACCGACGCGCGGATGGTTCGTCTTCCCCCGTCTACCGGGTGGATGTCGTGGACCGGCCTCGGTTGGATGCGGTGTCGGTGCTGGTTTATCGACGCGGTGCAGCGGGGCTCGAGGTGCTGACGCGGATGAACTTGAGGCCCGCGGCCTTCTTCCGGAAGGATCAACGCGATGCGATGACGGTGCCGGACCCGGCGGCGGGCTACCTGCGCGTGGAGGAGATTGTCGCGGGGCTGCTGGAGCCGGAGGACAAGGGGGAAGAGGGGCTTCGCCGGCGCGCGGCCGAGGAGGTGCGGGAGGAGGCGGGCTACCGCGTGAAGCCGGAGGACATCCAGCTGCTGGGGGGCGCGTTCTTCCTGGCGCCGGGCATCCTCTCCGAGAAGGTGTTCCCCGCGGCGGTGGACGTCACCGACGTGGCACAGGAGGAGCCGGAAGGGGACGGGTCTCCATTGGAGGAGGGGACCTTGTTGCACTGGCGGCCGTTCCAGGAGGTGTTGGAGGCGTGCCGGCGAGGAGACATCCCGGACGCGAAGACGGAAGTGTCGCTCACGAGGTTGCTTGCTCGGATGGGGTGAAGCGCCAGCGGGGTTCCTGTGGGCCGCGTGCCGGGGTAGGGTGCGCGGCGCTTAGAACTCCACTGCCGAGGTTGCTGCATGTCGTCGCTGCCCCCGTGGCTGGCCAATCTGCTGCCCATCGTCATCCTGCTGGGAGCCATCTCGCTCGTGCTGGCGCGACTCCCCAAGGTGGAGCTGGGCCACTCGGATGCCTTCCGCCGACGCCGCTTCTTCAACTGGTTCCCGCTGGGGATGACGTACGCGTTCCTCTACATGGGGCGCTACAACGTCAACGAAGCCACCAGCGCGATGAAGGGCCACACGTCCAACGCGGACTTCGGCACCATCTTCTTCTGGGGCACGCTGGTCTACGGTTTCGCGTTCCTCATCAACGGCCCGCTGACGGACCGGCTGGGAGGCCGCAAGACGATCCTGCTCTCCGCCGCGGGCTCGTCCATCGCCAACGTGCTGATGGGCATCGTCGTCTACAAGGTGCTCACCGAGGGCTGGCAGCCGCCCGGCGGCATCGTGGGGTCGCTGTCGTTCCTCTACGCCGTCAACATGTACTTCCAGAGCTTCGGCGCGGTCTCCATCGTCAAGGTGAACGCGGCGTGGTTCCACGTGCGCGAGCGCGGCCAACTGGGCGGAGTCTTCGGCATCCTCATCTCGTTGGGCGTGTACTTCGCCTACGACTGGAGCCGCGTCATCGCCAAGGCGGCGCCCACGTACTGGGTGTTCTTCGTGCCCGCGGCGGTGCTCGCGGCCTTCGTGCTCCTGGACTTCTTCGTCATCCGCGACACGCCCAGCCAGACGGGGCACCCGGACTTCGACACGCAGGACGCCTCCAGCGGTGAGCAGGGGAAGAGCCTGGGCGTGTTCGACGTGCTGGTGAAGATGCTGACCAACCGCGCCATCATCATCATCATGCTGGTGGAGTTCTGCAGCGGCTTCATGCGCAACGCCATCATGCAGTGGTACCCCAAGTTCGCTCGCGCGACGGGGATTGGCGAGACGTTCGTCGCGTCCAACTGGGGCATGCTCCTGTGTGTCGCGGGCATCACCGGAGGCATGTTCGCCGGCGTCATCAGCGACCGCGTCTTCGACTCGCGCCGCGGCCCTGTCTCCGCGGTGCTCTACGCGGGCATGAGCCTGGGCGCGGTGGCCGCGCTGTTCCTGCTCAAGAGCCCCGCGCTGGGGTGGACGGTCATCTTCATGTCGCTGTGTGTGATTGGCGTGCACGGCATGCTGTCCGGCACCGCCAGCATGGACTTCGGCGGCAAGAAGAACGCGGGCCTCGCGGTGGGCATCATCGACGGCGCGGTGTACGCCGGCACCGCGCTCCAGTCCCTGCTGCTCGGGCGAATCCTCCCCGCGGGGGATGTGGCCAAGGACCCGGGCAACTGGGGCAACTGGCCGCTCGCCATGCTCCCGCTATCGTTCGGCGGTCTGCTGCTGGCCACCCGCGTGTGGAACGCCCGGCCGCAGCCCAAGGCCGGCGCCGCGCAGCCGGCGGTTGCCACCGCGCAGACAGTTTCACCTCCTAGGACTGGTACCGGAGGCTGAGGTCCCTGTGAAGGGGGAGACGTCACGGGGGGCATCCCTCCCCCGTGACAGGGTTGTAACGTAGAGTGAGGCTGTGACCCAGGCACCCGCACCACTGCAGAGCCGCTTCGAGGTTCACGACCGGAAGCAGTTCGAGATCAAGCTCGAGTACCAGCCTTCGGGCGTGGATGAGACTCGCTATCTCGTGGAGGCCCACCTGTTTCTTCCGGGCAGCCTCTACATCGACGCGGAGACGTACCCCCGCGCGGACTTCTACGCGGACATCCACAACTACGTGCGCTTCAAGACGCCGGTGATGGCGGTGCAGGAGTTGCTCACGTCGGATGCGTCGCCGCTGGTGAAGCTGGAGGCGTGGCTGCGCACGGGGCTGGGCTCCGAAGGGGACGTCGTCTACCAGGCCAAGCTCCTGTCCTGTGTGCTGCGGGGCGCGCTGCGCCGCTTCGCCACCAGCGTGGAGGCCCGGTGTGAGGGCCCGGTGTCCCTGCCCACCGACGCGTGCGCGACGCTGGAGTCGGATGTCCTGGCGATGCAGTCCGGGGTGGCGCAGGTGCTGGAGCGCTTCCGCCAGTGGCTGCGCTCGGTGGGGGAATTGCGCGTGCAGGACCGCTCCCGCGTGTCGCTGCGCCTGGTGGACGAGTACGTGAGCCTGCTGGTGGAGAACGGCTTCCGGCGCGCGGTGGCGGACATGAAGGCGCTGCCTCGCGGAGAGCCGTGGCTGGGCCTGCGCAAGGGGCTGATGGACGCGGTGCTGCGAGAGGAGGTCTACCGCAAGGAGAACCGGCTGCGCAGCGTGCTGAGCCCCACGGGGGACAACGAGGAGTACATCCAGCGGCTGGGCATGCTGAAGAAGTTCTGCATGAACGTGCTCTTCCTCTCCTCGCGCCGCAGGCAGAAGCGGCAGGGCTGGGAGGAGGTGCTGTTCGCGCTCGCGGCGGGCATCGCCATGTCGTTCGCGACCGCGGTGGCCTTGTGGGCGCAGATCCGCTTCACGCAGGTGAGCCTCAACTTCTTCCTCATCGCCGTGGTCGGCTACATGATGAAGGACCGCATCAAGGAGGGCCTGCGGCGGGTGCTCAGCCGGGCGGCGGCCACCCACTTGTTTGACCGGACTGCGGACCTGGTGGACCCGGTGACCGGGCGCACCATCGGCACGTGCGAGGAGCGCGTGGACTACGGGCCCAAGGTGCCCGAGTCCGTCGCGGCGCTGCGCCACCAGGACGACTTCCTCATGGCGTCCCAGGGCGAGGTGACGGAGACGGTCATCCGCTACCAGAAGCACATCGTGCTGGACGCGCGCCTGTTGCCTCGCACGGAGCGGGGCTTGTCTGGCGTGACGGATATCCTCCGGCTCAACGTGGGGCGCTTCCTGCGGGACATGGACGAGCCGGAGCTGGCGCTCGAGTACGTGGACCTGGCGGACCTGTCCGTGGGCCACATCCGAGGCGCCAAGCGCTACCCCGTGGACGTGGTGTTCCGCTTCACGGTGGAGGACGGGGAGACGGACCGGCGCCAGGAGAGCACGCAGCTGGTGCGACTGGTATTGGACCGCAACGGCATCCAGCGCATGCAGCGCTTCGCGGACGCGGGGCAGGGCGTGCCTCCTGGTCCCATGCCCTGGCAGTCGGCCGCCTGAGGTGGCGGTTTAGGCGGCACGGCCGCGCGCGCGAGGGTAATGTTCGCCGCGCCCATGGCCCCTGAAGACTTCAAGAAGCGCATCCGCGCCGACTGGCGCGACAGCCTGGACGCGGTCCTCGTTCGGGCCCGCTCGCTCGGTGAGCGGGCGGTGCTGGCGTTCGACCTGGACTCGACGCTGCTCGACAACCGCCACCGTCAGGCCCGCATCCTGAGGGAATACGGGCAGGCCCACGCGGTTGCCGCCCTGGCCGCCTGTGGCCCGGACCACTGGACGTCCGGTTGGGACATGCGTGACGCAATGCGCGCATGCGGCCTGGCGGAGGCGCAGGTCGCAGACCACTTTCCCGTCGCGCGAAAGTTCTGGGCGGAGCGTTTCTTCACCAGCGAGTACTGCGAGGTCGACGAGGCCATCGACGGCGCCGCGGCCTTCACGCACGCCGTGGTCGCCACGGGGGCGCACCTGGTCTACGTCACGGGCCGTCACGAGGGCATGCGCGCGGGCTCTGTCGCCTGCATGCGGCGCCATGGCATGGCGGAGCCCGACGAGAAGCGGGTGCTCCTGGTGATGAAGCCCACGCTGAGCGACGACGATGACGCGTTCAAGCGCGAGGCCCACGCGAGGCTGGGCCGCCTGGGCACCGTGGTGGCCGCCTTCGACAACGAGCCCACCCACGCCAACGACTATCAGCGGCGCTTTCCGGAGGCACTCGTCATTCATCTGGCCACGGACCATTCCGGCAGGCCCGTCACGCTGCTGGATGGCATCATCAGCGTGCCGCATTTCACGCTCGTTTCCTGACGCACCGCGCCTGAAAGACAGGCGCGTCCCGATGGGGTTTGAAAGGCTTTGAAGTCCCCCTGCCGCGCGCTATGAGGCGCTCGGCGTTTGCCGCCCCTGGAGAGGAGGGGGGCGGCCAGCATGGAGGCACCCGCGGTGGCCAGCCCGTACTCGAAGGACCTGCTGTTGACGATGTACCGGAAGATGTACCTCATCCGCCGTTTCGAGGAGCGTGCGGGTCAGCAGTACACGCTGGGGAAGATTGCCGGCTTCTGTCACCTGTACATCGGGCAGGAGGCGGTGGCGGTGGGGCCGGTGGAGGCCATCCGCCAGGACGACTACATGCTCAGCGCGTACCGCGACCACGGCCAGCCCCTGGCGCGTGGCAGTGACGCGGGCATGGTGATGGCGGAGCTGTTCGGCCGCGGCACCGGCTACAGCAAGGGCAAGGGCGGCTCGATGCACATCTTCGACATCGAGCACCACTTCTACGGCGGCTACGGCATCGTCGGCGGGCAGATTCCGCTGGCGGCCGGCATGGCCTTCGCCAGCCGCTATCGCAACGAGGACCGCGTGACGGTCTGCTACTTCGGCGACGCGGCCGCCAACCAGGGCGCGCTGCACGAGACGTTCAACATGGCGTCGAAGTGGAAGCTGCCGGTCATCTACATCTGCGAGAACAACCGCTACGGCATGGGCACGGCGGTCACCCGCACGGCCGCCGTGCCGGAAATCTACAAGCGCGCCGCCGCCTACGACATGCGGGGCGAGCCGGTGGATGGCATGGACGCGCTGAAGATGTACGAGGCGGTGAAGGACGCGGCGGCGTGGTGCCGCGCGGGCAAGGGCCCGGTGCTGCTGGAGGCGAACACGTACCGCTTCCGGGGCCACTCCATGGCGGACCCGGCCAACTACCGGTCCAAGCAGGAGGTGGAGGAGGAGCGCAAGAACGACCCCATCCCCAAGCTGCGCGAGTACACCATTCGCCAGGGCCTGGCGGTGGAGGCGGACTTCGAGCGCATCGACGAAGAGGTGAAGGCGCAGGTCGACGCCGCGGTGAAGTTCGCGGACGAGTCCCCGGAGCCGAGCCTGGAAGAGCTGTGGCGCGACACCATCGTCGAGCCGGGCGAGGCCGACGTGCGTCCCCGCGAGCGGGTGCTGGGCGTGAAGGTGACCCACTGGCCGTCGTACCCGACGGGCCAGGAGCTGAAGGTCACCTGGGACCTGGAGCCGCGCGAACAGGCGGAAGCCGCGGACAAGAAGGCGGGCCTGATTCGCTGAAGGCGTTCAGGGCCCCTGTCACAACCCAACCTTTTTTGATTTCGAGTCGGAGCCGACGATGCCCGAGTTGATGTACCGCGAGGCGCTGAACCAGGCGCTCGCCGAGGAGATGGAGCGCGACGCGAACGTCTTCCTGATTGGCGAGGAAGTGGGCCGTTACAACGGCGCGTTCAAGGTGTCGCAGGGACTGCTGGACCGGTTCGGGAGCGCGCGCATCATCGACGCGCCCATCTCCGAGCTGGGCTTTGGTGGCATGAGCGTGGGCGCGGCCATGGTGGGCCTGCGTCCGGTGGTGGAGATGATGACGTGGAACTTCGCCATCCTGGCGATGGACCAGATCGTCAACAACGCCGCCAAGCTGCGCCACATGTCCGGTGGACAGCTGCGCTGCCCCATCGTCTTCCGCGGCCCGGGTGGCGCGGGTGGGCGCCTGTCCAGCCAGCACAGCCAGGCGCTGGAGGCCAACTACGCGCACTTCCCGGGCCTGAAGGTGATTGCGCCCGCGACGCCCGCGGATGCCA